>NZ_CBDRIY010000020.1:0-106401 GCF_965344335.1 Nocardiopsis eucommiae
CCCCCCCCCCCCCCCCCCCCCCCCACCAGACTACGAAACCCTCTCGCGGTGCCCGCTGGTGGGGAACCAGCGCACGGAGAGCGCCATGAACCCCAGCGCGGCCAGGCCCACGGCGGTGGCGGCCACCGGGACCCCCGCTCCCCCGTACCCCGCGACGACCGCGCCGCCCAGGGCCCCGGCCACCGCCGTGCCCACGTACAGCCCTCCGGTGTTGAGGGCGAGGGCCTCGGTGCCCGCGTTCCCGGCCAGGAACAGCAGCCGGGCGCTCATCGGCGCGGCGAACCCCCAGGCCGCGAACCCCCACAGGGCGAGGACACCTGCCAGGGCCCAGGTCGGCACGCTGGTGGGGAGCGCCAGCAGGACCAGGAGGAGGCTGGTCCCGACCATCCCGGCGAAGGTGCCGAGCAGGACCCGGTCGGCGCCCCAACGGTCGGTGGCCCTTCCGCACAGGAAGGTCCCGACGGCCCCCGCGACGCCCACCACCGCGATCAGCGGGGCCAGGGCCGCGCCGCCCGTTCCGGTGAGGTCGCGGGTGATCGGGGCGACGTAGGTGTAGGTCATGAACCCGCAGGTGGCCCCGGCGACGGTCCCGGTGACACAGGTCAGGATCGCGGGACGGCCCAGGTGGCGCAGCTGTGCGCGGAGCCCCGCCTCGGGCGCCCCCGGGAGCGGGGGAAGGTACCGGAGGGAGGCGAGCAGGACCGCGCCGGTGAGCAGGGCGACGGCCACGAAGGCCGAGCGCCAGCCGAACGCGGAGCCCAGCAGCGCGCCGATCGGCACCCCCAGGAAGAGGGCGACGGTCAGCCCCGCGGCGACGGCGCCCACCGCGCGTCCGGTGTGTCCGGACGGGGCGAGCCGGGCCGCCATGGAGAAGGCGGCCGGGGTGAGGGCGGCGGCGACCAGGGCGGCGAGCACCCGCAGTGCCATGAGGGCGGTGTACGTGGGCGCGAGGGCGGTGACCAGGTTGACCAGGGCGAACACCGCGAGTCCGCCGAGGAGGAGGGTGCGGCGGGGCATCCGGGCGGTGACCACTGCCAACGGAGGGGCCGCCACGGCGTAGGTGAGGGAGAAGACGGTCACGAGCTGCCCCGCCGCGGCGACGCCGACGTCGAGGTCCAGGGCGATGACCGGCAGGAGTCCGGCGATGACGAGGTCGTCGGTCCCGACCGCGAACGCGGTCAGGGCCAGGCACGCGAGCCAGCCGGAACGGAGCGTGGGAGTGGTCATGGCCCGGACGTTAGGACCCTGACACCGGTGTCAGGGTCAAGCCGGCTCAGCCGAAGAGGGCTCCCAGGACCACGATGAGCATGATCGAACCGAGCACCACTGGCAGCAGCCAGCGCTGCTTGCGGTTGTTGGTGAGCATGCTCATGACGTGCCCCGCTCCGGTGCTCGTTGGGATTCGCTACCCCAGGGTAGTCCCCAGCTCCGGACGGTCCGGTAGCGGTCCGGCCCCGACGGGCGGCTCTCGACGAGGGAGACCCGGTCGGCCCGCCAGCCGGTGGCGGGCGCCGGGCCCAGGGCACGCAGGGTCCGGGTCACGTCGCGGGGGCGGCGGGCACGGGCGAGGGTGACGTGGGGCACGAAGGGGCGTGACGAGACGGGCACGCCCGCGTCACGGGCCGCGTCGGTCAGGACCCCGGCGAGCTCCGGGAGCCCGTGGCCCCGCACCCCCGCCCACACGACGGACGCGCGGTGCCCCGGCCCGTCCGTTCGGGGGAAGACGCCCCAGCCGTCGAGGGCCAGTTCGGGAGGCGGCCACCCCTCCAGGGCCCGCCCCAGCGCGGTGGAGAGCTCCGCGACGGGCACGGCGGGCTCCCCCAGGAAGACCAGGGTGAGGTGCCAGCGCTCCGGCGGGCTCCAGCGCAGTTCCGGCGCGGTGGGGCGGGCGGCGCGCACCGCCCGTTCCAGACGGTCCCGGACCTGGTCGGGCGGCCAGAGCGCGACGAACAGGGTCATGACATCATCATCCCTTCGACCCCCGCCGCCCGCCACCTCGTCCTGAGAGCCGCCTCCGTGTACGTCCTCGCCTGTGTGTTCGTGGTCCTGACGCTCGCCGCCCTGATCCGTATCACCGCGGGCTTCGGGTTCTCCCTGGCCGCCGTGCCGCCGCTGGCCCTGCTCCTGGACCCGGTCACGGCGGTGGTGGTCTCCGCGACCCTGGCGGTCCCGCTGAACCTGTGGGTCGCGCTGCGGGACCGGGCACACGTGGACCGGCGGTCCGCCGTCCTGTTGCTCGTGTGCGCCCTGGCGGGGGTGCCGTTCGGGCTGTGGGCGCTCAACGTGCTCTCCGAGCAGGTCCTGCTGGTCCTGATCGCGGTGACGGTCGTCCTCGGCACCGTCCTGGTGTGGCGCAGGGTGCGCATCCCCGGCGGTATGGGGGCGGTGGCCGGGATGAGCGCGCTCTCAGGCGCCGCGTTCGCCTCCACGGCGATCGACGGCCCGCTGATGGTGGCCGGGCTCCAGGGCTCGCGACTGGCCGAACTGGAACCCCGGGTCCAGCGGGCCACACTCGCCGTGACCTTCTCCGCGACGAGCGTGGCGACGCTGGTGGGGTTCGGCTTCGGCGGTCAGCTAACGCCGCAGGTCGGAGGCCTGCTGGTGGTCGGTGTCCCCGCCCTGCTGATCGGCACCCTCGTGGGTGAGCGCCTGTTCCGCAGGCTGGACGCCGAGCTGTTCCGCCGTACCGTGCTGGTGCTGCTCGCGGTCAGCTCGGTCTCCATGGTCACCCGGGTGGTCACCGCCTGATCCCGCGGGTCCGGATCCGCGCCGCCGCCGGGGCAGCAGGTCGCGCGCGGCCACGCCCCTGACGCGCATCAGCAGCACCGTGAGCACGCCGACCACGACGGTGGTCACCGCGCCGCCCGTGAGGAGGCTGGCCTGGGGTCCGAAGGCGTCCGCGATCAGGCCCACCACGGGCGCGCCGATCGGCGCCACACCCATGAACACCAGCAGGAACATGCTCATGACCCGGCCGCGCATCTGGGGGTCCACACTCAGCTGGAAGGTGGCGTTGAGCGTGGTCACGAAGGTCATGAAGAGCACGCCCATCGGGACCAGGACCAGAACGAACGCGACGTAGCCGGGCATCAGGCCAGCCACGAGCTGGGTAGCACCGAAGCCCATCGCGCCGATCAGTACCAGCTTCAGGCGCGGGTGCTCACGGCGCGCGGCCAGCAGGGCCCCGGCCAGCGCGCCCACCGCGAGCGCGGCGGCGGCCACGCCGAAGGCGGTCGCCCCGGCCTCGAACACGTTGTTGACCATGAGGGCGATCTGGTTCTGCGCGTTGGCGCCGAAGAACTGCACGGCCCCGGCGAGGACCAGCAGCAGCACCAGGTCGCGTCTGCCCCCGATGTAGCGCAGGCCCTCGCGGATCTGCCCCTTCCCGCGCGGGACGCGTTCGGTGGGGTTGAGGTCGGCGGTGCGGATCAGCAGCAGGGCGACGATGGTGAAGGCGAACGAGAGCCCGTTGACCATGAACACCGGTCCGCTGCCGACCAGGCCGATCAGCACTCCGGCGACGGCGGGACCGGTGACGCGGCCGAGCTGGAAGCTGGCGCTGTTCAGGGCGATCGCGTTGGGCAGCAGGTCCCGGTCGACCATCTCCGGGACGAAGGCCTGACGCCCCGGGTTGTCGAGCACGGTGATCAGGCCGAGGCCGAGGGCGAACAGGTAGACGTGCCAGACCTCGGCCGCGCCGAGCGTGGCCAGGACACCGAGGCCGACGGCGAGCACGCCCATGCTGGCCTGGGTGATGATCAGGAGCCTGCGCTTGTCGAAGCGGTCGACCATCGCGCCGCCCCACAGCCCGAGGAAGAGCATGGGCAGGAACTGGAGCGCGGTGGTCATTCCCAGCGCGATACCGCTGCCTCCGCTGAGTTGGAGGACCAGCCAGTCCTGGGCGATGCGCTGCATCCAGGTGCCGGGGTTGGAGACCAGCTGACCGAGCGCGTAGATGCGGTAGTTGCGCACGCCCAGGGAACGGAACATCGCGATGCGGCGCATCAGTCCCTCCCCGTCGGACACCGGGGAGGGGCGGAGGCGACCACCGGGACGTGGTTTCGGGGGCAGAGAAGTAAACGGCGTTGACTCATCACTTCACGCAACGATACCCACCCCGCCCCGCATTCCCCTCCCCTGGTACACGACTCGGGCCGACGCCCCCGCTCGGGGACGTCGGCCCGGGGTCCGACACGGCTCAGCGGATCAGGAGGTCACCCGATCAGCGCGTAGATCGGCGCCTCCGCGAAGTGGATCAGGAAGATCACCGAGATCAGCCACAGGAGCGGGTGCACGCGGCGGCCACGGCCCGTGACCAGCATGACGAAGGCGAAGGCGAGCAGGCCGAACCCGATGCCGTTGGCGATCGAGTAGGTGAACGGCATCATGATGATCGCCAGGAAGGAACCGATGCCGATGGCCGGGTCCTTGAAGTCGATGTTGGTCACCTGGGTCATCATCATGAAGCCCACGATCACCAGGACCGGGGTGGCCGCCTCGAACGGAACCAGGGTGACCAGCGGCGTGAACAGGGTCGCGACCAGGAACATCGCACCGGTGACGATCGGGGCGATACCCGTTCGGGCGCCCTCACCGACACCGGCGGCGGACTCCGCGTAGAGGGTGGCGACCGAGGCGGAGCCGATGCCGCCCAGGACCGTGCCCAGGGAGTCCGCGACCAGCACCTCACGGGTGCCCTCGATGTTGCCGTCCTCGTCGGCCAGCCCGCCCTGGTGCGCCACACCGACCATGGTGCCCATGGTGTCGAAGAAGTCCGCCAGCAGCAGGGTGAAGATGAGCATGACGACGGTGGCCACGCCCACGTCGGAGAAGCGACCGGCCAGCCCGCCGTCGAGGAACAGGCCCAGCAGGGAGACGTCCGGGAGCGCGACCAGGTCGCCGGGGCTGGTGGGCAGGCTCGGCACGGTCAGGCCCCACCCGAGGGCGTCGGCGCCGTCACCGAGGAGCGTCTCCACCGCGATGGCGACGAACGTGGTGGCCACGATGCCGATGAGCAGCGCGCCGCGCACGTTGCGCACGTAGAGGCCGATGCTCAGGAGCAGGCCGATGACGAAGATGAGGATCGGCCAGCCGTTGAGGCCGCCGTCGCCGAGCTGGACCGGGGTGCCCTCACCGGCCTGCACGAAACCGGCGTTGACCAGTCCGATGAGTGCCAGGAAGAGGCCCACACCGACCGCGATGGCCACCTTGAGACCGGGCGGGATCGCGGCGAAGACCGCGGTGCGGAAGCCGGTCAGCACGAGGATGAGCAGGACGACGCCCTCGATGATGATCAGCAGGAAGACGTCGGCCCAGGACATGAGCGGCGCGATGCCGTAGGCGACCACGGCGTTGAGGCCCATGCCCGCCGCGATGGCGAAGGGGTAACGGCTGACCACGCCCATGAGCACGCAGGAGAGCGCGGCGACCAGGGCCGTCATCGCGGCGACGCCGGGGATGCCCAGGGTGTCGCCGTTGACGTCCTCGGCGGTACCGATGATCAGTGGGTTGAGGACGACGATGTACGCCATGGCGAAGAAGGTCGCCATGCCACCGCGGACCTCGGTGCCGATGGTGGAGCCGCGCTCGGACACGCGGAAGTAGCGGTCCACCGCGCCCTTGGGGCGTCGTTGCTCGTCAGTGGAGGAGGGAGTCGGTGCGTTCACGTCGTCAGCCTGACCTGGTCGTGTTACTGGACAACAAGGATTCTGCGCCAGATTAGTTGCATCTTCGTACAACACCCGACACCCGTTTCACATCAATTTCATAGAAATCGCCATATGAAGGGGAGATCGGATCATCGGGTGTGACCAAGGCATCTCCCCGCTGACCTCGCGTCATCGCACCGCTACCGCGCCCGCCGGGTGCCAGCGGATAGCCTGGATCCGTGCCCAAACCTCGTCAGCCCGACCCCGAAGTCCACGAGAGCGACTACCGCGTCCCCGCCGCCATCGGCACGGTCGCGTGGACGATCGCCCTCGTGGTGCTCCTCGTCATGGGAGACGGCCTGCCCTCCTCCGAGAAGTGGTGGATCGGCGTCTGTGTGACCGGGATCGCCCTCGGGGTGTTCGGGTTCCTCTACATCCCGTACCTGTTCCGCAAACGCGACGAGGCGGCGGATCGGGCGGTCGGACGGTCGGCCGAGGAGGCCCCCCGCGAGCCCGGAACCCCCTGAACCGTGCCACCGGCGCACCGGGGCACCTCGTCACCTGACCGATAATGGGCTGGTGTCTGAGACAGAATTCCCGCGAGGACTCGCCGACCGGCTCCGTGGCACCCTGATCGACGCCGACTACACGGTGTCCGGGGTCCGCGACCGCCTCGGTGACGCCGCCGCCAAGGCCCTGGCCCGCGAGCAGCTCGTGCCCGCACTCCGCGCCACGGGCGGGGAGGAACGCCTCGGACTGCTCCTGCGCCTGTGGTGGCTCCAGGCCCCCATTCCGGCGCGCGCGGCCCGTGCCATCCTCCCCGTCGACGAGCTCGCGGACGCGGGGCTGGTCACCGTCGAGGAGGGGGCCGACGGCCCGGTGGTCCGCGCCCTCGTCCACCTGGGCCCCTGGGAGCTGGAGGACGGCCGCCCCGGCTTCGTCGTCTCCGACCCCAAGGTCCGGCCCGGCAGCGGGCGGGTACCCGGCGCCGACCACGTGGTCGGCGCGGGCGGCGCCTCCGCCAACCTCTCCCGACTGATCGTCGACGGCCCCTACGAACGCGCCCTCGACCTGGGCACCGGCTGCGGTGTGCAGGCCCTCCACCTGGCCTCCCGCGCCCGGGAGGTGGTGGCCACCGACCTCAACCCGCGCGCGGTGCGACTGGCCGGGATCAGCCTCGCCCTGTCCGGGATCACCGGCGCCCGCCTGGCCCAGGGCTCGCTCTTCGAGCCGGTCCGGGACGAGCGCTTCGACCTCATCGTGTCCAACCCGCCGTTCGTGATCACCCCCGAGACGGCCCGGTACACCTACCGGGAGTCCGACCTGCCCGGCGACACCGTCTGCGCCGAGCTGGTCCGGCAGGCCCCCGCCCACCTCACCGAGGGCGGGTGGGGACAGTTCCTCGCCAACTGGACGCACACCGACTCCGACGACTGGCAGGACCGGGTGGGCGGCTGGATCACCGGCACGGGCTGCTCCGGCTGGGTCGTGCAGCGCGACGTCCAGGACCCCGCCGAGTACGTGGAGCTGTGGCTGCGCGACTCCTGCGAGCACGGCACCCCCGAGTACACGCGCCGCTACGACGCCTGGCTGGACTACTTCGACCGCGAGGGCATCAAGGGGATCGGCTTCGGCTGGATCAGCCTGCGCAACGACGTCGCCCAGGACGCCACCGTGCGGGTGGAGGAGCTGCGGCACGACGTCCAGCAGCCGGTGGGCCCCTACCTGCCGGACGTGGTGGACGGCGCGATGACCGCCCACCGCCTGACCGACGCCGCCCTCCTGGCCGCGCACGTGGCCCTGGCGCCGAACGTGGTCGAGGAGCGCGTGGCCGTGCCGGGGGCGCCCGACCCGGAGAAGATCCTGCTGCGCCAGCGCGACGGTCTGCGCCGCGTGGCGCGGATCGGCACCGTGGAGGCGGCGCTGGCCAGTGTCTGCGACGGCACCATGCCGGTCGGTCCGCTGCTGGACGCCATCGCGGACCTCATGGGTGAGGACCCGGTGATGATCCGGGAGCGCACCCCGGAGGCGCTGCGCACGCTGATCTCCGAGGGCTTCTTCCGCGTCGCCCGGTGACGCGCCGGGGCCTGGGCGGTCCGGTCTCCCACCGGTGAACCGGCGGGGCGGGACCCGGCGATAGGACCCAGGAGTCGGCCTCACGGGGCCGACACGTCCCGTCACCGACGCACCGAGGACCCCACCGTGAGCACGACCGACACCGGCCCCGACGAGACCGCTTCCGAACCCGGAGCCCGGCCCGCGCCCGCTGGGGAGCGGTCTCCGTGGTTCGTCCTGGCCCTCGCCGTCGGCGGCGGGCTGCTGGTGGGGGTCCTCACCTCGTACGCGCAGGGGCTGCTCCCCGAGGTCCTGGCGCCCCTGGCCAACTCGTCGGGGTCCTGGAGCGTGGCCGCCCTCCTCCTCGCCTACCCCGCCCGGCGGCGGGGGTTCGCGATCGCGGCCGGTGTGCTCACCCTGTTCGCCATGGTCGCCGGGTACGACCTGGCCTCGGTTCTGAGGGGCTTCCACCCCTCCCTGGGCTCGTCACTCTTCTGGTGCACGGCGGCGGTCGTCGTCGGCCCCTTCCTCGGGTGGGGCGCCCACGCCCTGAGGACGCGCTCCGGGTACGTGCCCCTCGCGGCTGGCGCGGTGAGCGGTCTGCTCGTCGGTGAGGGCGTGTACGGCCTCACGGTCATCGCCGCCACCACGCCAGCCGCGTACTGGTGGGGGTCGGTTGCGGCGGGCGCGGCCCTGCTCGTCTGGGCCGTGGTCCGCCGGTTCCCCCGTTTCCTCCCCGCCTCGGGCGCGGTGGCGGCCGCCGCCGTGGTCGCCACCGTCTTCCCGTTCGTCTACTCCATCGACCTGTTGGTGCAGTTCCCCTGACCGGCGGACGCACCGACGGCCTCGTCGTTCCAGCCGCGCTTGTGGAGGAAGGCGAACGCGGCCGAGGCGAGCAGGACGGCGGCGGCGATCGCCAGGGTGACCAGGAAGCCGTTGTCGAAGGCACGGGCGGCGGCGGACACCAGCTCGGCGGCGTTCGCGGCGTCCAGGTCGCGGGCGGCGGCGAGGGCCTCGTCCATACCCTCGGCCGCCGAGGCGGGCGCCCCGTCGGGCAGGACGACGGTCCGCGCGAACACGGCGGCCATCATGCTGCCCAGGATCGCGACCCCGGTCAGGCTGCCCAGTTCGTAGGAGACCTCCTCCACCGAGGCCGCCATGCCCGCCCGGTGCGCGGGGGCGTTGCCGACGATCGCGGCGGACGCGGCGGTCATGGCCGCACCGGTGCCCGCGCCGATCACCAGGAGCCCGGCGACGGTCCAGGGCAGTGGAGCGGAGGCCGTCAGGAGCACCACCACGGTCCCCACGGTGGAGGTGAGCAGCCCGGCGACGATCATCGGCCGGGTGCCCACCCGGTACAGCAGCGCTCCGACGACCACACCCACGGGCAGGGCGCCCAGGGCCATGGCGGCGACGGTCGTGCCCGCCTGCAACGGGGTGAACCCCAGGACCAGCTGGAGGCGCTGGGTGAGGACCAGCTGCACCCCGGCCAGCGCGAACATCGCCATTCCGGCCGCCAGCACACCGATGAGGATGCGCGGGTCTCGGAAGAGCGCGAAGTCGACCAGCGGATAGGCCTGCCCGCGCTGGCGTCGTACGAAGCTCCAGATCCCGGCCACGGCGGCGCCCAGGGCCACCGTCACCGCCAGGACCGACGGCTCGGGGCCGGTGAGCTCCTTGATCGTGTAGACGAGACCCACCAGGCCGACCATGACCTGCACGGACGCGAGCAGGTCCCAGGGGCGGTCGGAGCTGCCCGAACCGCCCGGCGCGACCACGGCGGCCAGGACGAGCGCCACCAGCACGATCGGCACGTTGACCAGGAAGACCGAACCCCACCAGAAGAACTCCAGCAGCGCCCCGCCGACGATGGGCCCGACCGCCGCGCCGACCATGGCCATGGTGCCCCAGACCCCGATCGCGATCCCGCGTTCGCGCTCGTCCACGAAGGTGACGCGGATCAGCGACAGCGTGGCGGGCATCATCGCGGCGGCGCCCACCGCCAGGAAGGCGCGCCCGGCGATCAGCATGGCGGGGCTGACCGCGTAGGCGGCCACGAGGGAGGCCGCGCCGAACAGCACGAGTCCCACGAGGTACATCCGCTTGTGGCCGACCCGGTCCCCGAGGGTCCCGGCGCCGAGCAGCAGGCCCGCCATCACCAGCGGGTAGGCGTTGATGATCCAGAGCCGTTCGGAGGCGCTGGCCCGAAGGTCGGAGCTGAGGGTGGGCAGGGCCGTGTAGAGCACGGTCATGTCCACCGAGATGAGCAGCAGCCCGGCGGAGACGGCGGCCAGCACGAGCCAGCGTCTGGCTCGGGAGACGGGTGCGGTCCCGACCTCGTGCGCGTCGCTCATGAGTCCTCCTTGGTGTCGGAGGGCCGCGGCTCCGCCGTGGTGAGTCGGTCCAGGCGGTCCCGCAGGGCCCGCGCCACCTCCTCGGAGAGCGGGTTCCCCGGGGTGGCCTTGAACATCCAGAGCCCGTCGGCGGCCAGACGCGCGAGGAACAGGTCCAGTCCGCGCGGGTCGAGCGACTGAGGGACGGGCACCCAGCGTTCCATCAGCTCGTCCCAGATCCGGGCGAGCTCGGGGTTGGACTCGGACTCCACCATGAACGCGAGGTCGGCGTGGCGGACCTCGCCGCGCATCATGACGCGAACGTAGGCGCCGCCTCGTTCCACGGGCGTGGCCCCCTCCCAGGGGACACCGAGCTCGGCGACGAGCTGTTCCTCCAGGCCCTGGACGAGGTGGCGTTGGATCGCCAGGAGCAGGTCGTCCCTGGTCCGGAAGTGGTAGAGGAGGCCGCCCTTGGTCAGTCCGGCCTCCTCGGCGGTGGCGTCGAGGGTCAGCGCGGTGATGCCCTGCCGTTCGGTCACCCGGACGGCGGCGTCGAGGATGAGGGTGCGGGAACTGGGTCGCATGGGAGTAACTGTACCTTCCAGAAGGTACAGTTACGGTGTGTGAGGTGAACCACACCGCCGAGCCCCACGAGGTTCCGCGAGGGTTCGTCCGCCGCTCCGGGAGGGGGCCGGTAGCGTCGTCGTCATGAGCGCCACTCCGACCGCCCGCGTGTCCTCCCTCGCCGTCTACCCCGTCAAGGGATGCGCCGGACTCCCCCTCGGCACCGCCGAGTTCACCTCCGCCGGGATCACCCACGACCGCTCGTTCATGGTGGTGGACGACTCCGGCGACTTCCGCAGCCAGCGCAGGGACCCGCACATGGCGCGGATCGTGCCCGACCTCACCCCGGACGGCTCCCGGCTGGTCCTGAGCACCGAGGGGTTCTCACCGGTCAAGGTGGACGTGGACCCCGAGGGCCCCCGGCTCGACGTGACGGTGCACAACAACCCCCTCGTGGGCGTGGACCAGGGCGACGAGGTCGCCGGGTGGCTCACCGAGCTGTTCGGCCGCGCCAGCCGCCTGGTCCGGGTCCCCGACGACAACCGGCGCGTGACCACCGGGGTCACCCCCGGCACCGCGGGCTTCGCGGACGGCCACGCCGCCGTGATCGGCTCGATGACCTCCCTGGACCAGCTCAACGAGCGCATCGTCGCCGACGGTGGGCGTCCGGTGCCGATGGCCCGGTTCCGACCCAACGTCATCGTCACCGGTTGGCCCGAGCCGCACACCGAGGACCTGATCCGCCGGGTCCGGATCGGCACCGCCGAGCTGGGCTACGCGAAGATGTGCACCCGCTGCACGGTCACCACGATCGACCAGGAGACCGGGGAGAAGCGCGGCCCCCAGCCGCTGCGCGCCCTGGCCGCGTACCGCCGCGTCGCGGACGGCGGGGTGGCCTTCTGCACGAAGTTCGCGGTGACCGGCCCGGGCACGGTGTCCGTGGGCGACGCCCTGGACGTCACGGAGTGGGCCGAGAGCCCCGAGGCGTAGTCGCGTGGTGGGGGCGCGTCCCCAGGAGCGGGGAGCACGCCCCCGGACGACCACGTGTCCTGGAGAGCCGGGCGGTGGACGCCGGGCGCGACGGCGGTGGACGCCGCGACGGAGCTACTCCAGGTCGGCTTCGGCCAGGAGGCGCGCGGCGGAGGACGGGTCCCGCAGGACGGCCGCGAGCAGGTGGCGGCGGGACCACTGGCCGGCCCGCCAGCACAGGGCCCGGGCCAGTCCCTCCGCCCCGGAGGCGTGGATCGCGCCGTCCCCGACGAACCACTCCACCTCCACACCGTCCACGGTCAGCTTCTGGTGGTGCAGGTACGTGCGGTCCGACTCCCCGGCGAGGAACAGGGCGGCCTCGTCGGGGACCGCGCGGACACGCCCTGCCGAGTTCACCTTCCCCGTGACGCTCTCCGACGCCAGGTCCAGGTCGAGCACGTCGGCCAGCCGCTCGGCGGCGGCGGCCTCGGCCAGCACCAGCGGCCGGTCCGTCACGAGGGGCAGCAGGTCCGGCGAGTCCACCACGACGGTGTCCTCGGCGTCGGCGACCACGATCGCCCCCTCGCTCACGGCACGCACCAGCGACGGCGGGGAGACGAGGTCGGCGTCGACCTCGGCCAGCGCCGTCCACAGGCGGCGCAGGGCCGTGCGGCTCACGTGCCGCGCGGGGTCGGCCAACCGCTGGAGCAGATCGTCCGGGCCGTCCGGGTCCGCGAGCAGGTCCGAGAGGGTCGTGCGAACCCCCAGCGCCCGCGCGAACTCCGGGTCGACGTCGGCGGGCACCTCGTCGTAGAGCCCGTTCAGGGCGGGCTCGGCGTCGGCGGTGCGCAGCTCCACAGGAGCGCGTCCGCCCAGGAGCGCCCGGGTACGCAGCCACCAGGCGGTGTAGGACGGCACGTCGACCACCCGACCGTCCGGCATGAGCAGGCGGGCGGGCTCGACCACCGCCTCGCGCAGCGGCTCCCGGGAGAGCATCGCCAGGGCCTGCGGCCAGGCGTCGTCGGAGACGTAGTCGAGGTCCGCGACACACACCAGCTCGGGGACGACCGGCGGCAGTTCGGGGTCGCCCACGCGCTCCAGGACGTCGTCGGCCCAGTCGTCCAGACCGTCCGGGCCCTCGTCTCCGGCTCCTTCGAAGGCCAGCGGAGCCTCACCGAGGGCGGCCTCCTCGGCACGCACCACGGTGAGCTCCCACAGGGCGCCGACGGCCCGGAGGGCGTCGGTGCCGTGCCGCTGGACGAGGTCGTCGTGGACCGTGCCGAACGGGGCGTCGTCCACCAGCAGGTCGGCCAGGGGAGCGCCGGGCACGAGGAGTTCGGCGGCGATCGAGTAACCGTCCTCGTCGTCGCGCAGGGCCAGCTCGGACAGCCAGGGAGCGTCCCGGACCGTCGTGCCGGACGCGGCCACCAGGTCGAGGACGGCCTCCGCGACGGGTTCGGGGTCCTCGGCGTCCAAGGAGTCCCGGACCGCCGCCTCGGTGCGGGGGTCGGCCAGGACGGTGGCGGCACCGGCCTCCACCGCGCCCAGGCGCAGCAGCAGCGGGTGGGCCGCCTCGGGGTGCACCACGCGCACGCCCAGTGTGGCGAGGACGGCGGGGTCGAGCCGGTTGCCCTCGGCGTCCGCGACCCGCGCCCAGTCGTCGGTGGGCACCAGCAGCGAGCGCGGACCACGGACCAGGCGGTCGTCGGCCAGGGGGACCGGCAGGGAGCCGAGTTCGTCCAGGTCGGCACCGCCGTTCCCGGCGGTGCTCAGGGCCGCGTAGAGCCCGCGCCACCACTCCGGCGAACGCTGGGTGTCCCCCAGCAGGTCGGCGAGGTCCGCCAGGCCCAGACGGCGTACGCGCAGCGCGGCCAGGGCCGGGTGGCGGGGGCTCCAGGAGCCGGGCAGCACCGGGGGAACGAGGTCGACCAGCAGGTCGACGAGGTCGGCGGCACCGCTGGCTCCCCCGGTGTCCACGAGCACGGCGTCGCGGGGGGCGACCGGGTGACCGGCGGCGGTGGCCAGGAACGGGGTGTCCTGGAGCGGTTCGGAGACGCGGGTGCGGAAGACCGCGTCGACGGCTCCGCCGCCCACCCGGGTGGCGGGCACGAGGTCGAGGGCGGCGGCGGGGGCGAAGCGGCGCAGCAGCGCGCAGTAGGCGTCGGCCGCCTCCATGAGCAGGAGGTCCGTGGCGGCGCCCGGCTGCACGGAGCGCCGGTCGGCGCCCAGCGGGAACGTGCCGATGAGCACGGCGGGCAGGTCGAGTTCGGTGTCCGTGGGGGTGGGCGCGTGCACGACGTGCTCGACGTCGGCGGGCAGCGTGGCCACGCTTCCGTCAGGGGTCACGGGCACCGCCCAGGTCAGCGACCACGTGGAACGTTCGCGTTCCTCCGTGGGGCGGTCCGCGAGCAGGTGCGCGGCGAACTCGCCGAACCGGCGCAGCACACGCCAGGGCGTGACCCGGCTGCCCCCGGCGTCGCTGTGGGTGGTGACCAGGTCGTTGCCGTCGTCGCCGGGAGCGCGGGTGAGCGTCCTCGGTTCGCCGTCGACGACGACGCGCACCTCGGAGATCCCCTCCAGGGCGAGCAGGAGCGCCTCCCCCGTGCGGTCCAGCAGTTCCAGGACCCGTTCGCGGGCCCGTTCGTCGCGGAGGACCAGCGTGACGACGGTGTCGTAGGCGCCCTCGGGGCGCTCGGGCACGAGGTCGGCGGCGAACGGCAGGCGCAGCATGGGCACGTGCCCGGCACGGCGGCCCACCTCGTCCGCGAGGTCGGCGTGGGTGCCGTCGGCGTCGAGCAGGTCGGTGACCACCGCGCGGGCCCGCTCGGCGGAGAAGTGCACGGCGGTGCCGCCGGAGTCCACGGTGACGTCGTCGCTGAGTGACACCACGGCGGAGAAGCCGACCCCGAACCGGCCCGCCGAACCGTGGTCGTCGCGCTTGCTGGAGGCCCGCAGCGTGGCCAGGGACTCCACGCCCTCCGAGGTCAGCGGGGCGCCGGTGTTGGCGGCGGTGAGGCGGTCGCCGTCGAGGGCGAGGAGGAGCCTGCCGGGAACTCCCGCGCGGCGGGCGGCGTCGGCTGCGTTCTGCGCGAGCTCGACCACGACCCGGTCGCGGTACCCGCCGAGCGCGAAGTCCTCCTCGGCGTTGGCGTCCTCCCGGAAGCGGGCGGGCGCGTCGGCCCACGCCGACAGCACGCGGCGGCGCAGTTCGGCCGTGTCGAAGGTGTCGTCCACCGAAGCGGTCACCGGATCGGCCATGGTGGTCTCCTCCTGCGCTGGGCGCGCGGTCCGATCAACCCGACACGGGTGTGCCGGGAGCGACAGGGCGAGCTTGGTGGTAGGTCGACCCTAGCCCACGACCGCGGCGGTTCGGGTCCGGTCGGGACCGCGTGGCGTGCGCGCCGGGCGGGGACGGGAACGGGCCCCGCCGCGTGTGCGACGGGGCCCGTTGTTCAGGTGGATCTGCCCGTGTTGGTCGGCTCGTCAGGAGTCGCTGGAGACCAGTTCCAGTTCCGTGGTGTCGTCGAAGACGATGTGGTCGTACCCCATCTCGTCGACGACCGGTGCGACCGGCTCGTTCTGCGGGCCGGGGCGGCGGACCTCGGAGTGGGCTCCGCAACCGTGGTCGAGGGACACGACCCTGCCGTCGTCGGGCGCGTACTCGTTGGTGCACACGCCGAACATCTGGCGCAGCTCACCGGCGAGCGGGGTCAGGAACCCACAGGTGGCGCAGGCCGCCGGAGCGGCCGTGGCGATGGGGCTGCGGGGTCCGGGCTCGCCGTTGTACCAGCGCTCCGCGGCCTGCTCGCGGCCGACCTCGGAGAGGACCTGGCGTCGGCCCAGTCCCAGCTCCCACACCATCTGCTTGTCCATGCCCTCGGCGTCGAGTTCGCTGTCGGGCACCTGCGCGTAGCCGGGGACGAGGCGTTCGTCGTCCTCTTCGGTGGGGAGCAGGTCCCCCACACCGACGTCGCCCGGGCGCAGTCGTTCCTTCCAGGGCACCCAGTTCGGAGCGACCAGGGCACCCTCGCCGGGCAGCAGGACGACCTCGTTGACCGTGACGTCCTTGGCGCGCGAGGCGCGGACGACGGTGACCGAGTAGGTCCATCCCGGGTAGGAGGGGTCCAGGCACTGGAAGTAGTGGGTGACCAGGCGCGTGTCCTCGACCTGGGCGGTGAGGTGCTCACCGACCCATTCGGGTCGCCCGACCTCCGCCGCAACCGAGCGGGCCAGATCCACCGCGTCGACACATGCTTTGTCCGGTACAGGAGAACGTCGAGAAGGGCTCACGTTCACCATTCTCACTGATCGCGGGCACCGATTTGACCATAACGCGGGTCAAGGTTCGGCCGATACGACCTCATGACGGAGTCTTGTGCCACCAGGGACGGCGGATACGGGTGATCTGGGCGCCCACCGACCGTGATTCCGGGGGTTCGGGACAGAAAGTCACCCGTTTTTTCGGCCAGCGGACACCGGGCGCGATCGAAGGGTCCCGAGGCGCCGAAAAGGCCGTGGTGGACGCCGAACGCGTCCGCCACGGCCCCTGACCAGGTACCCCGGGGGTCGTCAGGCCTCCAGGTCGTCGGCCACCACGCGCAGCACGGCGGCGACCCGGGCCGCCTCGCGCCTGTCGGGGTGGTGGCCGCGCCGGTAGCCGTTGGAGACGTTCTCCAGGAGCTTGATGAGGTCCTCGGTGATGAGCACCATCTCGTCGGGCTTCTTGCGGCGCGCCCTCGCCACGGAGTGCTGCGTGTCCAGGAGTCTGACCTGGAGCGCCTGGGCGCCCTTGCGCCCGTCGGCCACGCCGAACTCGACCCGTTGGCCGGGCTTCAGGGTGGTGGTTCCGGTCGGCAGCGAGGTGGAGTGCACGAACACCTCACCGCCGTCGTCCTGGGTGAGAAAGCCGAAACCCTTGTCGCCGTCGTACCACTTGACCTTGCCGGTGGGCACGTAGAGACCTCATGCTTTCACTGACGGGCGCGCGCGACGTAGGAAACGATGGTCCACCTGTTCCCCCGCCCCGGGCGGCCCCTGGTTTCCATGGGTGGTTCCAGATTAGTGCCCGAGGGCTCACCAAGGCGAGGGATTATGGGCGGGTCCGATTCCACCGCTCCGCCCCTGGCCCGGAAACACGGAACGAGGCCCGGATACGGCTCACCCGGGCCTCGTGGCGTCGACGGCGCCCCGTCACCGCTGGGTGCGGAGTGTGGGACGGGACTCGGCGGAGTCAGGGACGTCGTCGACGAGCCGGTGCCCGAGCTGGAGGCCGGACCACCTGTCGTGCACCGCCTCGATGCGACAGCGGCGGTGTACCGACATGAATACCCGACCCGACGTCCGCGGATACGCGCCAACGGGCCGACCGGAAAAGGTTATTCCCCAGGGTTTGCCAACCAATGACGGAACGGACCGGTTCGGGGGCGTTCGGGTTCCCCGACCGATCAGCTCCGCACGGAACGGTCCGCGACCCGGGCCGCGCGGGCGGCCTTCGGGAAGAGGTACAGCACGCACGCGAGCGAGGTGAGACCGAGCGCGGGGACCCCGGTGGCGGGCAGGGCCTGCTGGATGTACTGGTCGACGAACTTCGCCTCACCCGTCCACAGCGCCGTGCCGACCACGCAGGCCAGCAGGGGGAGCCCCACACCGACCCACTTGTCCCGGGCGTTCCACACCTGGCTGAGCACGATGAGCGCGGCGCCGAGCACCCACAGGAAGGCCACGTCCCACCACACTCCGGCGAGGACGAGCATGAGCAGGGCCACGGCCTCGGGCGGGTGGTGCCGGAGCATCATGAGGCCGTTGCGGGTCACCCCGGGTTTGCGGGCGACCCTGCCGTCCATGCGCAGGTCGGTCTGGCTGGGCCCCTCCAGCAGGGACATGAACCCCTGGTTGGGGCCGCCCCGCCAGGGCGGTGGCGGACGGTCGGCGTGCCGCGGCTTGGGCGGGATCATCTCGTCGTCCTCGAGGTCGACCGCCTGGCCGGTGAGCTCCTCCCGCACGAGGTGTTCGGGGGATCCGAAGCCACGGAGGATACGCCGTACGGTGTCGACGTCGTCGAGGTCGGCCGCCTCGCGACGTTCGTCGATGCGCGCCCGCAGGCTGGCGAGGTAGGCGGTCCGTTCCCGGGGCGTCACACGACCGTACAGCGCGAGTCCGACCTCGGAGAGATAGTCGAGTACCACTTGTTCCGAGCGCTGGGTCATGGCCCCATATTGGCCGACATTGACCTGCCTTTTAACCCTCCCCCTCCGTTTCGGTCCAGGAATTCTCCCCCATACGGTTCACACCGCGTGAGCGCCTCCCGGGGTGGCACCCGTTCGACCTGCCCGTTGACGCCGCGCATGAGCGCGAACACCACCGCGCTGCCCACGACACCGACCAACGCGCCGTGGCGCAGCGGCACCGTGGTCACGACCCCGCGGAACAGGAACTCCTGACCAAGGGTGGTGAGCGCCGCCAGGGTCAGCACCGTCAGGGCAAGGGGCAGGGCCCCGGCTCCGGCGGCGCGGCTGGCCCGGGTGCCCTCCTCCACCCACTCACCCGCGACGGGTGTGGTCGCCGCCGCACCGGGGGTTCGCGCGTGGGGGTGTGCTCCTCCCCGCCCGATCACTTAGCGTTGATCCGATGACCGACTACGCGCCACCCGGGTCCGACCGGGGCACGGGCGGCCCCGACGGCGATCCGCCGGGGCGGCCCCCCACGTTCACTGCCTGGCTGCGCTCACGCTCGGACGACGAGCTGACCGCCCTCCTGGACGCGCGTCCGGACCTGGCGCAGCCGGTCCCGGCCGACATCGGAGCCCTGGCCCACCGCGCGACCTCACGCAACGCGGCGTTGCGCGCGCTGGAACGGCTCGACCGGTTCACGCTCCAGGTCCTGGAGTCCGTGGTCGCGCTCGGCGACGACCGGCTCTCCGAGCCCGTGGGGGCCCAGCCCGCGGAGCTCGCCCACGGGCTCGGGCTGTCCCCCGGCGACGGTCGGGGCACGGAACCGCTGGACGCGGCCCTGGACACCCTGCTCTCCCTCGCCCTGATCTGGCCGGACCACGGGCGGCTGCGCCCCGTCCAGGTGCTCCGTGAACTCCTGCCCCACCCCGCCCAGCTGGGGCCGCCCGCACGGGCCCTCCTGGCGGCGCTCCCCCACGAGGCCGTCCGCCGGTTGGCCCGCGACCTCGTCCCGCACAGCACCGCCAGCAGCGCCGTGGAGACGGTCGCCACAGCGCTGTCGGACCCCGGACGGCTCGCCGCCCTGACCGGCCAGGTCGGGGCGCCCGCGCGGCGCCTGCTGGACAACCTGGCCTGGGGACCGCCCAACGGCACCGTCAGCGACGCCCGCCGGGAGGTCGACCTGGCCACGGCCGCCTCCCCGGTCGAGACCCTCATCGCCCGGGGCCTGCTCGTGGCGACCGGTGACGACACCCTGACCCTGCCCCGCGAGGTCGGCCTCCACCTGCGTTCCGGCGTGCTGTTCCGCGAGGTCGACACCGCCCCGCCCGCCTTCGAGGGGCGTCCGGTCCCGCCCGACGCCGTCGCCCGCGCCGCCGCCGGACAGGCGTTCACCGTGCTGCGGGCTGTCGAGGAGCTGCTGGAGCGGTGGACCGAGGAGCCCGCCGCCGTCCTGCGCAACGGCGGGCTGGGCGTTCGCGACCTGCGCCGGGCCGCGCAGGCCATGGACACCGACGAGGACACGGCCGCCCTGTACCTGGAGGTGGTCCGCGCCGCCGGGCTGATCGGCACCGACCACCGGGTCGCGGGCGAGTGGCTGCCGACCCGCGAGTACGACCTGTGGCGCGAGCGCGCCCCGGAACGACGGTGGCTGCTCCTGGTCCGGTCGTGGCTGGGTTCGGACCGGGTGGCCTCGCTGACGGGCTCCCGTGACGCGGGCGGGCGCGTGCGCAACGTGCTCGGCCCCGGGCTGGTCAGACCCGCGGCCCCGCAGGCCCGGCGCGACCTCCTCACCGAGCTGGGCGAGGCCGGCCCGGACCTGGCCCCGAGCGAGGACTCGCTCCGGGAGCGGCTGGCCTGGCACCGCCCCCGCCGCCAGTCCCCCGTGTACACCGATCTCGTGGGAGCCGCCCTGACCGAGGCGGCCGCCCTCGGCCTCACCGGGCTGGGGGCACTGGCCGAGCACACGCGGCCCCTGCTCGGGCTCGCCGAGGACGCCGAGGAGACCGCCGCGCGCCTGCTCTCCGCCGAGCTGCCACAGCCCCTGGACTACGTGCTCGTGCAGGGCGACCTCACCGCCGTGGCGCCGGGGCCGCTCGTCCCCGAGCTCGCCCGGGAGCTCGCGCTGGTCGCGGACGTGGAGTCCACCGGCGGCGCCACCGTGTACCGCTTCACCGAGGACTCCGTGCGCCGTGCGCTGGACGCCGGGCGCGGGGTCTCCGACATCACCGCGCTGCTGGAACGCCACTCCCGTACCCCGCTGCCGCAGGCCCTGCGCTACCTGGTCTCGGACGCCGGTCGCAGGCACGGGAGGCTGCGCACCGGCACGGCCGCCAGCTACCTGCGCTGCGACGAGCCCGCGCTGCTGACCGAGCTGGTCTCCGACCGCCGGGCCGCCGACCTCGAACTCCTGCTCCTGGCGCCGACCGTGGTGGTGAGCGGGCTGAACCGCGCCGCGCTCACCGAGCGCCTGCGCCAGCTGGGCTACCACCCGGTGCCGGAGAGCGGCGACGGCACGATGCGCCTCAACCGCCCCGAGGTACGCCGGGCCGAACCGGACCCCTCGTCCACCGTGGAGGGCGCTCCGACACCCGAGCTCACCCGGGCCGCCGTGCGCGCCCTTCGGGCCGGGGACGAGGCCGCCAACGTCGCCCGCGTCCCGGTGGCCCTGCCGGAGGGGGGCACCGCCGGGTCCCGGGCCTCGGCCGTCATGGAGGTGCTCTCGGAGGCCGCCGTGGCCGAGCGCCGTGTGTGGATCGGCTACACCGACACCGACGGCCGCCAGGTCAGTCGGATCGTCGAGCCCTCCAGCGTGGACGGCGGCTTCCTCACGGCCTACGACACGACCCGGGACGCCGTGCACCGCTTCGCCATCCACCGCATCACCGGGGTGGCCGAGCTGGCCCCCTCCGACTGACGCGTCCGGAACGCCGACGGGGTCGGCGGGCTAGAGTGGCGTAGGTCGATCACCGACACCGAGGGACACCCCATGAGCAACGCACCGCTGCCCCCCGGAGCCTCCTCCCCCCGTGATCGGGCGCGCGAGGACCGCGTCTCCGAGGGCCGGGACCGGGCGCCCGAGCGCGACGACGACCGGCACGCACCGGCCCCCTCGGGTTCGACGGGCGGCGCCAACAGCTCCACGATGGCGCTCATCCTGCACGCGGCGACCGCGCTGTGCTGCATGAACTGGATCTTCGGGATCGCCGGGATCACCTTCGCGGTGCGGGCCGCGCACGCCCGCGACCGGGGCCGCCCCGATCAGGCCGAGGTCCTGACCCGTTACTCCTGGTACTGCCTCGGGGCGGCGGGGGTGATGTTCTTCGTGATGCTCGTGCTGACCTTCGTGATGTTCACCCAGGCGGGCGGCTGGATCCAGCAGATCGTTCCCGTGGTCAACTTCTGACCCCGGTTTGGGGCAACGCGTACGGGTTCGTCCGCGTCCCACCCGAGTGGGGCGGGTATGCGACCACAGACACGGTGATCGGCGGGAGGGGGCACGGACCAGCGGTGAACGGTGACCGGAACGACCCCAGGGCCTTCTGGGAGCGGGGGCGGACCTCCGTCTCCGGGTCGGGCCTGCCCGCGAACACACCCGCCGCGCGCCCGTCAGCGCCACCGGACCGGGCGACCCCGACGCCCCCGCCGCCCCCGTCCGGCCCGGCCGCGTACCAGACCGTCGCTCCGGTACGCCGACCTCCGGCGGGACCCCCGCCCCCGTCCGGCCCGCCTCCCCGCGTGGGCGGCGCGGTCGCGGCCCTGCTCGTGGCGGTGAGCACACTGGTCGTCCAGGTCCTCGGTGTCGCCCTGGGCCTGTGGTTCTTCGTCCTCTTCGCCAACGTCCCCGGGATCGTCCTGGGCGTGATGGCCCTGACGAAGGTGCCCGACACGGACGCGGTGGAGCGGTACATCCGCTACACGTGGACGTGCACCTTCGCCTACACCGCGTTCTCGGTGGTGTTCCTGCTGCCGGTGATGGTGATCGCGTCCATGCTCCTCTATCTGGGGGCCTGACCCGCGCCGACCTCCGCCGGGGCGTTCCGTAACGAACCCCACCCCGGGACGGGCATGATCGGAGGGGTTCCCGTGTTGCACCTGGGGCCACCCTCGTCCCCGTGACCGTGCCCGTTCCCGCCGGAAGGCCCCGTGTGTCCTGCCTGATCGTCCAGTCCGACAAGACGCTCCTGCTAGAGATCGACCACGAACTCGCCCCGGAGTGCCGCCGATCCATCGCGCCGTTCGCCGAACTCGAACGCGCCCCCGAACACGTGCACACCTACCGGATCACGCCGCTGGCCCTGTGGAACGCGCGCGCCGCCGGGCACGACGCCGAGCAGGTCGTGGACTCGCTCATCCGCTTCTCCAAGTTCCCGGTGCCGCACTCGCTCCTCGTGGACATCGCGGAGACCATGGACCGCTACGGGCGGCTCCGACTGGTCGGTGACCCCCGGCACGGCCTGGTCCTGGAGTCCTCGGACCGCGCCGTCCTGGAGGAGGTCGTCCGGGCGAAGAAGGTCAAGGGCATGCTGGGCGATCGACTCAGCGAGGACTCGGTCTCCGTCCACCCCAGCGAGCGCGGCAACCTCAAGCAGGCCCTGCTGAAGATCGGCTGGCCCGCCGAGGACCTGGCCGGGTACGTGGACGGCGAGGCGCACGCCATCGACCTCGCGGACGGCGACTGGGAACTGCGCGGGTACCAGCGTGAGGCCGCCGAGAGCTTCCACGCGGGCGGCTCCGGCGTGGTCGTGCTGCCCTGCGGCGCGGGCAAGACCATCGTCGGCGCGGCCGCGATGGCGATGACCGGGGCGACGACGCTGATCCTGGTGACCAACACCGTGTCGGTGCACCAGTGGAAGACCGAGCTGCTGAAGCGGACGTCCCTGACCGAGGACGAGATCGGTGAGTACTCGGGGACCCGGAAGGAGATCCGGCCGGTCACCATCGCGACCTACCAGGTGATGGCGGCGCGCCGGAAGGGCGTGTACACGCACCTGGAGCTGTTCGACGCCAGGGACTGGGGCCTGGTCGTCTACGACGAGGTGCACCTGCTGCCCGCGCCGATCTTCCGGATGACCGCCGACCTCCAGGCCCGCCGCCGCCTCGGGCTGACCGCCACGCTGGTCCGTGAGGACGGCCGGGAGGGCGACGTGTTCTCGCTGATCGGGCCGAAGCGCTACGACGCCCCGTGGAAGGACATGGAGAACCAGGGGTGGATCGCCCCGGCGGACTGCGTGGAGGTCCGGGTGGACCTGACCGAGTCCGAGCGGCTGGCGTACGCGACCGCCGAGCCGGAGGACCGGTACCGGTTCTGCGCGTCCTCGGAGACCAAGACCACCGTGGTGCGCCAGATCGTGGAGCGTCACCCGGGGGAGCAGGTCCTGGTGATCGGGTCCTACATCGACCAGCTCGACGAACTCGGTGAGCGGCTGGGCGCCCCGGTGATCAAGGGCGAGACCCGCAACAAGGAGCGCGAGCGCCTCTTCGACGCCTTCCGCGCGGGTGAGCTGCGCACCCTGGTGGTGTCCAAGGTCGCCAACTTCTCGATCGACCTCCCCGAGGCGGGGGTGGCGGTCCAGGTGTCGGGGTCGTTCGGTTCCCGTCAGGAGGAGGCGCAGCGGCTGGGCCGTGTGCTGCGCCCGAAGGCGGACGGTCGGACCGCCCGCTTCTACGCGGTGGTCGCCCGGGACACCCTGGACCAGGACTACGCCGCGCACCGGCAGCGGTTCCTGGCCGAGCAGGGGTACGCGTACCGGATCGCGGACGCGGGTGACCTACTCGCGGAGGAGGAGAACTGAGCGGGTGACACGCCCGGGTCAGAGCGAGGGCAGGACGCCGATCACGTAGGTACCGGCGGCGATGCCCCAGGCGATCAGGGAGTAGGTGAGGGTCCGGGTGCGCAGCAGGCGGTCGCCCCGGACCGAGGGCGCGGTGAAGGCGGCCAACAGCAGGGCGAGGCCGAGCAGCGCCGGGATCACCGAGGCCAGCGCGAAGAGCTGGGACTGGGCGGCGCACGCGGCGTAGCCGGAACTGCCGGGATCACCACAGAACACGTCGTCCCCCGATCGGATCGTTCATGCGGTCGTACTCCCCTGACCGTACCGTTTCGGCGGGGCCGGATCGCCGGGTGCCACAGCCGGTATCGGGGCCGCCCGAGGGAGCCGAACCGGGTTCGCGATTCGGGTGACCCAGGACACTTCCAGGGCTTTACACGAACCCCTTCCGTGTCCAATCATGAGGGGCAGTACACCCGACGGAGGTACCCCTCATGACCGAGGCACCGGCCACCGAGCGCCGCGACGGCTTCCACTCCCTTCGCGGCGGCGGACTCAACTGGGACTCGCTCCCCCTCCGGCTGTTCGCCAAGGGCAACGCGCGGTTCTGGAACCCGGCCGACATCGACCTCTCCCAGGACGCCGAGGACTGGCGGAGCCTCGACGAGGAGGCGCGCACCCGCGTCCTGCGGCTGTGCGCCCTCTTCGCAGCGGGCGAGGAAGCGGTCACCGAGGACCTCCAGCCCTTTCTGCGTGCCATGGCCGCCGAGGGCCGCCTGGGCGACGAGATGTACCTGACCCAGTTCGCCTTCGAGGAGGCCAGGCACGTCCAGGCCTTCCGGCTCTGGCTGGACGCCATCGGTGTCCGCGAGGACCTCCACGCGTACGTGGACACCAACCCCGGGTACCGCGCCCTGTTCTACGACGAGCTCCCCCGCTCGCTGGACGCCCTCCTGGACGACCCCGGTCCCCGCAACCAGGTGCGCGCCTCGGTCACCTACAACCACGTCATCGAGGGGTCCCTCGCGCTGACCGGCTACTACGCCTGGAACCACGTGTGCACCGTCCGCGACATCTTCCCGGGCATGCGCCGGATCATCAGGCACATCGGTGACGACGAGCGCCGCCACATGGCCTGGGGCACCTTCACCTGTCGGCGCCACGTGGCCGCCGACGACCGCAACTGGGACGTGGTGAGCGAGCGCCTCGACGAGCTGCTGCCCCACGTCATGGGCACCGTCCGAGACGGCGACGTCCCGCCGAGCGACCCGGCCGCCCAGCGCTACGAGCTCCCCCCGGGCGAGCTCCTGGAGTACGCGAGCGACCGCGCCCTGCGACGGTTGGGCGCCATCGAGTCCGCGCGCGGGGTGCCGCTCTCCCGGATCGACCTGGACGCCTCACCCGAGGAGCTGGAGGAGCGGTTCGGGGAGGAGGACCGCGCCGCGATGGCCCGCCTGGAGAACTAGGCCGGCCGGATCACTTTCCCTCACGCAGGACCAGGTCGATCGCGATCGCGGAGGCCACCACCAGGGTCCGCAACGGATCCGGGAGGGAGGGGTAACGGTGGTGCAGCGCGTAGCTGTCCGCGGCCGTGAGGATCTCTCCGAGGTCGGGCAGCCTGCGGTCGACCCGCGCCACCTCGTGCCCGTTGTGGTCGTTGATCCGGAAGTCCCGGCTGACGAAGTCGCCCTCGATCGCGCCGATCTGCCTCTTCCACGCGTCCATCAGCGTGAACGCGGCCCCGAAGAACTTCAGGTCCTGCTCGATGCTGCCCACCGGGTGGCCGTTGGGCAGGCTCACGCTGGTGGTCGCGGTCATCCAGGACCAGTGCTTCCGGATGACGAGCCGGACCGCCCCGTGGAGGTCGGTGACGTGCACCAGCCTCTCGAAGCCGCCGGTGTTGCGCGAGAGCTGCCGCAGCACCTGGACGCCGCCGCCCGCGCCCTGTTCCCGTGCCCAGGCGATCTGTCGTCCGAACTGGTCGTGGATCTCGTAGTCCGAGACGTCGACCATGAAGCGTTTCGGCTGGCGGACCAGGAGGGGGTTCGCGGAGAAGATGTCCATGGGGAGCGATCCTAGGGCGCGTCCTCCGAGCGCCAGAGCTCGCGTCTGCCCCTTTCGGCCTCCAGTGCGATCCGCCCGAAGGGTTCCGAGCGCCACGCGCCCCCGCGCTGGTGGTTGGCGTACAGGACCTCGCCCTCACGGGAGAGCACGTACACCGAGTCCGCGAGGTGGTGGGTCTCCAGGAACTCGATGGTGTTGGGCACACCCAGGTAGAAGCGGTCGTGGTGGATCTCCGGGAGCCAGCGGCCGAATCCCTGGTCGCGGGTGGCGCGCTCGTGGCGGTCGACCATCGAGAACCGGCTGTTGGAGGCGTGCGTGGCCACGAAGCCGACCTCCACCCGGTACCCGGCCTCCCGGAAACCGTGGACCCACTGGGCGGCCCAGTCCGCGCGCCCCAGCGGGTGGCTGCACACGACGTCGTGGCGGCCCCGCCGCACGTGTTCCATGGCCCGCCGGTGCACCCCGCCGACCTGCGCGGACACCGAGGTGGAGGCGGCTCGGTCGTCCACAGTCATGGACCACTCGTAGTCGGGCGAGAGCGGCAGCAGGTCGTCACCGTCGTAGCTGACCGTCCCCGGCGGCAGGACCGGCAGGAGGAGTCGCTGGAGGGTGGACTTGCCGGAGCCGGGCTGGCCTCCGAGGAGCAGCAGCCGGGGGTGTTCCCGCGGGACCCCGGTGAGTCGGTCGCGCAGCGCGAGGTCGAAGAGGGCGTCCTGCTCGGCGTCGGTGAGCTCGCGGCCGAGATCCTCCGGGGTGGCACCCGAGGGCCGCGGCGCGGGGTCTGCGCGGAGTTCACGGAGGGTCCGGGAGAGTTCGGCGTTGGCGCGGGCGACCTCGTCGGCCGTCATGAAGGGCAGGCGCGCCTCCTCGGAGAGCAGGAGCCGCGCCCGTTCGACCAGTGCGGGGTCCTTCTCCGCCCGCGCCAGGCAGGCGCCGATCGCCGCGCTGTGGAGGTTGTGGGCGCGTTCGCGCTCCTCACGCTGCTCGGTGGTCTGGGGCGGCACACCGCCGCAGGAGCTCTCCGCGAGGAGGGGGAGGACGTCCTCCTCGGATCGCGCGGCCGAGGGGTCGGGGCCCGTACCGGGCCCGGTTCCGGAAGGGGAGGCTGCCATGTTCGTCCACTCTCGCCGTGGCCCGGCCGGTGCGGGCCGTGGGTGTACGCATGACAAGATTAGTGGCTCAGGTCACCACGGGTCGGCGGTTCGCCCTCACGCACCGCGACCTAAAGTGGCCACATGTCAGCGAACCCGCTCCCCTCAACGCCCCCCGCCGTCATCGAGGCCCTGGCCTGGGCCCACGTCCGTGACGGCCGCCTGCTGTGCGTGCGCCCCGAGGACAGGGACCTCCTGTACGTCCCCGGCGGCAAGCGTGAGCCGGGCGAGACCGACGAGGAGGCGGTGGCCCGCGAGACCCTGGAGGAGGTCAGCGTGGTCCTGCGGCCCGGTACCTTCCGCCTGGTCGCGGAGATCGACCAGGAGGCGCACGCCCAGGCGCCCGGCACCCGTGTGCGGCTGGTCTGCTACTCCGCCGAGCACGACGGTGAGATCGTGCCGGACAACGAGATCGTGGAGGCGGTGTGGATCTCCCACGCCGAACGCGACCAGTGCGCCCCGGCCGTGCGCGACCTGGTCGAGCTCCTCCACCAGCGCGGCGAACTCCCCTAGGGCGCGGTCCGCTCCCCCGGGGCGAACACGGGGTCGGGAACCCGACCGGACCAGGTACCGGTGTCGCGCAGGAACAGCATGGTGACGGTGACCCCGAGCGCGAACGGCAGCAGGAAGACGGTGCCCATGACCGTGTCCAGGCCGCCGACCTCGAACAGGTCCCAGTTCAGCAGCCCCTGGGCCGCGACCTGGAAGGCCAGGTGGAAGCCCACGCAGGCCCAGACGTTCCCGGTGACCACGCGCAGACAGCCCAGCACCACGCCCATGCCGAGGAACAACGGCAGCCGCTCGGCGAGGACGTCCCACCCTCCGGTGAGGACCCACAGACCCGTCCCCCACAGGGTGAACAGCGCCGCCTGCGCGAACATCGCCACCCACGCCGACATCGCGGTGGTGAGGTTGCGGAACAGGTAGCCACGGAAGATCAGTTCCTCCGGGACCGCCTCGTAGAGCAGCACGAGGACGGTGAGGGCCGCCAGGGAGAGCACGATCTCCGTCAGGGGCACGGCCGGGGTGACCGACGCTCCAAGGGCGAGTGCCACCCCCAGGCCCACGGCCGCGGGCAGCAGCCAGGAGAGCGCGCCCACGAGGAACGGCCACCAGGCGTCGCGCGGGCCGGTCAGTCCCAGGCCGGACCACGGACGGCGGTCCAGGTACCGACGGGCCGCCCAGACCAGCGCGGTCCCGAGGACCGCGATGACCACGGCGTTGGCCCAGTGCGCGGCGTTGCCCCGACTCCCCGGTTCGGTGAGCAACAGGTCGTTGACCAGGAGCAGCCCGGACCACAGCAGGACGGCACCGGCGGTGACGGCCCCGATCCGCAGGGGGAGGCCCGGCCGGGCGGAGGGGATGTCGTTCATGACACCAGCCTCACCTCCCGGCACCCCCGCGCACCATCCGGGAACACCCGGAGAATCCCCTGAGCCACCATGGCGCGGGACGCGAGAAAACCAGTGGCCTCCTCCGGTCTCCCTGGTTAGGTTCGGTAATCGTGCGCGCACTTCCCCAGCCTCCGGGCGACCCGGACCACCGCTCCGCCGACCGCTTCCTGCTCTGGCTCGCCCGGACGGAGTGGCCCTCCCTGACCTGGGCCTCCCTGGTCGCCTCCGCGTACTACCTCTGCACGATCCTGGTGTCCTTCGTGCTCGGCGCCGCGCTCGACGCCGGGCTGGCCGAGGGCGGGTACGGCACCCTGCTGTACTGGTTCGCGCTCATCGGTCTGTGCGCCGTGGGAGGCGCGGCACTGACCCCCCTGTACGAGCGGGCCAGCTGCTTCAACTGGTACGCCTGCGCCTACCGGACGATGCAGGTGATCACCCGCCGTTCCTCACGGCTGGGGCCGACGCTCACCCGGCGGCTGCCCACAGGCGAGGTGGTGGCGGTCGGCACCGACGACATCGACCGGATCGGTGAGGTCTACGAGCGCTCCAACCTGTTCGTCTCGTCGGTGGTCGCGGTCCTGGTGGTCGCCTTCCTCATGCTCACGTCGCACGTCACGTTCGGTCTGATCGTCCTGGTTGCGGTACCGCTGATCGTCGTCGGCATGGTCCCGCTGCTGCGTCCGCTCAACCACCGCACGCACGCCCACCGCGACCGCCAGGCCGAACTCACCACGCGGGCCACCGACCTCGTGGCCGGGCTGCGGGTCCTGCGCGGGGTGGGCGGTGAACGCTCGACCGGTGAGCGGTACCGCGCCGAGTCGCAGCGGGTCCGGGCCGCCGGGGTCCGGGTCGGATGGATGGACGCCGCGCTGGAGGCCGTCCGCACCCTGTATCCGGGCCTGCTCCTGGTGGGGATCGTCTGGTACGGAGCCCGACTGGCGCTGGTCGGTGAGATCACCGTGGGACAGCTGGTCGCCTTCTACGGCTACACCGGCGCCCTGTCCACGGCCGTCCGCTACTTCATGCTCTTCTCCTCCGACGTGGTGACCGCCAGGGTCGCCGCCGCCCGCGTGGTGCGGGTCCTGGGGATGGAGCACGACCTCACCGAGCCCGCAGCCCCGGCGGAGGCCCCCGCCGGACCCCACGACCTGCACGACCCCACGAGCGGGGTGCTCCTGGCACACGGAAGGGTCACCGGCGTGGTCTGCGCGGACCAGACCGACGTGGCGCCCGTGGTCGAACGGCTGGGCCGCTACCGGGACGGCGGCGGCGCGGAGCTGTCCGGCGTCCGCCTGGACGCGCTGCCGCTGCGGGAGGTCCGTCGCCGCGTGCTGGTCGCCGCCAACGACGCCCACCTGTTCTCCGGTCGGTTGCGTGACGAGCTCGACCCCGGGGGCGCGGGCACCGACGAGCACGTCACCGCCATGCTCCGCGCCGCCTCGGCGGAGGACGTGCTCGCCCAGTCCCCCCTCGGGTTGGACGTCGAACTCACCGAACGCGCCCGCGAGTACTCCGGCGGCCAGCAGCAGCGCCTGCGACTGGCCCGCGCCCTGCTCCGGGACCCGGACGTGCTGATCCTCGTCGAACCGACCTCGGCCGTGGACGCGCATTCGGAGGCGGCCGTCGCGGAACGGCTCCGAGGGGTCCGCGCCGACCGCACCACCGGAGTGGTCACCACCAGCCCGCTCCTGCTGGACCGCACCGACCACGTCCAGTTCCTCGTGGAGGGCCGGGTGGCCGCCGAGGGCACCCACCGGGACCTGCTCCGCACCCACGACGCCTACGCCGCCACCGTCCTGCGCACGACCCTGGAGGAGGAGACGGTATGACCCGGACCGCCGAACCCCGGCCCCCGGCCGACCGACCCGCGGCGCCCTCCCTTCCCGGCGGACCGCCCACCGCCCCGGTGGATCCGACCGCCCTCCCGGTGGCGCCCACGCCCCTGGTGTGGCGCAGGCTCCGCCGCGCGGGCCGCGACCACGGACCGCTCCTGCTCCTGGTGGTCGTGCTGTACGCGCTGGCCACGGGGGCCGCCCTGGTCGCCCCGTGGGTGCTCGGGATGATCATCGACGCCGTCCGCGACGGCGCCGCCCCGGCGCGTGTGGACGTCATGGCCCTCGCCATCGTGGCGGCGCTGCTGGTCAACGCCGCCCTGCTGTTGGCCGCCGTGGCCCAGTCCATCCGCTTCGGTGAGGGACTGCTGGCCGAACTGCGTGAGGAGTTCGTCCGGTCGGTCCTGCGGCTGCCCCTGGGCGCCGTGGAGCGCGCGGGCACCGGCGACCTGGTGTCGCGGACCGGGCGCGACGTCAACTCCCTCAGTGTGATGGTCCGTGAGTCGCTCCCCGTGTTCGCCACGGGTGGGGCGACGGTGCTGGTCATCCTGGTGGCCCAGGTCTTCCTGCACCCGGCTCTCGCGCTCGCGTGGCTGCCGTCGGCACTGATCATCTGGGTGAGCACCCGTTGGTACGCCCGGCGGGCCCCGGAGGGCTACCTGGCCGAGATGGGCACCTACTCCCGGCTCACCCAGGGCGTCTCCGACACCGTGGAGGGGGCGCACACCCTGGAGGCGCTGGGCCGCCAGGAGTGGCAGGACCTGCGGACCGACGCCGACGTGCGCCGCGCGTACCTGGCCGAGCGGTACACGCTCTGGTTGCGCACCGTGTGGTACCCGCCCCTGGAGTTCTCGTACATGTTCACCTCGGCGACGACCTTCCTGGTCGCGGGGTTCCTGTACGTCCAGGGCGAGCTGTCCCTGGGGCAGATCGCCACGGCGGTGTTCCTGACGGTGCAGATGTCCAGGCCGCTGGAGCACATGATCGACCAGATCGACAACGTGATGGTGGGCTTCACCGGGATGCGGCGCCTGCTGGGGGTCCAGGGCACCGAGGAGACCCCGGGCACCGGCGCCGAACCCGAGACCGGGGAACCCGGAGCCGTGGCTGTCGAGGGCGTGCGGTTCGGATACGCGCCCGGAACCGAGGTGCTGCGCGGCGTCGACCTGGATCTGCGCCCCGGGGAGCGTCTGGCCATGGTCGGGCCGAGCGGCGCGGGGAAGTCCACCCTCGGCAAGCTCCTGGCCGGGGTGTACCTGCCCGGGGCCGGGACCGTCCGCGTCGGCGGCGTCGACCTGGCCGCACTCTCCCCGGAGGAACGCCGGGAACGGGTGATCCTGCTCAGCCAGGAGAGCCACGTGTTCCGGGGCACCCTCGCGGAGAACCTGGCCCTGGCGCTGGAGGACGACGGCGCGGACCGGGAACGGCTGTGGCGGGCGCTGGAGGCGGTGGATGCCGCCACCTGGGTGCGGTCGATGCCGGAGGGGCTGGACACGCGGGTGGGCTCGGGGCAGGACGCCCTGGACCCGGCCCACGTGCAACAGCTGGCGCTCGCTCGGGTCGTGCTGGCCGACCCGCAGGTCCTGGTGCTGGACGAGGCGACCTCGATGATCGACCCGCGTTCGGCCCGCCGTCTGGAGGGTTCGCTCGCCGGGGTCCTGGCGGGCCGCACCGTCGTCGCGATCGCCCACCGGCTGTACACCGCGCACGACGCGGACCGGGTGGCCGTGGTGGACGGAGGCGAGATCGTCGAACTCGGCACCCACGACGAACTCCTCGCCCGGGGCGGCTCCTACGCGGAGCTGTGGAACGCCTGGCACGGGGAGGGCTGAGTCAGCGGGGTCCGGTGGGGAGCGGGCCCGGCCGGGGCTGAGGCGGGTCCGGGAGCGGGTCCGAGCCCGGGTCGGAGTGCGGGGCTCGGAGTCTGGCGCTCGGGGCTTGGGGCTTGGCGCTCGGGACTCGGGGTTCGGGACTTGGAGCTTGGCGCTCGGGACTCGGGGCTTGGCGCTCGGGACTCGGGGCTGATCGATACTCCACGCTCCCCGGGGGCGCCCGCCCTCCCGCCCGGCTCCTCGGCGAAAACCGGTGGACGGCGCGGCTCCGCTCGGGTGATCATCCTCGGATGACCACCCCCGAGATTCCCCCCATGTACCGCGACGTCGACTTCAACGGCCCGCTCGACGACGAGCGGGCCGTTCGGCTGATCCGCTCGCTCGGCCCCCTGGCCGGACGCCACGTGGTGGACGTCGGCTGCGGCTGGGCGGAGCTCCTGCTCCGCGCACTGGCCACCGAGCCCACCGCGACGGGGTTCGGCATCGACCTCAGCGAGGACTACGTCCGGCTCGGCCGGGCCAACGCCGAGGAGCGGGGGCTGGCCGACCGGGTCGAGCTCGTGGCCGGGGACGTCGGCGCGTGGCGGGGCGAGCCCTCGGACGTGGTGCTCAACATCGGTGCCAGCCACGTGTGGGGCGGCGAACCGGTGGCGCACACCGCCAACGCCCTGGCGGCGCTGGCCGACCTGACCCGGCCCGGGGGGCGGGCGGCGTTCGCGGAGTGCTACTGGAGGCGGCCCCCGACCGACATCGAGATGGCGGCCATGCCGTTCATCCCGCGCGAGCAGTACCGCTCCCTGCCCGAGCTGGTGGACTTCGCCCTCGCGCACGGGTTCCGGCTGATCGCGCTGGCCGAGACCACCGTGGACCAGTGGGACGAGTTCGAGAACCTGCACTGCCTGGGCTGGGAGGACTGGCTCCTGGAGAATCCCGGATCGCCGGACTTCGAGGAGGTCCGCGACCGCGCCGACCGGCACCGTCACGCGCGCGTGCACGGCCAGCGGGAGACCCTGGGCTTCGCCTACCTCACCCTCCTCCGGGTCTGAGGCGGGGCGGCCTCCGGACCCGGGGCGGGGCGACGGTGTACTTCGTCGGGGCGGAGGTCAGCGGGGGCGTTCGTCCTCCGTCGACCGTCGACGTGCGTGCGCCCGACCGGGCTGCGGTGGTGTGGACACTCGGTGCTCACGGTCGGGGCACGGGCGGTGGGCGCCCGGGGACTCCGGGCGCGACGAAGGGAGGGGTTCAGAAGAAGCGCAGACGCTCCCGCTCGTTGGTGTCCGGGTTCTCGACGAAAACGCGGTCGCCCTCGGCCATGACCGACTCGAGGTAGGCGTACACCTGGAGGGCGCGGTTGATGACGTCGGTCTGGGTGTCGCCCGTGGCGGCCACGGCCTGGTCCAGCGCCTTGGTGGAGCGCGACGTCAGGTTGACGGTGACACGCGCCGGGGACCCGGCGACTCGCCTCCCGGCGGACCGGCCCCGACCCTGGGAGGCGTCGGTCAGTTCAGTTCCTGTGCCCTTGGGTGACATGACACGACCTCGATCTCTGGCTTGACTGCGGTGGGCGTCCGCGAGGAGTCGCGGGAAACACGAACTCGGAGCGTGCCGGAGACACCGCGCGGGGGACGGCGCGGGCGGCACGGGGAAACGACAGGGCTCGCACGGAGGGTCGGCCGCCTCGACACGGCGGCGGCTCCGGCAGCGGCACGGGCCGGGACACGTCCACGAGTTGATCCCGACCATCGGCGTTCCCCCACTTCCGCATCTTTGGTAAGGCTAACAAGATCCTAACAGGTGACAGGTGAGCATCGTCAATACATCATTCATCATCGCATCTGATGCGCTTTCATCGCCTCGATGATACGCTACTGAGCGTGGACACTCGGCGCTACGGCGTCACCGGTGCCGACCTGGACCTCCATCGACCCAGAGAGCGGCACCATCCCCCTGTACGCCAACGGCTGGAGGTTCGTTCATGGGAGACCCCCGGGCACGGCTCCCACGGGAGCGGGAAACTCGGGAAGAACCAGAGGTGACGGAGCTCCGTCTTGACGAGGAGGCACCGCGCTCGCGGGCGGACGTCGACATCGACAGAACCCCCTTCACCTACGGGATGGAGGCGAGCCTCAGCGCCGAAGGAGTCTCGGCCCGCTTCAAGGGGCGGGCCCGCGCGGGCTCCCCGACGGAGCGGGCGTCGGCCGCACTGCTCGCCCTGGGCGGAACCGTTCTTCCCCCTCTCGCGCTCGGCGGCCTGGCCCACGTCGTCGGAGCACCGGCGACCGTCACGCTGGTCGTGGCCGGAGTCGCGTGGATGCTCGCCACCCTGGTGGCCCTGCGCATCATCGGTTCCCGGTAGACCGTCGGGGCCGGCTCCGGTCCCCCGCCGGAGCCGGTCCCAAGCCGGTCCCGCTGCTCTAGGTACGGTCCTCCCATGGAATCCACGGAACACACGGCCTTCGCCGACCTCGCCGCGCGGGCCCGCGCGCACGGGATCGACCGGTACTCGGCGGGGGCGATCGTGCACCGGGACTCCGGGCGGGAGATCCTGCTGCTGCGCCGCCGCGACGACGACACCTCCTTTCCCGGAGCGGAGAGCCTGCCCTCGGGAGGGGTCGACCCCGGCGAGTCGATCCTGGACGGGCTCGCACGGGAGGTGCGGGAGGAGATCGGCCGGGCACCCGGACCGCTCCTCCTGGAACCCTTCGTCACCTGGTTCGACCACGTGTCCCGGCACGGGTACCGCAAGCGCCAGTTCACCTTCGCCCTCCCCCACGACGGGGAGGACGTGGTGCTCTCCGAGGAGCACACGGACTTCCGCTGGGTTCCTGCGGAGGAGTACGCGGACACCGACCTCACCCCGCAGGTGAAGGCGGCGGTCCGCGCCTGGCTCGACTCCCGGGGCGCGGCACCCTCTCCCCGTCCGTGAACCGGCGGCGCCCACGGCGCGGCGACCCACACCGCCGACCGACGGCATCCGTAAGTGACGACGACCGCCCTCCCCTGTGGGTGGTGCGCCGGACGGCGGCCCGCCGCGCGTGCGACGTCCCGGGCGTGGGTGCGACACCTGGTGGCTCACCCGCACTGATCCCCCGCGCCCCCGCGCCGCCCCAGGGCTCCTGGACGCGGGGAGGAGCCCTCGCGCCGCCGCCCCGGATCGCCCCGGGTCACCCATTCTTGGCCCGCCCTTGGGCACGGCACCTCCCCGAACCGGGTACCTCCGCCAACGTGCGCGGCCCGCGCACCGGCCGCCGACGAGGGGACAGCATGACCACGGGACCCAACGCCGACACCCTGGTGATCTTCGGGGTGACCGGTGACCTCGCCAGGAAGTACCTCCTCCCCTCCCTCTACCACCTGGTGGAACGGGGGGAGCTGCGCGCCCGGATCGTCGGGGTGGCCCTCTCGGACTGGGACACCGACGCGCTGCGGCGCCGGACCCGCGAGGCGGTCGCCGAGCACCTCGCGGAGACCGACGGGTCCACCCCCGTGGACGAGTCCGTCATGCGGGCCCTGACCGACCGGATGACCATGGTCACCGGCGACCTCAACGACCCCCGCACCTACGCCGACCTGGCCGGGGTCCTGCCCGACGGCACCCACACCGCCCACTACCTGGCGGTCCCTCCGGCCCTGTTCACCATGGTGGCCCGCGCGTTGGCGGACGCCGGGCTCAACCGCGACGCCAGGTTGGTCGTGGAGAAGCCCTTCGGCCACGACCTCGCCTCGGCCCGCGAACTCCACCGGGCGCTCCTGGCCTGCTTCCCCTCGGAGAGCCTCTACCTGGTCGACCACTTCCTCGGTGAGGAACCCGTCCGGGGACTGCCGGTGACCCGGTTCGGCAACACCCTGCTGGAGCCCGTGTGGAACCGGGCGTTCGTGGACAACGTGCAGATCACCATGGCCGAGGACTTCGGGGTGGACGACCGGGGCTCCTTCTACGACGCGGCGGGCGCGGTCCGCGACGTGTTCCAGAACCATCTCCTCCAGCTGTTCGCCCTGCTCACCATGGACGCGCCGGTCTCCACCGACGCCTTGGTGGTCAAGGACGAGAAGCTGCGTCTGCTGCGCGCCGTGCGCACCCTCGAACCGGCGGACGCCGTCCGGGGCCGCTACGACGGCTACCTCGGCACGGAGGGGGTACGGCCCGGCTCCACCACGGAGACCTTCTTCGCGCTGCGCATGTGGGTGGACAACCCTCGCTGGGCGGGCGTGCCGTTCTACGTGCGGTCGGGCAAGCACCTGCCCCTCACCTCGTGGGAGGTGGTGGCAGAGCTCAGACGCCCCGCCGCCGACCTCTACCCGGGACCGGCCAACCTGGTCCGGTTCCAGCTGGAGCCGTGGTCCGGGGTGACCTTCGAGATGCTGCTCAACGAACCCGGCGCGGAGAGTGAGTCGGCGGCGAACCTCGTGCTCGGGGCCGACGTGGAACGCCAGCTGGGGCGGGGGCACGAGGCCTACGACCATGTGCTCCACGGCGCCGTGGTGGGCAGTCCCGAGCAGTTCGTGCGCTTCGACGTGGTCGAGGAGTCGTGGCGGATCGTCGACCCGCTGATGGACCCGTCGACGGAGCCCGAACCCTACCCCCGGGGCTCCTACGGGCCGGAGTCGGCGCAGGTCCTGCCGGGGCCCCGGGGCTGGCATCCGCTGGCCGACGCGATCCGCCCGCCCGGGGGCTCCCCGGGCTGAGCCCCACGGAGAACCAGGCCCCGGAACGTGCGAAACCGGGCGGTCCCCTGGGGGACCGCCCGGTCGTCGCGGGCGAGGTCGCGTATCCGGACCTCAGGCGCCTACGGGCTCACGCTCGGTGTCACGGACCTGCTAGAAGTCCATGCCGCCCATGCCACCGGTCGGGTCGCCGGCGGGAGCCGCGGCCTTCTCCGGCTTGTCGGCGATGACGGCCTCGGTGGTCAGGAACAGACCAGCGATGGACGACGCGTTCTGCAGAGCGGAACGGGTGACCTTGGTCGGGTCGATGACGCCGTCCTTGAACAGGTCGGTGTACTCACCGGTGGCGGCGTTGAGGCCGAACCCGGGCTCCAGGTTCTTGACCTTGTCCGCCACGACGCCGCCTTCGAGACCGGCGTTGACCGCGATCATCTTGAGCGGCTCGGCGATGGCGCGACGCACGATGTCGGCGCCGATGGCCTCATCACCGTCGAGGTCCAGCTTCTCGAACGCGGGGACGCTGGCCTGGAGCAGCGCGACGCCACCACCGGGCAGGATGCCCTCCTCGACCGCGGCCTTGGCGTTGCGGACGGCGTCCTCGATGCGGTGCTTGCGCTCCTTGAGCTCCACCTCGGTGGCGGCACCGGCCTTGATGACGGCCACGCCGCCGGCCAGACGCGCGAGGCGCTCCTGGAGCTTCTCGCGGTCGTAGTCGGAGTCGGTGCGCTCGATCTCGTTGCGGATCTCGTTCACGCGACCGGCGATGGCGGTGGCGTCACCGGCACCGTCGACGATGGTGGTCTCGTCCTTGGTGACGACGACCTTGCGGGCGCGGCCGAGCAGGTCGAGCTCGGTGCTCTCCAGCTTGAGGCCGACCTCCTCGGTGATGACCTGGCCGCCGGTCAGCACGGCGATGTCGCCGAGCTGGGCCTTGCGGCGGTCACCGAAGCCCGGAGCCTTGACGGCGACGGACTTGAAGGTGCCGCGGATCTTGTTGACCACGAGGGTCTGGAGGGCGCCGTCAGCGACGTCCTCGGCGATGACCATCAGCGGGCGGCCGGACTGGAGGACCTTCTCGACAACGGGCAGGAACTCGTTGTTGTTGGAGATCTTCGAGTTGACGATGAGGATGTAGGGGTCCTCGAGGACCGTCTCCATGCGCTCGAGGTCGGTGGCGAAGTAGGGCGAGATGTAGCCCTTGTCGAAGCGCATGCCCTCGGCGAGCTCCAGCTCGAGCCCGAAGGTCTGCCCCTCCTCGACGGTGATGACGCCTTCCTTGCCGACCTTGTCCATCGCCTCGGCGATGGTCTCACCGATCTGGGTGTCACCAGCGGAGATGGAGGCGGTGGAGGCGATCTGCTCCTTGGTCTCGACGTCCTTCGAGAGGTTGCCGAGCTCCTCGTTGATGCGGGCCACGGCGGCCTCGATGCCGCGCTTGAGGCCGATGGGGTTGGCGCCGGCGGCGACGTTGCGCAGCCCCTCGCGGACGAGGGCCTGGGCCAGGACGGTGGCGGTGGTCGTACCGTCACCGGCGACGTCGTCCGTCTTCTTGGCGACCTCCTTGACCAGCTCGGCCCCGATCTTCTCCCACGGGTCCTCGAGCTCGATCTCCTTGGCGATGGAGACACCGTCGTTGGTGATCGTGGGGGCGCCCCACTTCTTCTCCAGGACGACGTTGCGACCCTTCGGGCCGAGCGTGACCTTGACGGCGTCAGCGAGCTGGTTCATACCGCGCTCGAGGCCGCGACGGGCCTCCTCGTCGAACGCGATCAGTTTGGCTGCCATTGAGTTCTTGTCCTCCCGTGACCGGGCTGATACGCGATGGGACGAGGCGTGCGCCCGCGACGGACGACCGCTTCCTCTCCGGCAACCCTGCTGCCGAAGGTCCACGGTCTCGCAGCCTCGATCCGGTTAGCACTCGGCAAAGGTGAGTGCTAACCACTCCCTTTTTTAGCACTCGACCATGGAGAGTGCAAACGATGTGGTCACGATTTCCCCAGCTGCGAAAACAGCCCTGACCAGGCTGGACTTCCCACCCCACACCGGTTTGAGCGCTCGGCGAACAGAAGACGAACCCCCGGTTGACCTGGTGGCCAGGTCCGTACCGGCCCCGTGACCAGGGCCCATCCCCGCAGCGCGGGGAGCAGTTCCCCCGATCCAGAGAGGACGCGACTATGAGGGGACCATCCCCGCGTGCGCGGGGAGCAGCTGGGTGGTGACTTCCCCGGGGGTGTACTCCGTGGGACCATCCCCGCGTGCGCGGGGAGCAGACGTCGCGGGGATCGACCTCCGGCGACTCGAAGGGACCATCCCCGCGTGCGCGGGGAGCAGCGCTGGAGTGAAGCGCTCCTAGACGGCGAGAGGGGACCATCCCCGCGTGCGCGGGGAGCAGAGCCGCAGGGCCGCTGCCTCAGTCCTGGACCGGGGACCATCCCCGCGTGCGCGGGGAGCAGCTGGTGCGGGGGCAGCTGGTCACCATCGGCGCGGGACCATCCCCGCGTGCGCGGGGAGCAGACTTCTTGAACAGGCAACTTACCAACGGCAAGGGCTTGTTTTTCCAACTTCTCGAAAGTTGGACACCGAGGACAAAAACCCCACGCGCCACACGGCTTCGCCTCCGAGTCACGGAACCTGACGTCGGTCCCACTCCACTTCGCCGCCCTCGTCCCCGAAAGAATCCTCCGCCCAGGTTACGAGGGTCCGGACACACGGGCGGGGCGGGTGCCGTCCGGCGCCCGCCCCGTCCCTGTGGTGCCTCGGGTCAGCAGCCCCCGGCGACGGCGGGGATGATCGAGATCTGCTGGCCGTCGCGGACCTCGGTCTGGAGGCCCTTCTCGAAACGGACGTCCTCGTCACCGACGTAGACGTTGACGAAGCGGCGGACCTTGCCGTTGTCGTCCAGCACGCGGGCGCGGATACCCGGGTGGTTGGCCTCCAGGTCGTCGAGGACCTCGGCCAGGGTGCCGCCCTCGGCGGTCACCTCAGACACGTCGTTGGTGTAGGTGCGCAGGATGGTGGGCACGCGGACGCTGACGCTCATGGTGTTCGTACTCCTGGGACGTGGGTGGTGGGAGGGGACGCGCTTCAGGCCAGTCCCTCGGCCTTGAAGGCCTCCAGGGACGGCTTGATGGTGGCGGTGACCCCGGAGTCGACGGCGTTGAGGGTCTTGAGCCCGTCACCCGTGTTGACGATGACCGTCTCCGCCTCGGGGTCGAGCGTGCCCTCGCGGACGAGCTTGCGCAGGACGCCGGTGGTCACGCCGCCCGCGGTCTCCGCGAAAATACCCTCCGTGCGGGCCAGCAGCTTGATGGCGTCCACGATCTCGTCGTCGCCCACGTGCTCGATCGCACCGCCCGTCCGGGTGGCGATGTCCAGCACGTACGGGCCGTCCGCCGGGTTGCCGATCGCCAGCGACTTGGCGATCGTGTCCGGCTTGACCGGCTGGATGACGTCATGCCCGTCGGCCCAGGCCCGGGCGACCGGCGAGCAGCCGGTGGCCTGCGCGCCGAACACCTTGTACGGCCGGTCCTCGACCAGCCCCACCCGGATCAGCTCCTGGAAGCCCTTGTCGATCTTGGTGAGCTGGGAGCCGGACGCGATCGGGATGACGATCTGCTCGGGCAGGCGCCAGCCGAGCTGCTCGGCGATCTCGTAGGCCAGCGTCTTGGAGCCCTCGGCGTAGTAGGGCCGCAGGTTGACGTTGGTGAAGCCCCAGCTCTCGCCCGCCTCGTCCCCGATGAGCTCGGAGCAGAAGCGGTTGACGTCGTCGTAGTTGCCGTCGATGGCCACGACCTTGCCGCCGTACACGGCGGCCATCACGACCTTGCCCTCCTCCAGACCGGCCGGGATGAACACGCACGAGTCGAACCCGGCGCGGGCCGCGGCGGCGCCCACGGCTCCGGCGAGGTTGCCGGTGGAGGAGCAGGAGAGGGTGGTGAAGCCGAAGGTGCGGGCGGCCTCGACGGCGATCGCGACCACGCGGTCCTTGAAGGAGTGCGTGGGGTTGGCCGAGTCGTCCTTGACGTGCAGGGAGCGCAGGCCGAGCTCGGCGGCGAGGCGGTCGGCCCTGACCAGGGGGGTGAGGCCGGGGTTCATGTTGGGCAGGTCGGCCACGTTGTCGGGGACCGGGAGGAGGGAGCGGTAGCGCCAGATGTTCTTGGGGCCGCTCTCGATCTGCTCGCGGGTGACGGTCCCGAAGTCGTAGGCGATCTCCAGGGGGCCGAAACAGAACTGGCAGGCGAAGATCGGGGCGAGGTCGTAGCGCTCACCGCACTCCCGACAGGACAGGGCGGTCCCGGGGCCGAAGGCGCGGACGGAGGTGGGTTCAGCGGCGGCAATCGCCATGGCGAGGCGTCTCCCCTCATCTTTCCTGGTGGCCACCTTGACCCCAGGCCGGAGTTGGCACCTGTCTCGACGGGCCGCGGTGATCGCGGTTCCACATGTCGAGATGGTTGCCGGGGCTTCGCAGGGCCGGTCCCTCCACCCCTCTGGATGAGCAATATGAAGTTGTGGCGGTTCTTCTCCGAGAACGCACCGTCACTGTAACTGAGGTGCTGACCGATTTTCCACGCCGGGTGATCCGGATTACACAATCCGGCTCGCATGGTGAGACGACACCGTCCACGTGGGGCGCGACCCGGGAGCGGCTCGCCCGCCCGTGTGACGGTGTCCACGGTTGACCCCGAGGGGGTTTGGGGCCGCTGCCCGCAGGCGAGACCTAGGGGGAATGCGTGATCCCCGGACCATCCTTCGTCGAGAGGACGACCACGTGGACAAGGCTCAGATCCTCATAGCCTCCAACAGGGGCCCGGTCTCCTTCTCCACCGCCGACGACGGCTCGCTGTCACACCGTCGGGGCGGCGGCGGGCTGGTCTCGGGGATGATCTCCGTGGCCACCGAGATCGACGGACTGTGGGTGTGCGCGGCCCTGTCCGAGGCCGACCGTCGGGCCGCCGCCGAGGCGCCGGGGGCCCGTCTGGACCTCGCGCACGATCTCGACGGCATGCGTGTCCACATGCTGGAACTCCCTGAGACGACCTTCGCGGGCGCCTACACCGGAGTCGCCAACTCGACCCTGTGGTTCGTGCAGCACATGCTGTACGACACCCCGAACAGCCCCTCCTTCGGCTCGGAGTTCCGGAGCCTGTGGGAGGACTACGCGGCCTACAACAACGCCTTCGCGGAGGCGCTGGTCAGCGGTGCCGCCGAGAACGCGCGCGTGGCCGTGCAGGACTACCACCTGGCCCTGGTGCCGCGCATCCTCCGGGCCCGCCGCCCCGACCTGCGGATCGCGCACTTCTCGCACACCCCCTGGGCCCCGCCCGAGTACTTCCGGATGCTGCCCGCCCAGATGGCGCGGGAACTGCTGGAGGGGATGCTCGGCGCGGACCGGCTGGGGTTCCTCAGCCCGCGCTGGGCCGACGCGTTCCTGCGCTGCTGCGCCGAGATCCTCCGTGCCGACGTCGACCTCGAACGCCGCACCGTGGAGTACGGCGGCCGGGTCGTCGAGGTGGGTGTGCACGCCCTGGGCGCGGACGAGGAGGACCTGCGGGAGAGCGCCTCGGAACCGGCGGTGGCGGACCGCCGGCGCACGCTGGGCGAGGCCGTGGGCGACACCCGGCTGATCGTCCGGGTGGACCGCACCGAGCTGTCCAAGAACATCGTGCGCGGGCTGGAGGCGTACCGGGAGCTGTTGACGGCGCACCCGGAGTGGCGGGGCCGGGTCACCCACCTGGCGTTCGCCTACCCGAGCCGTGGGGACGTACCCGAGTACCGGGAGTACACGGACGCGGTGCTGCGGACCGCCAAGGAGATCAACGAGGAGTTCGCCACCCCGGAGTGGACCCCGCTGGTGCTGGAGGTCAACGACGACTACCCGCGTTCGCTGGCGTCGTTCCAGATGGCCGACGTGCTGCTGGTGAACCCGATCCGGGACGGCATGAACCTGGTGGCCAAGGAGGGCCCGGTGCTCTCCGAGCGCGACTCGGTGCTGGTGCTCTCGCGTGAGGCGGGGGCGGCGGACGAGCTGGGCGACGACGCGCTGCTGGTCAACCCCTACGACACCGTGGAGACCGCCGAGGCGCTGCACCGGGCGCTGTCGATGTCCGAGGGTGAGCGCAAGGAGCGCCGGGAGCGGCTGGCCGAGGCCGCCGTGGCGCTGCCGCCGCGCCGCTGGTTCCAGGAGCAGCTGCGCGCCCTGGGCGCGCACGGCTAGGCCGTGTTCTTGTGGATGCTTTCGCCGGTGGCGGCGGAGCCGCCATCGATGCGAGCGGCCGTCTCCCCTACTGTGCCCTGCTTCGCAAGCTCCGCAGTGTCGCACAGCGGGGGCCCGGCAATCTCTCGCAAGCCGTGGAGCGAAGCTGCCCCTACTGTGCGCTGCTACGCAAGCTCCGCAGCCTCGCACAGCGGGGGCCCGCCCGGGTTTGGCCGTCCGAGCTTCATCGGCGCCGCGAGAGGCAGCCTGGTGGTCGCGAGCGCGGAATGATCCAAAAAACACGGCCTAGGCCGCCGGAACGACGCGAGGGCGTGTCCCGTGCTGGACACGCCCTTCGGCGGGGTCGCGTGGCGGTCGGACTCCGGTCATCCGGTTCGTCACCGGTCGTCCGGCCGGGTTCGGTCAGTCCTTCCGGGAGAGCGCCCTCCAGGCCTCGGCCTCAGCGAGGAGTTCCAGGACGATGTCGGACTTGGCGTCGGCGTAGTCCTGGATGCGCTTCCAGGTGCGCTCGGAGAGGTCGCGCTTGACGGCGGTGTAGCGTTCCCGGGCCCCGGCGTCCGCGGTGAGGTAGTCGCGGAAGAGCCGCATGCGGTCGGCCTCCTCGCACCCCTCGCTGAAGACGTGCAGGTTGAGGTTGACGCTGGGGCCCTTGAGGACCCGGTGTTCGAACCAGTCGGGTTCCGCGATGACCAGGGAGTATCCCGCCTTCTCCAGGTCGGGGAGGTAGGCGGGCTCGTCGGCGGAGTCCGCGACCACCATGAGCAGGTCCACGCAGGGTTTGGCGGCCAGACCCGGCACCGAGGTGGAGCCGACGTGGTCCAGGGAGAGCACGCGGTCCCCGAGGGCGCTCCGGACGCGGGACTCCTCCTGCCGGAACAGGTAGGGCCACTTGGGGTCGGCTTCGGAGAGGCGCACGCGACCGTTCACCAGGTTGCGTGCCATGGGGTCGGTGGCGACCCGCCTGTCTCCTCGTGAGGGCAGAGAGGGCGATTCGAGGGGCGACATTCCACAAAGCCTTGTCGTCCGGCGTACCCGCGTCAAGGCTTTCGACGTGCCTTACATATGCACGCGCATCCGGGCGCCACGGACCGTCGGAGCGGCATGACCGTACGCGACGGTCAGGGCCCGTTCGGTCCGTCGGGGGTGGAGACCACGAGGACGAGTGAGCCCCGCAACTCGGGCAGTGCGCGCAGGTGTCCGTGGCGCGCGTCCCACGTGCCGTCGCGCAGGTCGCGGGACAGGTCCTCGTGGAAGCGGGAGTGGGCCGCCTCGTCGACGAAGCTCCACGCCGAACAGGCCTGCCGGGCCCCGGGGTCGAGCAACGCCTCGGGGCGGCCGTAGTAGGCCTCGTTGAAGCCGTCCGAGCAGTCGAGGGGGATCGGCACCCGAGTGACCGTGGTCGTGCCGCCCAGCCCCTCGGCCAGGGCCGACGGCTCCGGGTAGCGGCTCGCCTCGGTGTCGAGGACCTTCGGGCAGTACTCGTACAGCCAGAAGTCGCGCACCAGGGCGGGGTCGCAGGTCAGCACCGCCACGGGCCCCGTGGTCACCCGCCGGACCTCGGCCAGGCCCCGGGAGAGGCCGGACCACTGGTGGACGCTGAAGGTGGTCATGGCGGCGTCGAAGGAGCCGTCGGGGAACGGCAGCGACTCGGCGGTGGCGTCGACCGCCGCGGGGAGGTGCGCGGGGCGCCGGGCCCGCATGCTGGCCGAGGGCTCCACGGGGGTGACGTCGCGGTCGGAGGGTTCGTAGGATCCGGCCCCGGCCCCGACGTTGAGCACCGTCCGGGCCCCGCCGAGGGCTGCGTGCAGCAGTGCGGCGATCCTCGGTTCCGGTTTCCGGTGGTCGGTGTACGTACGGGCGATCACCCCGTAGTCCGCGTCTCCCGCGCTTCCGTCCCGCATCCGAACCATGCCGTCTCCCGCCGTCGAGGTGTGTGCCGGGTCAAGGTGGTGCGGAAGGGACCCTAGCCAACCGAGGGCCGTGGCGTCACGGGACTTTCGTCCGATCCGCCACGGCCCTCGGTCCACGGCACGCGCGTCACCTAGCGCGACCTCGCGCGCAGACACGCGTCTACTTCTTGCGGCGGCGGCCGCCCTTCCTCCGGGAGGGGCGCTCCTCGGCGCGGGCCTGCTCGGCGCGCTCGGCGGCGATCCGCTGGTCCTCCTCCTGCCGCTCGGCGGCCACCCCGTAGGGGTCCTTGGTGGTCCGGCGCACCCACAGCACCAGCCCGATCACGATCAGCGCCAGCACCACGCCGACCAGGGCGAACCACATCCACACCGGCACGGCCGGGGAGTCGTCCTCCACGAGGTTGTCGTCGATGAGCGGGATGTCCTGCGCGTCCCCGGAGGCCTGCGCCACGGCCGAGGGCAGGTACAGGGAGGGCAGTCCCCCGGTGCCCTGCTGGGAGCCCTCGACCAGCGCGGCCCGGAGCTGGTCCGTGCTGAGCTGCGGGTACTCGGAGGTCAGCAGCGCGGCGGAACCGGCGACCACGGCGGCGGCGTAGGGCGTGCCGGTCACGTCGGTCTGGCCCATGTCCGGACCGGCCGTGGACAGGACGGCGCCGGGGGCGAGGAGTTCGATCGACGCGGACGGCGGCGAGTCGGGCAGGAGCACGCCCTCCTCGTCCACTCCGCCCACGGCCAGGACGTTCGGGTCCGCCTCCCCGCCCGCCGGAGCGACGACCAGGGTGCCGCTCCGCGCGGCGGAAGCGGTGGCCGCCTGGAGGTCCTCGTCCTGCTGCACCTCGTCGGGGAGCAGGACGACCTGGGCCCCCTGGCCGAGGGCGTGGTCGATGGCCTCGGCCGGGCCGCCGTCGCCGGTGGGCAGGACCAGCAGTCCGGAGCGCGGGGCCACGCCCAGAACTCCGCCGTCCGCGTCCATGCCGTGTCCGTGACCGACGACCAGGGCGCCCAGCGCCGTGCCCGTGTCGGTGTCGCCGCCGTTGCCCCCGAACTCGGTGTCGACCACCAGGTTGTCCCGCAGGTCGGGGTGGTCCTCGTCCACGGAGACCCCCGGCAGGGCCACGGTGACGCCCTGCCCCTGGCTGGTGTCCCAGGCCTCCTGGGCTCCGATGGAGGCCAGGGCCCACTGGTCCGGCCGGAAGTCGGGGACGTCGTCGGCGGCGGCTGGAACCGCCGTCAGTCCCAGTACGGCGAGCGCCGCGCAGGCGCCCGCCGTCGCGCCCAACACGTGGCGCTGGTGTGTCCTGCTACGGCTGTTGCCCCCGAGCACGTCAGGCTCCCTCGAACGTTGCGGTCGGTGCTGCGCCGGGCCTCCCCGGACCCTCGCGATTCTGTCATGTGCACAGGATTCAGGCTTGGACAAGACACCAGGGGGTAGGGAACGTAACTGTATCCCTGGTGCCAGTCCTGGGTTCTCCGCTCCTCATCCGGCATGTCGAGTCGCTAGCATGAGTCGCGCCGATCCGGACAAACCAAAGACCCGTCCAGGGGGTGTCCCATGCCGAATATCGGTCCGTCCGACGACGGCCCGTCGGCCCTCGCCGAACGCGAACAGCGAATCCTCGCCTTCGAACGCCAGTGGTGGAAGTTCGAGGGATCCAAGGAACAGGCGATCCGTGACGAGTTCGGGTTCTCCGCGACCCGCTACTACCAACTGCTCAACGGCCTCGTCGAGCGCCCCGAGGCGCTCGCCTTCGACCCCATGACCGTCAAGCGCCTGCGCCGTCTGCGTGCCGACCGCAGACGTCAGCGCAACGCCCGTCAGCTGGGCATCCAGCTCTAGGGAGTGTTTTTTGGATGCTTTCGCCGGTGGTGGCGGAGCCGCCGTCGATGCGAGCGGGCCGTCCAGGCCATCTCTCGCAAGACGAGGAGCGAAGGCCAGCCCGGGGTTGGCTGTCCGAGCTTCATCGGCGCGGCGAGAGGCAGCCTGGTGGTCGCGAGCGCGGAATGATCCACAAAACACGGCCTAGGACGGTCGGGGCCTCCGGGGACTCCGGAGGGCAGGCCACCGCTCGGGTGCCGCACCCGCCCAGGAAACACCACAGCGCAGCCGACACCGACAAGGTCCACGCATGCCCTCGTCCCCAGCAGACGCCCTGCCCGTACCCACCACCGAGGCCGGGCGCGCCGCGCTCGCGGCACTGGTCTCGGACCCTTCGGGGGCTCTGGTCGCCTTCGACTTCGACGGCACACTGGCGCCCATCGTCGCCGACCCGCGTGACTCCGCGCCCCAGCCGGGGATCGTGGAGGCGCTGGCCGCGCTGGCGTCCCGCCTGGGGACCGTCGCGGTGATCACCGGCCGCCCAGCCGCCACCGTGGTGCGGCTCGGCGGCCTGGAGCGGGTGCCGGGGATCGTCGTGCTCGGCCACTACGGCGCCGAACGCTGGACGGACGGGCGCGTGGTCGCCGCCGACCCGCCACCCGGCGTGGCCCTGGTCCGCGAGGAGCTCCCCGCCCTCATCGACGCCTCAGGCGCGCCCTCGGGCACGTGGATCGAGGACAAGGGGCGTTCCCTGGCCGTGCACACCCGGCGCGCGGAGGACCCCGAGCGAGCCCTGGAACTGCTGTCCGGCCCCCTCTCCGCGCTCGCGGAGCGGGCCGACCTCCAGGTGGAGCCCGGTCGGCTGGTCATCGAGCTCCGTCCACAGGGTGTGGACAAGGGCGCGGCGCTCACCTCCCTGGTGGAGGAGAGGTCCGCCCGGAGTGTCCTGTTCGCCGGTGACGACCTGGGCGACCTGCCCGCCTTCGCCGCCGTCGCGGCCCTGCGCGGTCAGGGGGTCCCCGGACTCACCGTGTGCTCCTCCTCCGACGAGGTGACCGCGGTCGCGGACGCCGCCGACCTCGTCGTCCCCGGACCCGCCGGGTTGACCGACCTGCTCGGCCGACTCACGACGAGGATTCGTGGGCTTGCGGGGTGAGCGCCGAACGCGCGGCCGTGCGCAGGTCCACCAGGCCGGTCCGGTCCCGCCCGTAGTGCACCGCGTTGGTGAGCACGCCCACGTAGCGCCCGCTCTCGGGGTGCAGGAACAGGCTCGTGCCGGTGAACCCGTTGTGGTAGACCACGCCCTCCGGGGTGACCAGCCAGGCGAGCCCCCTGGACAGCCGCGCCCCCGCGTCGACCTGCGGTGACCAGCTCTCCCGGACGAACGACGCCGGGATGACCCCGCTCTCGCCGTCGTGCAGGCGCAGCACCTCCCGGGCGAAGGCTCCGAGGTCGATGGCGTTGCTGAACACCCCGGCGTGCCCGGAGACCCCGCCCATCAGCGCCGCCGCCTCGTCGTGCACCACGCCCCAGGAGGGCGCCGCGCCGACGAGGCGCCGTTCGGTCGGCGCCACGCTGGGCGACCTCGCGAGCGGTCCGTAGGTGGTGGAGCGCAGGCCGAGGTCGGCCCACAGGTCGTCGGCCAGCCGGTCCAGGGTGCTGCCGTACAGGCGCTCCAGGAGCAGGCCGAGCAGGATGAACCCGCGGTCGATGTACTGGTAGCCGGGCTCCTCCAGGGGGTCCGACAGGATCGCCTCGGCCAGGTCCTGGTCGGTGCCCACGTACCGTTCCATCCAGGCCACCTGGTTGAGGCGGCTCGTGTGCGTGAGGATCTGCCGGGTGGTCACCCAGGCCCCGGGGAGGTCCTCGCCGGGAAAGTATTCGGACATCGGGGCGTTGATGTCCAGAACCCCCTCCGCGATCGCCCTCCCGACCAGCGGCCAGGTCGCCATCACCTTCGTCAGGCTCGCCACGTCGTACGCGACGTCGGGCGCGGTGTCGTGCTCACCGTCGGTCCGGCCGACCGCCACGAACTCCCACATCCCACCGGTGCCGACCACGGCGGCCCCACCGGGCAACCAGTCCGCGTCCACCATCACCTTCAGGACGCCACGGATCCGCGCCCCAGTCTCCGTGAGCCAGTCACCATCACGCACAACACGCCTCCCCCCGAGCGGTCTCCCCCACTTCTCGGCGGATACCCCGTTCACTCCGGCTTGTCACACCCGTGCCGTCTCCGAACAGTACGAAACCCCCGCAGGTCATGGCCGTAACCACACCGCTGTGGCGTGGCGTCGTCCCAGGCCACACGCACGGGCCGGAGCGGGCCCCGCGCACCGCTCCGGCCTCGGGCTCCGCGGGCGGGGCGAAGTAGGCTGGCGCCACGCAGTTCCGAGGAGGACGATGAGCAGCAAGACCCCCGTTCCCGCCGGTTTCGTCGGCGTGGCCGGAAACATCGGGATCAAGGACCCCCAGGACGACTTCTTCACGGTGGTCTCCCAGGTCCCCACGGCGGTCTCCGCCGTGTTCACGCAGTCCCGGTTCGCCGGGCCCAGCGTGCGGCTCAGCCGCGAGGCCGCCGCCGACGGCCGGGCCCGAGGCGTCACCGTGATCGCCCGCAACGCCAACGTGGCGACCGGCCAGATCGGCACCGCCGACGCGCGCGAGGTGCAGGAGGGCGTGGCCCGCGCGGCCGGGGTCGACCCCGACGAGATCCTGATCGCCTCCACCGGGGTCATCGGCCGCCCCTACCCCATGGACCGCGTCCGCTCCTACCTGGAGGAGCTCCCGACCGAGTTCCCCCCGGCCGACCTGGACCGCTCCGCCGCGGCCATGATGACCACGGACACGCACCCCAAGATCGCCAGCGCGACGGTCGGCGGCGCGACCCTGACCGGGATCGCCAAGGGTGTCGGCATGATCGAGCCCAACATGGCGACCATGCTGACCTGGTTCTTCACCGACGCCGCACTGGAGCAGCCGGTCCTGGACGCGGTCTTCCGCCGGGTGGTGGACCGGACCTTCAACGCCCTGAGCATCGACACGGACACCTCCACCAGCGACTCCGCCGCGATCTTCGCCAACGGGCTGGCCGGACCGGTGGACGTCGCCGAGTTCGAGGAGGCCCTGTACGGGGTCGCGCTGAGCCTGGTGCGGATGATCGCCTCCGACGGCGAGGGCGCGGGCAAGCTCATCGAGGTGCGGATCACCGGTGCGCGCGACGACGCCCAGGCGAAGCGGATCGGCAAGGCCGTGGTGAACTCGCCCCTGGTCAAGACGGCGGTGCACGGCGCGGACCCGAACTGGGGCCGGGTCGCCATGGCGGTGGGCAAGTGCTCGGACGAGACCGACGTGTTCCCGGAGAACGTGCGGATCGTGTTCGGGGACGTGGAGACCTTCCCGAAGCAGGCCACGGAGGAGACCCTGGAGCGCGCCGCCCGCCACATGAAGGGCGACGAGGTGGTGATCAGCGTCGACCTGGGCATCTCCGAGGGCGCCTTCACGGTCTACGGCTGCGACCTCACCGAGGGCTACATCCGGATCAACGCCGACTACACGACCTGAGTCGCGTCCCGGACACACGAAGGCCCTGGTGGGAGCTCCACCAGGGCCTTCACGCGTTCCGACGGGCACACACGCGACTGGATCAGATGTGCACGGCGGGGCCGTCCGTCATCCGCCCCGCCCGCATGAACAGGGACAGCCCGGCGGCCACCAGCATGACCACGGCGGCGATCCCGAACGCCAGGTGCAGCCCGTCCAGGAAGGCGAGGTTGCTGGCCTGGGTGACCGCGGCGGCCGTGGCGGCGTCCGCGCCCTCGGGCAGGACCGCCCCACCCTGCGCGACGGTGCTCTGCATCCCGGAGAGGTCGCCGGAGGAGGGTTCTGCCAGACCGGCGTCGGCGTAGTGGCCGGGCAGCGTGGAGACGATGGTCGCGGACATCACCGCGCCCAGGACCGCCGTGCCCAGCGAGCCGCCGAGCTGCATGGCGGCCTGCTGGAGCGCGGCGGCGACCCCCGCGTACCGCACCGGCGCGTTGCCGATGATCGCGGCGGTGGCCCCGGTCATCACCAGGCTCAGGCCCACGCCCAGCAGCACGAAGGCCACGGAGACGTAGGGGACGCCGGTGTCGGCCTCCAGCCGGGAGAGCAGGAACATGCCCGCCGACGCGGACAGCAGGCCCGCCGTGGTGGGCAGGCGGGCGCCGACCCGGTCCAGGAGGCGCCCCGCGATGGGCGAGGTGATCGCCATCATCGCGGTCATGGAGATGAGCTGGAGACCGGTCTGGGCGGGGCTGAGGCCGCGCACGCCCTGGAGGTAGAAGGTGATGAAGAACAGCGAGCCCATGAGGCCCAGCGCCATCGCCACGGTCAGGACCACACCGATCGAGAGTGAGGGGTGCGCGAAGAGGGCCAGCGGGACGAGCGGCTGTTCGGGGCGGCGTTCCCACACGAGGAAGGCGGCGAAGAAGAGGACCGCCGCGCCCAGGGAGGCCAGGGTGACGGGGTGCGCCCAGCCGATGCTGGGCGCCTCGACCAGCGCCCACACCAGGGCGAAGATCGCGACGCTCACCAGGACGATGCCGGGCACGTCCATGCGGGACCCGGCGTCGGTGGGACGGTTGGCGGCGAGCAGCCACAGGCCCAGGGCCAGAGCGACGGCGCCCACCGGGACGTTGATGTAGAACACGGCCTCCCAGCTGAGGGCGCCGACGAGGAGCCCGCCCAGGATCGGGCCGCCGGCGGTGGCCGCGCCGATCAGGCTGCCGAACACGCCGAAGGCGCGGCCGAGCTTGGAGGGAGGGAAGCTGGCCCGCAGGAGCCCCATGGCGGAGGGCAGCAGCAGGGCCCCGAAAATCCCCTGGACGATCCGGAACGCGATCAGCATGATGACACCGGACGACAGGGCGATCGCCACGGAGGAGACCACGAACCCGATCACGCCGACCAGGTAGGTGTTCCGGTAGCCGAAGCGGTCACCGATCTTGCCCGCCGTGATGAGGAAGACCGCGAGTCCGAGCAGGTAGCCGTGGGTGACCCACTGGAGCTCGGCCAGGGAGGCGCCCAGGCTGGCGCCGATCGCGGGGTTGGCGACGGCCACGATGGTGCCGTCGAGGGCGACCATCATGACGCCGAAGGCGATCGCGACGAGGGTGGCCCAGGGGCTCTCGGTGAAGCGGGGCTTCGCCTCGTTCGCGACCGGAGGGTGCTGGTCCCTCGGGTCTCGTGGACTCTGCTCGGCCTGGGTGGTCATGTGCGCCCCGTGTTCTCTTCCGACTTCCCGTACCAGGCGAGATTATGTCAGTCGCTGACATTAGACAATCGCTGACATTTGTCAGTGACTGACATCACTGCGGTCCGCGTGTATCCTCCAGGGACAGGAAGCAGGCGTCTCAGCCGGGAGTGGAGGCACGTCCATGAGCACGACGAGCCCCGAGAACGTCGGACTGCGTGAGCGCAAGAAGGCGGAGCTGCGCACCACCCTCATCGACTCCGGGCTGCGCCTCTTCCACGAGAAGGGGTACGAGGCGACCACCACGGAGGAGATCGCCGCCTGCGCGGGGGTCTCCCAGCGGACGTTCTTCCGGTACTTCGCCTCCAAGGAGAACGTGGTCCTGGAGGCGATCGAGGAGGTCGACGAACTCCTCTGCTCGTTCGTGCGCGAACGTCCCGCCGACGAGCCGCCCTTCCGCGCGCTGCGCAACGCGATGCGCGACCACTGGGAGGTGCTGGAGCGCGAGGAGCTGCACCTCCAGGGGAGCGCGGCCAACTTCATCTCACGGAGCCCCGAGCTCATCGAGGTGAACATGCGCTACTGCGCCCGCCGCCAGTCCCGTCTCGCGCGCGTCATCGCCGAACGCGCCGGAGTGGACCCGGCCGACCACCGGCCCGCCCTGGTGGCGGCGGTCTTCTACGCGACGCTCAACAACGGATTCCAGGTCTGGGCGGACTCGGGGTGCGGCGACAACACCGACGGCCTGCTCCGGTGCTTCCTCGAACAGCTCGACCTCGTCCCCGAGGCCGTCTGCGGGAACTGGGGCCGGGATGGTGGCTGAGGAGGTCGTCCCCGTCCTGCGCGTAACCGACGCCGCCGTCGCGCTCCGCTGGTACCAGCGGCTCGGCTTCGCTCTGGAGTGGGAGCACCGCTTCGAGCCGGGCTTTCCGACCTTCATGGAGATCGGACGGGGGCCGATCCGGCTCTTCCTGTCCGAGCACACGGGCGACGCCCGCCCCGACACCCTGGTCTACCTGCGGGTGCGGGACGTGGACGCCGTCGCCGCCGAGTTCGGCGCCGCCGTGGAGGAGGCTCCCTGGGCGCGCGAGACCGAACTCCGCGACCCGGACGGGAATCGCCTGCGCGTGGGCACCCCGAAGGCCTAGCTACGCCGCGCGCCCGCCGGTCCCCGGCGGACGCGCGAAGAGGCCCCGGGGAACCCGGGGCCTCTTCGGGGGCTACGGCGGTTCAGGAATCCGGACGATCCCTGAACCTCCCGCGATCAGAGGTCGGTGACCTCCGCGTGGGCCGCCTTCCGGACCGACTCGCGAGCGTGCGCGGGGGTCTCCGCGTTGAGAGCGAGACTGGCCAGCGCCCGGCACTCCTCCTCGGTGTGCCGCGCCAGGGCGAAGCGCACGGCGGGCAGTGCCGGGGGCGCGGCCGACAGGCTGGTCACGCCCAGACCCACCAGTACCAGCGCCAGCAGCGGGTCGGCGGCGGCCTCGCCGCACACCCCCACGGAGCGCTCCGCCCGCTGCCCGGCCGACCCCACCTGGCCGATCAGGCTCAGGAGCGCGGGCTGCCAGGGGTCCAGCAGGTCCGGCAGCGAACCCAGGGTGCGGTCGGCCGCCATCGTGTACTGCGCCAGGTCGTTGGTGCCGATGGACACGAAGTCCACCCGGGACAGCAGACGGTCCGCCAGCAGCGCGGCGGCGGGGACCTCCACCATCACGCCGACCTCGGTGATCCCGGCGGAGCGGGCGAGGGTGGCGAACTCCTCGGTCTCGGCGGGCGTGGACACCATCGGCGCCATCACCCGCACCCGGGTGCCCTCGCAGGCCTTCGTCGCCGCCGCGATGGCGGTGAGCTGGTCGGAGAGCAGGTTCGGGTGCACCCGCGCGGTGCGGAAACCGCGCACACCCAGCGCGGGGTTGTCCTCCTCGCCGGTGTCAGCGAAGGCCAGCGGCTTGTCCGAGCCCGCGTCCAGGGTCCGCACGGTCACCGTACGGCCCTCGAAGGCGCGGAACAGGTTGGTGTAGGACTCGGTCTGCTCGGCGACCGTCGGCGGCTCCGCCCGGTCGAGGAACAGGAACTCGGTGCGCAGCAGGCCGATGCCCTCACTGTCGTGCGCACCGGCCTCGTCCGGGTCGCCCTCGCCCGCGTTGAGCAGCAGGGACACGGCGACACCGTCGGCGGTGCGGCCGGGGCCGGAGCTCTCCGCCAGCACGGCGCGGCGCCGCTCGGCCCGCAGGCGCACCCGCTCGGCCACCTCCGGGTCCGGGTCCACCTCGACGGTGCCCTGGTCCCCGTCCACGGCCACGACGGTGCCGTCGGCCAGGTCGGCGGCCCCCGGGCAGCCCACCACGGCGGGCAGGCCCAGGGAACGCGCGAGGATGACGGTGTGGCTGGTGGGCCCGCCGAGGCGGGTGACGATGGCCTTCACCTGGTCGGTGTCCAGACGCACGGTGTCGGCGGGCGCCAGGTCCTCGGCCACCAGCACGTGCGGGTGACCGGGGTCCGGCAGCCCGGGCATGGGCAGGCCCAGGAGGACGGAGACCGCCCGGTCCCGGATGTCGGCCAGGTCGGCGGCGCGCTCGGCCAGGTAGCCGCCGGCCGCGAGGAGCAGGTCCTGGTAGCGGCCGCAGGCCTCCCGCACCGCCCAGGCGGCGGCGCGGCCGCCCGCGACACCCTCCTCGACCTGGCGCCGCAGCTCCGGGTCCCGGGCCATGAGCGCCTGGGCGTTGAGCACCGCGGCGGCCTCACCGTCGAGCCCGGCGGCGCGTCCCTCCAGGTCGGTGGCCACGCTCTCCAGCGCGTCACGCGCGGCCTCCTGCTCGGCCCCGACGTCGGCCACCTCGGGCTCGACGTCCGGGAGGGAGGGCGGGGCCGCCATCCTGGCCACCGGAGCGACGGCCCCACCCGGACCAGCCGCGATGCCTTCCAGTGCCCGGGTGGGGTTCGTCTGCTCCATGTGTGCTCTCCTGAGGGGGTCTGTTTTCGACTAGCCAACCCGGAAACGGCGTGCGACGCCAGGGTCGATCCGGGATCCGTGCGACGAGCGTCAGGGCTCGATGGTCACCTTGACGGCCGTGCCCGAGGCCACGGTCTCGATCGCCTTGTGGACGTCGGACAACGGCATCCGCTCAGTGATGAGGTCCGAGACGGGGACGGCGCCCGTGGAGATCAGTTCGAGGGCGCGCTTGTTGTGCTCGGGGCTGGAGCCGTTCGCGCCGAAGATCGAGATCTCCTTGTAGTGCACGACGTTGGCGTCCAGCTGGATGACGGGCGCGTCCTTGGGCAGCCCGCCGAAGAAGCTGATGCGTCCGCTGCGCGCCACCATCTGGAGCGCGTCCTCCTGCGCCTTCCCGGAGGCGGCGGCGGTGATGACCACGTCCGCGCCGCGCTCGCCGGTGAGGCGGCGCACCTCCGCGACCGCGTCGGTCTCCTCGCCGCAGATCGAGGCGTCCGGCTCCACGAGGGCGGCGGACATGTCCAGGCGGCCCCGGTTCAGGTCCACCAGGTACACCTTGGCCGCGCCCTTGGCCCGGGCCAGCCGGACGTGCAGGCAGCCGATGGGACCGGCGCCCATGACCACGACCGTGTCGCCCTCGCCCACCCCGGCGATCTCCTGGCCGTTGAGCACGCAGGCCAGCGGCTCGGCCACGGAGGCCTCCGCGAGGTCCACGTTGTCGGGCACCCGGTTGACGCCGTCCACCGCGAGGACGGCCTCGGGGATGATCATGTACTCGGCGAAACCGCCGTCGTAGTGGTAGCCCATGGACTCCTGGTTGGAGCAGACCGTGAACCGACCGTCGGAGCACTCCACGCACTTCCCGCACGGGATGGCCGCGATGACCTGGACCCGGTCGCCCTCGGCCCAGCCGTCGACGCCCTCGCCGACCTCGACGATCCGGCCCGCGATCTCGTGGCCGATGACCCGGGGCGGGCGGATGTGGTGGTGGCCGTGCTTGGAGATCTTCACGTCGGTGCCGCAGGTGGAGCAGTTGGCGACGGCGATCTTGAGCTGCCCCGGTCCGGGGGTGGGCTCGGGTGCCTGCTCCAGACGGATGTCACCTGGGGCGTAGAAGCGGGCGACGAGCATGTTCGGGCCTTTCTGGTGGGGCTTGGCCGGGGCGGGTCCTCCGCCCCGGCCGGTGGAGCGTGCTGTGGTGCGGGCTCAGCCCGCGGCGGGTGCGAGGAGTTCGAGGACGTCGTCCACGCTGGTGGCGGAGCGCAGGCGCGCCGCGCGCTCGGGGTCGGTGAGGACCCCGGCCAGCGAGGACAGCACCTTGAGGTGCTCGTCACCGGAGGCGGCGATGCCGATGGCGACGTGCACGGTGGGCCCGCCCCAGTCGACCCCCTCCGGGAACTGGATCACGGCCAGGGCCGTGTTCCTGACCATCGTCCGCGAGGCGTCGGTGCCGTGCGGGATGGCCACCCCCTCCCCCACGAACGTGGGGATGGAGGCCTCGCGCTCGTGCATGGCGGGCACGTACCCGGGCTCGACGGCGCCGAGCTCCACGAGGAGGGCGCCGCACTGGTCGATGGCGTCCGCGCGGTCCTTGGCGGTCCCGCCCAGCCGCACCGACTCGGCGGTGAGGGTGAGGTCAGTCGGCAAGGGTGCCACCGTCCCGGATGGCCGCCTCCACACGGGCGAAGGCGGGGTCGCCGAGGAACATCTGGAAGGGCACGACCACGGTGTCGGTGACGCGGTGGCGGGCGCGGTCGACCAGGCCGGTGTGGCACAGGACGAGGTCGGCGTCCTCGGGGATGCGGTCGACCGGCGAGTGCTCGACGCTGACGCCGTGGGGGGACAGGGTCTTCTTGAGCTGCGAGGTGAGCAGGACGCTGCTGCCCATCCCGGCGTCGCAGGCGACGACGACCTTCTTGATGTCCGAGCCTTCGATGGTGGCCATGAACGGTTCTCCCGGTTCGGTGGTGAGTGGGTTTCGGTGGGCTACTCGCCCTGGTCGGCCTTGGCCTTGTCCTTGTCGGCCTTGGCCTTCTCGGCCTCGGCGGCCTCGCGCTCCGCCTTGCGCTCGGCCCGGCCGAAGCCGAGGAGGAGCGAGGCGACGGCGAACGAGGCGAGCGTGCCGACCAGGACACCAGCCAGGACGCCGATGTGGTCGCCGCGCGGGGTGACCGCCATGAGCGCGAAGATGCTGCCGGGTGCCGGGGTGGCGAGCAGGCCGACGTCGAAGAGGAGGAACGTGGTGATGCCGGACATGCCGCCCGCGATGGCCGCGAGGATCAGCTTGGGCTGGGCGAGGATGTACGGGAAGTAGATCTCGTGGATGCCGCCGAAGAAGTGGATGATGATCGCACCGGGGGCGGTCGCCCTGCTCAGCTTCGGGCCGAAGAGCATGCAGGCCAGGAGGATGCCCAGACCGGGGCCGGGGCTGGTCTCGATGAGGAACTCGATGGCCTTGCCCTGGTCCGCGACCCGCACCACGCCGAGGGGTCCGAGGACACCGTGGTTGATGGCGTTGTTGAGGAACAGGACCTTGGCGGGCTCGATGATGATCGAGACCAGCGGCAGGACCGAGAGGTCGATCAGGAACTGCACGCCCTTGCCCAGCCCGGACGCGATGGCGGTGACCACCGGCCCGATGGCGTAGAGCCCCGTGATGGCCATGAGGCCACCGAGGATGCCCGCGCTGAAGTTGTTGACCAGCATCTCGAAGCCGCTGGGGGTCCGGGGCTGGAGGACCTTGTCGATCTGCTTGATCAGGTAGGCCGCGAGCGGACCGGCCAGCATGGCGCCGAGGAACATCGGGATGTCGGCGGAGACGATCACACCGATGGTCGCGATGGCGCCGACCACGCCGCCGCGCTTGTCGTAGATGAGGTGACCGCCGGTGTACCCGATCAGCAGCGGCAGCAGGAAGCCGATCATCGGGTCGACGAGCTGGGCCATGTGCTCGTTGGGCCACCAGCCGTCGGGGATGAACAGCGCCGTGATGAGGCCCCAGGCGATGAACGCGCCGATGTTGGGCATCACCATGCTCGCCAGGAATCCGCCGAAGCGCTGGACTCGGGAGCGCACGGCGACGAGTCTGCCTTGCTGGGTTGACATGGGGGAACCTCCTGGGAGGTCCGGCGGGCGGTCTGCCTCGGCCGGGAAGGGAATGGCTGTGGGGTGGTCAGGCTGTGGGGTCGTCAGACGGAGCGGACGGAGGGACCGGCCGTCTCCAGTTCGTCCGAGAGTCCGTCCGCGATTCCGTCGTCGGTGATGACGAGGTCGAGGTCCTCGACGGCGGCGAAGCGGGCGAAGTGGTCGTTGCCGACCTTGGTGTGGTCGGCGAGGAGCACGGAGCGCCGGGAGGAGGCGATCATGGCCCGCTTGACCTCGGCCTCGGCCGGGTCGGGGGTGGTCAGACCACGTTCGACGGACACTCCGTTGGTGGCCATGAAGGCCACGTCGACGAAGCACTCGGAGAGGGCCCGCAGGGCCCAGGCCTCGACGCTGGCCTGAGTCCTGGTGCGCAGGCGCCCACCGAGGAGCATGAGGTTGATGTTGGTTCGGGGAGTGAGGGTGAGGGCTATCGAGAGGGAGTTGGTGACGACGGTGAGCTCGCGGTCCGTGGGCAGCTGTTCGGCCAGGCGCCCCGTGGTGGATCCGGCGTCCAGGAGGATGGCGCCCTCGTCGGGGAGTTCGGCGAGCGCGGCCTTGGCGATCCGCTCCTTCTCCTGGGTCATGACGGAGTCGCGCACAGTGAGAGCGGGCTCGAAGCCCAGTCGCTCGACGGGGATCGCGCCACCGTGGACCCTGCGCAGGACCCCGTGCCGCTCCAGGGCGGTGAGGTCGCGGCGGACGGTCTCGTAGGTCACGTCGAACTCCGAGGCGAGCCCCGTGACGTCGACCCGGCCTTCGTGGCGGGCGCGTTCGAGGATCACCTTCTGGCGCTCTTCCGCGTACATGTTGGATCACCTGTGTTTCGGTGTGGTTTTCGGTGAGTTTAATGGTGTTGCATGGGACACACAAGGGGTATCTCCCCCCAATATTCCAGCAACCCCACCGCGTTGCCAGGAGAGGGATCATCCGACCCTCGGGCGGTGTGACCAGGAGGCGGCAGGACCCCCGCCCACCCCGGGTCGCTGAAGAGGACCCATCGGATCCGCGTCACACCATTGACACACACAGACAAACACACATAATCAAAGACAGAACCACATCACCATGGAGCCACCCCACAGCCAGCCGAACCCCCACCTCCTCGGGCGCACCCCTCCACCCCGGAGGCACCGGACCGGGCGCGTCACACCCCTCGAAGAGAGCACCCATGATCCTGACCCTCACCCCGAACCCGAGCGTCGACCACACCCTTGAGGTCGACCGCCTCGTCCGAGGCGAGGTCCTCCGCGTGCGCGCCACCCGCTCCCAGGCGGGCGGCAAGGGAGTGAACGTCTCCCGGGCCCTGTTCGGCAACGGGATCACCACCCGGGCGGTCCTCCCCGTCGGCGGTGGCGGGGGGGCCGAACTCGTCACCCTCCTCGACGACCTGCCCCGCGTCACCGTCCCCATCTCCGGGGAGACCCGCGCGAACGTCACCGTCACCGAGACCGACGGCACCACCACCAAGCTCAACGCCGCCGGCCCCACGATGTCCCCCGAGGAGATCGAGGCCCTGCTCGGCGCCCTGGAGGACGAGCTGACCCGCTCCCCCTCTTGGGTGGTGGCCAGCGGCAGCCTGCCCGCCGGGGTCCCCGAGGACCTGTACGTGCGGGTCGCGAGCCTGGCCGCCGCCCACGGCGTGCCGCTGGCCCTGGACACCTCCGGAGCACCCCTGACGGCCGCCGCCAAGGCGGGGTCGATCTCCCTGCTCAAGCCCAACCACGAGGAACTCGCGGCGCTGGTCGGCCGGGAGCTCCCCACCCTCGGAGACGTCACCGAGGCCGCCCGCGAGGTCCTCGCCTGGGGCAACGAGGCGGCCCTAGTCACCCTCGGCGGCCACGGCGCCCTGCTCGTCACGGAGCGGGACGCGCATTGGGCGCGCGGCCCCCGGGTACGCACCCTCAGTACCGTGGGCGCGGGCGACAGCGCGCTCGCGGGGTTCCTCGCCGGAGAGCACTCCCCCCAGGAGCGCCTCCGTCAGGCCGTGGCCTGGGGGACCGCGGCCGTCGCACTCCCCGGGACGACCGTCCCCCACCTCGACGACGTCGCCACCGACGCGGTCGGCCCGGCCACCGAGCCCGACCCGTCCTGGCGGATCGACCCGTCCTGACCGACCGTTCCACAGCCACAGCCCGCCGCGAACGGGGCCGGACCACCCGGCCCCGCCCGACACCCTCCAAGGACTGACATGCCCGAGCGCACCGTTGTCATCGGCTCCCTCCTCGGCCTGCACGCCCGGCCCGCGACCCTCTTCGTCCAGGCGGTCAACGAGACCGGCCTGCCCGTGACCGTCTCCCGCGCGGACCACAAGCCGGTGGACGCCCGCAGCGTGCTCGCGGTGATGGCGATGGGGGCCTCGCACGGCGAGACCGTCACGCTGACCTGTGAGGACGAGGGGTCGGACGCGGCCCTGGACGGGCTCGTGGAGATGCTGGGCAAGGAACTGGACCCGAAGTAGCCCGTACCGGGGCGGGCGGCCGTCCCCGCCCGCCCCTCAGATCAGCCCCGCGTCCAGCAGGCGCACGGCCTCCTCGCGCATCTCCACCTTGCGGACCTTGCCGGTGACCGTCATGGGGAACTCGTCCACGACGTGGACGTAACGCGGGATCTTGTAGTGCGCGATCCGGCCCTCGCAGAAGGCGCGCAGGGCGTCGGCGGTGAGGGGCTCGGCTCCGTCGCGCATGCGCACCCACACCATGAGCTCCTCGCCGTACCGGTGGTCGGGAACGCCGATGACCTGCGCGTCCAGCAGGTCAGGGTGGGTGTACAGCACCTCCTCCACCTCGCGCGGGTAGACGTTCTCGCCGCCGCGGATCACCATGTCCTTGATCCGACCGGTGATTCCCACGTAGCCGTCGTGGTCCATGACGGCGAGGTCGCCGGTGTGCATCCAGCGGCCCGCGTCGATCACCTCGGCGGTCCGGTCGGGCTCGTTCCAGTAGCCGAGCATCACCGAGTAGCCCCGGGTGCAGAGTTCGCCGGGGGTGCCGCGCGGGACCGTGACCCCGGAGTCGGGATCGACGACCTTCACCTCCAGGTGCGGCCCCACCCTCCCCACGGTGGACACCCGGCGCTCCACCGAGTCGTCGGTGCGGGTCTGGGTGCTCACCGGGGAGGTCTCCGTCATCCCGTAGCAGATCGACACCTCGGCCATCCCCATCCGGTCGATGACCTGGCGCATCACCTCGACCGGACACGGCGACCCGGCCATGATCCCGGTCCGGAGCGTGGAGAGGTCGTAGGAGTCGAAGTCGGGGAGGGCGAGCTCCGCGATGAACATGGCGGGCACGCCGTACAGCGAGGTGCAGCGTTCGGCCTGGACGGCGTCGAGCGCCGTGGCGGGGTCGAACCCGGGGCCGGGGATGACCATGCAGGCGCCGTGGGTGGTCGCCGCGAGGTTCCCCATCACCATGCCGAAGCAGTGGTAGAAGGGCACCGGGATGCAGACGCGGTCGGCCTCCGTGTATCCCAGCAGCTCACCGACCGAGAAGCCGTTGTTCAGGATGTTGTGGTGGGAGAGGGTCGCACCCTTGGGGAACCCCGTCGTGCCGGAGGTGTACTGGATGTTGACCGGGTCGTCCGGGGAGAGCGTGGCCTCGATCCCGGCCAGTCTCCCGGGATCCCCGCCGTCACCGGCCGCGAGCAGGGCGTCCCACGCGGGACCGTCGAAGAGCACCGCCTCGCGCAGGTCGGGGCACTTCCCGCGCACCCGCTCGATCATCCCGGCGTAGTCGGAGGTCTTGAAGGAGGGGGCGGCGACCAGCACGGAGACGCCCGCCTGGTTGAGCACGTACTCCAGCTCGTGGGTCCGGTAGGCGGGGTTGATGTTCACCAGGACGGCGCCGATGCGGGCGGTCGCGTACTGCACGAGGACCCACTCGGACCGGTTGGGCGACCAGAGGCCGACCCGGTCGCCCTGGACCACACCGAGGTCGAGCAGGCCCAGCGCCACCCTCTCGACCTCCGCGCCGAACTCCGCGTAGGTGAGTCGGAGGCCGGAGGCGCGGTCCACCAGAGCGTCCCGGTCGGGGTGCGCGGCGACGGTCCGGGCCAGGTTCCCGCCGATGGTGTCACCGAGCAGCGGGGTGGTCGAGGTACCGGAGGCGTAACTGGGGAGGGCGGCGTTCAGACTCAAGTCCAGGCTCCTAGCCGTGCGGGACGGGTGACCCCACGGCTGGCGCAGCGCGGTTCCACTCCGCCAGCCATGTAATACGGGTCACACCCAATCACGCGTTCCGGCTCCCGGGAAGGCCCTCCCCGATCGCTCCCGGGCGTCGCCTACTCCCTGATGCGGTGAACCTTGTGCGCGGCCGCCTGGGCACGCGGACGCACCACGAGCAGATCGACGTTGACGTGCGGCGGGCGGGTGATCGCCCACACGATGGTGTCGGCCACGTCCTCGGCGCTCAGCGGGTCGGGAACCCCGGCGTAGACCGCCTCGGCCCGCTCGGAGTCCCCGCGCAGCCGGTTCAGGGAGAACTCCTCCGTCCTGACCATGCCGGGGGCCACCTCCAGGACCCGGACCGGCTCCCCGCACAGTTCCAGGCGGAGCGTGGCGGCCAGCGTGTGGGCGCCGTGCTTGGCGGCCACGTACCCGCCGCCGCCCTCGTAGACCCCGTGTCCGGCCACCGAGGAGACGACCAGGACGGTGCCGTCCCCGCTCGCGATGAGCTTGGGCAGCAGGGCCTGGGTCATGTTGAGCACGCCCAGGACGTTGACCTCGTACATACGACGCCAGTCGGCGGGGTCGCCGGCGGCGACGGTCTCGGTGCCGATCGCCCCGCCCGCGTTGTTGACCAGCACGTCGCAGGAGCCCAGGGCCTCCGCGAAGGCGTCCACCGCCGGGCGGTCCGTGACGTCGAGGACCTGGGCGCGCGCCGAGTGACCGGCTCCGGTGATCTCCTCGGCCAGGGCCGCGATCCGGTCGGCGCGGCGGGCCACGAGGACCACGTCGTAGCCCTCGGCGGCGAGGCCGCGCGCGGTGGCGGCACCGATCCCGCTGCTGGCTCCGGTGACGACCGCGGTCGCTGTCATGTGGTTCCTCCCAAGGTCAGGTGTCGCGCCGAGCGTATCGGGGACCGTAGTCCCCGCCGCCTGGCGGGGCCACGGGGGAAAACACCTGGAGGGGTGGGGGTGGGCGCTGTTAGCGTCGGCGAAACCCCCACCGGCCCGGTGCACGGGCCCGACGGAAGCGGGCCGCCCATGTCCCCCAGCACTTCCGACCCGACCCCCGGGGTCGCACCGGTTCCGGAGAGGAGCCGGTTCCCGCTCCTGGCCCGGCTCAGCGTCTTCACCCTGGTCAGCACCACGGCCGACTTCGCCTACGGCGCGGTCTTCGTCACCGTGATCCTCGCGCGCGGGGCCGACCCCTGGGCCGTGGGGCTCGTCCTGGCCGGGGGCCACCTCATCGGGTTGGTCATGGAGGCGCCCAGCGGCGCGTTGGGCGACCGGTACGGGCACCGGCGCCTGTTGACACTCGGCCTCCTGGTGTGGGGTTCGGGGCTCGTGGCCCTCGGTCTGGCGGACGGACTCGTGTTCACGGTGGTGGGCGTGTGCCTGGGCAACATCGGCATGTCCCTGAAGTCCGGCACCCTCGAAGCGATCCTGATCAACCGGATCGGCTCCCACGAGAGGAACGCGCGCATCACGAGGATCGTCCGGGTCGGCTCGGTGTCCACGCGCCTGGGTTCCGTGCTGGGAGCGGCCTCGGTGATGGTCGGGGGCACGTGGCTGTCGGCGGGCACGATGATCGCCGTGGGCGGCGCCCTCGTCCTCCTCCTGGGCGTGCTGGCCCCCGTGTGCTTCCCGCCGACGCTGGGACGGCGGGACCGCCGGATCGGCGCCATCGTCCTGGAGTCGGTGGTCCTGGTGGCCTCCCGCCGCTTCCTCCCGCCGATCGTGCTGGCCCTGTCCCTGATGGTCGCGACCATGCTGCTCGTGGTGTCCTGGCAGCCCATGCTGCTGGCCGAGTACGGCGACGACGTGCGCCTGAACGGGCTGGTCCTCCTGGTCATGAGCCTCTCCCTGGCCGCCGGGGCGGCCGCCGCCCGTTGGGTGCACCAGGACCGCCCGCACGTGTGGGGCCCGCTCCTGTCGATGGGGATCGGCCTCCCGCTGGTCCTGGCCGCCCACGGAGTGGTTCCGCTGGTGGCGGGACTGGTGGCGGCCGAGTTCCTCATCGGGCTCGCGGGGGTGCTCTCCGGGGCCTGGTGCCAGCTGATGTTCACCGACGCCAACCGGAACACGATGTTCTCGGCGGTGACGGTGGTGACCCTGCTCGGCAGCGCGCTCACGACCAGTTCGTTCGGCGGGCTGTGGGAGCTGTGGGGCATCGCCACGGCCGTGTCCGTCCTGGCGGGGTTCGCCCTGGCCCTGGCCGCCGCCGCGCTGGTCCTCACCCGGCTGCTGCCCGAGTCGGCGGACTTCACCTGGGCGGTGCGGCGGAACGAGGACGCGGCCCGGGGCTGATCCGGCGCGCCTGTTAGCCTGCGCGCAGGTCACGCGGGGAGCGTCCCGCACCGGATCCCGGAAGGCGGGAAGCATGGATCTGCACGAACTCCTCGGTGCGCGCCGCGTCCTCCAGGCCCCCATGGCCGGAGGCGCGTCCAACCCCGCCCTGGTCCACGCGGTGGACGGCGCGGGCGGCCTGGGTTCCCTGGCCGCCGGGTACCTGTCCGTGGAGGCGCTGGCCGAACGGATCAGCGGGGTACGCGGGCTGGGCACCGACGTGTTCGGCGTGAACGTGTTCGTCCCCTCCGGTGCACCGGCTCCGGTGTCCGTGCTGGACGGCTACCGGAGGGACCTCGCGGCGGAGTCCGTGCGGCACGGGGCCGAGGTGGGCCCGTCCACGTACGACGACGACGCCTGGGACGCCAAGATCGACCTGTTGGTGGGCTCCCCCGTCAGCGTCGTGAGCTTCACCTTCGGCTGCCCCTCCACAAGGGTGCTGGAGCGACTGCGCGACGCGGGTTCGGCCACGGTCGTCACCGCCACCACCGTCGAGGAGGCCCGGACCGCCGTGGCCCGGGGTGCCGACGGGGTGTGCGTCCAGGGGGTGGAGGCGGGCGGGCACCGCGCCACCTTCGACCCCGCCCGGGGCGACGACCGGCCTCTGCTCTCCCTGCTGCCCGAGGTGGTGGGCGCCGTCGAGGTGCCGGTGATCGCCGCCGGGGGGATCATGACCGAGGAGGACGTCGCCGCCGCCCTGACCTCGGGGGCCACCGCCGTCCAGCTGGGCACGGCCTTCCTCCGGTGCCCGGAGAGCGGCGCGCAGCCCGCGCACAAGGCCGCGCTGGCCGACCCGTCCTTCACCGGGACCTCACTGACCCGGGCGTTCACCGGACGCCCGGCGCGCGGCCTCACCAACCGGTTCATGACCGAGCACCCGGACGCGCCCGCGGCCTACCCCGAGGTGCACCACATGACGAAGCCGCTGCGCGCCGCCGCGGCGCGGGCCGGTGACACCGGGGGCATGGCCCTGTGGGCGGGGACCGGGTTCCGTCGGGCACGCGAGCTGCCCGCCGCGGACCTCGTCGCCGCCCTCCGCGAGGTCGTCTAGCGCGGCCAGTCGCCGGTGAGGGCCACGAGCGCGGCGGGCGGGTCCCGCCAGCAGGCCTGGTCGTGGCCGCGGTTGTACTCGACCAGGACGGCGAGACGTTCCGTGTGGACCACTACAAGGCCCCCGCCACCGAGCACCTCGTGGAGGTCCTCGGTGCACCATTGGGGAGCGATCGGCTCCCCGAAGGCCTCCTTCAACTGTCGGTACCGGCATTGAGGGCGGCAATCTGCCACCACCCTCCAAGACATTCCTCACCACCTCCAGCTCCTGCGCTCCTTCGACGAGGGGCCTCCACGATCAAGCGACTGACGCCCTGAACCACAGGGAAAGGTAGATTCAAACCATGAGTGATTTCTTCCTTAAGCCGGGGGCCCTCACCACCCGTCAGGAAGTGAAGGACAACTGTGGCGGAGGGCAGGGCATGGGTATCCTCACGTCCAACACGAGCCCCAACATCTTCCTGTTTAGCGACCCAGCCGCGGGCGAGGAATCGGGCTTCCACGATGGGTGGCTACCCGTACCGGACGAGCAGGGCTACCTCTTTGAATACACGGGGGACGGCCAAGGAAATCAAACCTTTGTTGGAACATTCGGGCCGCGCAATGCGGCAATCTTGAAGCATAAGAATCCACACCGCGGGACGCATGAGACTTTCCCCGAGCGAACCCTCCGTGTTTTCAAGGCTACGGGGAGGAAGGTCGGCCGAAAGACCGCTGAACAGCGGTATGTAGGCAGCTTCCAGCTGGACGATCTGGTGCCCTACCGAGTAGAGGAACGCCCCAACAAGGCGGGCAAGCAACGCACCGTCATCGTCTTTCAGTTGCGCCCCATCGACGCGATGGAACCAACCCCCGAGTACACCATCCCGCCGATGTCCTTCACACAATCTTCGGTGGTTTCCGCCGATGCCACTACCAGCACGCTGGTCGAGCCGGAAACCTCAGATGGAACTCCGCTGGCCCGATCCGCTTCCCCTAAGACCAAGGTTGAACGCCACGAGTCTCAGCTCTGCAACGACTTCCGAGCCATGCTCGAAGAACACGAGCACAAGGTCAAGCGCTTCCAGATTCGACCCGAGGGCTACTCCACTACGTTGGTCACTGATCTCTACGACGTCAGCAGTCACGTGCTCTTCGAGGCAAAAGGATCTACTACTCGGGAAAACGTACGCATGGCAATCGGGCAGCTCATGGACTACCGCCGGCATGTCGAGCCCGCCGACCCCCGCCTAGCGGTCCTGCTCCCGAAGCGGCCTCAAGAGGACCTGGTGAACCTCCTCCAGTCAGTCGACATCCACCTGGTCTACCGCGAGGGAGACCACTTCGTCGGTTGGCCGGTACCGAACCCGTAACCACGGGGCGCGGGGGCGGGCTGTCGCGCTCCGCCTCCGCGCCCCGTGGGTCAGCGGGCGCTGATGAGCACGTAGCGGCGCAGGGCCAGCGGGGCGAAGACCGCGATGACCACGGCCGAGGACAGCACCGCGTACAGCACCGCGTTCTCGGCGGGCCACCCGGTCGGCTGTGCCAGTCCCGGCGGCGGGGCGTTGCCGAAGAGTTCCCTGGCGGCCGAGGCGACGGCGGTGACCGGGTTCCACTCCGCGACGACCCGCAGCGGAGCGGGCATGCCCTCGATGGAGACGAACGCGCCCGACACGAAGGCGACCGGGAACAGCCAGACCAGGCCCAGGCTCTGGGCCACCTCGACGCTGCGGGCGGTCAGCGCGATGAACACACCGATCCACGAGGTCGCGAAGGCGAAGAAGAGCAGGAGGGCCACGCCCAGGAGCACCTCACTCGCCCCCGTGGTGACCCGCCACCCGATCGCGAGCCCGCACGCGGCCGTGACCAGCAGCGACAGGGAGCTCGTCGCCAGGTCCGAGAGGGTCCGGCCCAGGATGACGGCGATCCGGGACATCGGCAGCGACCGGTAGCGGTCCACGATGCCCTGCTGGAGGTCGTTGGCCAGCCCGACCGCCGTGAAGGACGAGTTGAACAGCAGGGTCTGCGCGAAGATGCCCCCGATGAGGAACTCGCGGTACTGCGCGCCGCCCAGGCTGCCGCCGAAGACGAAGGCGAGCAGCAGGACGAACATCACCGGCTGGATGACCCCCGCGACCATGGATCCCGGGGTGCGCACGACATGGAGCAGGTTGCGGTGGGCGACGACGCCGCTGTCGCTCACCGATCTCGCCAGTACGTTCACCGGTGCCCTCCCACCAGGGAGGCGGGCTCGTCCCGGCCGGTGAGTTCGAGGAACACCTCGTCCAGGGTGGGGCGGCGCAGCGCCACCTCCACCACGGGGACGCCGCCGCGGCGCAGCGCGGCCAACGCCCCGGTCAGCGCCTCCTGTCCCTCGGAGGTGCCCACGGAGAGCCTCCGGGCTCCCGGGTCCGTCTCGGGCCGGCCGTTGCCGTGGTCCGCGACGATCCCGGCGGCCGACTCCAGGTCGGCCGCGTCCGCGAGGACGAAGTCCATCCGCGCCCCGCCCATGTGCTCCTTGAGCGCGTCCGCGCTGCCCCGGGCGATGACCGTTCCCCGGTCGATGACCACGATGGTGTCCGAGAGCTGGTCGGCCTCCTCCAGGTACTGCGTGGTCAGCAGGACCGTGGTCCCGTCCTCCACGAGGGTGGAGACGATCTCCCACGTGTCCAGGCGCCCGCGCGGGTCCAGGCCGGTCGTGGGTTCGTCGAGCACGACCACCTCGGGCCGGGCCACCAGGGCCCCGGCCAGGTCCAGGCGTCGCCGCATCCCGCCCGAGTAGGCGCCCGAACGCTGGTCCGCGACGTCCCAGAGCCGGAAGCGCCGCAGCAGTTCCCGGGCGCGCTCGGCCGCCTGCGCGCGGTTCATCCCGTACAGGCGCCCCACCATGCGCAGGTTCTCGAAGCCCGTGAGCTTCTCGTCCACGGCCGCGTACTGGCCGGAGAGCCCGATGCTGCGGCGGACCGCGCCGGGGTCGGCCACCACGTCGTGACCGGCGACCCGGACCCGGCCGCCGTCCGGCCGGAGCAGGGTGGTCAGCACACGGACGGTGGTGGTCTTGCCCGCCCCGTTGGGGCCGAGCAGCCCCAGGACGTGCCCGCGCGGCACGGCCAGGTCGATGCCCCGCAGCGCGCGGTGTCCCCCGAAGGACTTCGTCAGTCCCTCGACGTCGATGACATGGTCGTCCCCCACGTCACTCCCTTCGTGGTCGGGGGCCCGGCCGCACGGCCGGGCCCGGGTCTCTCAGGCGGCGTCGAGCTGGCGGACCCGGTGGGGTCGCATGTCCGTCCAGTGGGTGTCGATGTAGGTCAGGCACTCCTGGCGCTCGGCGGGGCCGTGGCGCACGACCCAGCCGGCGGGGACCGGGACGAAGGCGGGCCACAGGGAGTGCTGGTCCTCGGCGTTGACCAGGACCAGGAAGGAGGCGTCGGTGTCGTCGAACGGGTTCTGCATGGTGTGCCCTTCTGTCCGAGCGGCGCGCGATCGCGGGCCGCGGGTTGTCGGTGGTGCGTGGGGGTCAGCGGCGGTGCGCCAGGGAGCGGGCGATCCGGTCGGCGACGACCGGGCCGATCACTGACAGCGCCTCCGGTGTGGTCATGAGCGCGTGCGTGCAGGTCACGTCGTGGTCGTCGATCCGGCCCTCGACGTAGGGGCGCCAGGTCCGCGCGAGGTCGACTCCGGGGACGCCGTCGAGCGTCGCGGTGAAGAAGAGGAGGTCTCCGTCGAAGACGGGCGGCTCGCCCCGGCGCAGCAGGGAGACCTGCCGGTCGAAGCCGAGGAGCATGGCCTCGACCGCGTCCTCGGAGAGCTCTCCGAGGGGGTCGCCGTGGCGCCGGAACACGGCGATGGCGTCCCCGGTCGTCGGGGAGTCGCCCAGGCGGTCGGCGTCCTCGCCGTAGCCGATGGCCCGGAGCAGCGCGTCGAGGACCTGGGTGTCGTCGTCGAAGCCCGCGTCGGCGGACTGGCCGAACGGGTGCGAGTCCAGCAGGGCCAGGGTGGCCACCTCGTCACCGGTCTCCCGGAGGTGCCCGGCGAGCGCGTGCGCGATGTTGCCGCCGAAGGACCACCCGAGCAGGTGGTAGGGGCCCTCCGGCTGGATCTCGCGGATGCGCGCGGCGTAGTCCTCGGTGAGCGACCGCAGGTCGGTGGCGTGCTCGGTCCGGTCGCCGGGGCTGAGCCCGGGGGCCTGGAGTCCGTACACGGGGTGCTCGGCCCCGATGTGCCGTGCCAGCCCCGCGTAGGGCCAGGCGAGCCCTCCGGCGGGGTGCACGCAGAACAGCGGTGCGCCCTCGCCGGTGGGCCGGATCGGCAGGATCCGCCCGAGCCCCGTCCCGGTGGTCTCCCCGTCCGCCGCCTGGATGAGCCCGGCGACCGTGGGGTTCTGGAAGAGCATGGGCACCGTGACCTCCTGGCCCAGGGCCGCGCTGGCGCGTCGCACGAGGCGCGCGGCGAGCAGGGAGTGCCCGCCCAGCTCGAAGAACCCGTCGTGCACGCCGACCCTCGGCAGGTCCAGGACCTCAGCGAACAGCGCGCACATCCGGATCTCGCGCCGTGTCTGGGGAGCCCCGGTGACCTGGGGGGCGTGCTCGGCGGGGTCGGGCAGGGCCGCGCCGTCGACCTTGCCGTTCACGGTCAGGGGCAGGGACTCCAGACGGACGAACACCGCCGGGACCATGTACTCGGGCAGCCGCGCGGCCAGGTGTCGCCGCAGCTCGGCGTCGGTGGGTCCGGGGTGGACGAGCGGTACCGGGTAGGCCACGAGCCTCGCGTCCCCGGCCGCCGTGCGGCGGACCAGCACGGCGGCCTCGGCCACGCCGGGGTGGTCCACCAGCGTCGCCCTGATCTCCCCGGGTTCGATCCGGAAGCCCCGGAGCTTGACCTGGTCGTCGGCGCGGCCGACGAACTCCAGCGTGCCGTCGGCGCGCCACCGGACCAGGTCCCCGGTCCGGTACATGCGTCCGCCGGCGGCGGCGAAGGGGTCGGCCACGAACCGCTCCCCCGTCATGCCGGGGCGGCTGCGGTACCCGCGCGCCAGCCCGGCCCCGGCGATGTAGAGCTCACCGAGGGCGCCCACGGGCGCGGGCTGGAGTCCGCCGTCGAGCACGTACACCCGGATGTTGCCCACCGGCCTGCCGATGGTCGGGCCGTCCTCCCCGCGGATACCCGCGATGACGGCGTCCACGGTGGTCTCGGTGGGACCGTAGAAGTTGTAGGCGCGCACGCCCGGGCGGCGGGTCAGGTCGTCCCAGAGGTCGGCGTCGACCGCCTCCCCGCCGAGCGCCACCACCGAGAGCGCGTCCGCGTGGTCGAGCACACCTTCGGCGATGAGCCTGCGGGCGTAGCTGGGGGTGGTCTCGACGGAGTCCACCCGGTGCCGTGTCAGGTAGTCGGAGAGCCCGGCCGGGTCCCGGCGCACCGTGTCCTCGACCACGTGCAGCTCGTGCCCGTCGACCAGCCAGAGGATCGGGTCCCAGGAGGCGTCGAAGGCCACCCCCGCCGTGTGCGCGACGCGGAGCTTGCGGCCCAGCTCCTCGCTGACCGGGGTGAACAGCTCCTCCTGGTGGCTCAGGAAGAGGTTGACCAACGACCCGTGCTCGACCTCGACGCCCTTCGGCCTGCCGGTGGAGCCGGAGGTGTAGATGACGTACACGATGTCCGAGGCGGTGAGCGGGCGGACCCGTTCACGGTCGGTGAGCGCGCCCGCGGTGCCGCAGTGGCAGTCGCCGTGCTTGTCGGTGATGGCGTCCACGTCCCGCACCAGCGGGGCGTCGGGGACCCGGTGGGCGAGTGAGGAGTCGGTGAGCACCAGCCCCGGAGCGGCGTCCGCCAGCATGGTGGCCAACCGCTCGTCCGGGTGGTCCGGGTCGAGGGGCAGGTAGGCGGCACCGCTCTTGAGCACGCCCAGGAGGCTCACCACCGTCTCCACCGAACGCTGGAGGAGGACGGCGACCACGTCGCCGGGGCCGTTCCCGAGCTTGACCAGCGAACGGGCCAGGCAGTTGGCGCGGCGTTCGAGCGCGGCGAAGCTGAGCCGCTCCTCCCCGCAGACCAGGGCGGTCGCGTCGGGGGTGCGCCGGACCTGCTCCTCGAACAGCTCCACGACGGTCTCGACCGGGAGCTCCCTGCGCAGGCCGTGGCCGTCCGCCAGGAGTCCCTCCCGCTCCTCGCCGGAGAGGATCTCCAGGCGGCCGAGGCGGGCCCCGGGTGTCCGGGTGGCCGCGTCGAGCAACCGGACGTAGCGCTCCACGAGGCGCCGTGCCGTTCCCGGGTCGAACATCGCGCTGTTGTACTCCAGCGTGCCGGTGACACCGGCGGCGCCGCCCAGCGGTCCGGCCTGTTCGGCCAGGTCGAAGGAGAGGTCGAACTTGGCGCCCAGCGCCGGGGCTCCCGGTTCGGGGCGCACGTCCAGCCCGGAGAGCTCCATGGTGGGCGTCTCGTTGTTCTGGAGGGTGAGGGCGGTCTGGAACAGGGGGTGCCGTCCGAGCGCGCGGGAGGGGTTGAGCCGCTCCACGATCTGTTCGAAGGGCACCTCCTGGTCGTCGAAGGCGTCGAGGTCGGCGTCGCGCACCCGCGCCAGCAGGTCGGTGAAGGTCGGGTTGCCGGAGGTGTCGGTGCGGAGCGGCAGCGTGTTGACGAAGAAGCCGACCAGGTCGTCCAGGGCGGGGTCGGTGCGCCCCGCGACCGGGCTTCCGATGACGATGTCGTCGCCCGCGCCCAGGCGGGTGTGCAGGGCGGCGAGCCCGGCCTGGAGGACCATGAACAGGCTCGTGGACGTGGACCGGGCCAACCGCAGCAGGCGTTCGTGCAGGTCCGCGCCGATCTCCACCCCCGTGCTCGCGGAGGGCGGGGAGGCCGTGGCGGGACGGGGCCTGTCGGAGGGCAGCCGCACCTCGTCCGGGGCGCCGGACAGCCGCCGCTCCCAGGCGTCCAGGCTGTGCCGGATCGCGCTCTCGGGGTCGCCTTCGTCGCCCAGGACCTCGCGCTGCCAGAGCGTGTAGTCCGCGTACTGCACCGGCAGGTCGCGGGCGAGGGGCGCGGTGCCGTGCACACGGGCGGTGTAGGCCATGGAGAGGTCCCGCGCCAGGGGGGCGGTCGACCATCCGTCCCCGGCGATGTGGTGCAGGACCAGCAGCAGGACGTGCTCACGCCCCACCCTGAACAGGTGGCCCCGCAGGGGTGTCTCGACGGCCAGGTCGAAGCCCCGCCCCGCCTCGCGGGCCAGGGCGCGTCGCAGTTCCTCCTCGGAGGCGACCTCGACGCACGCGCCGCCCGGGGTGACCGCCTCGGGGGGCAATACGTGCTGGAGGGGCTCTCCGTCGATGTCGGGGAAGACCGTGCGCAGGCTCTCGTGGCGCGCGGAGACGTCGTCCAGGGCCCCGCGCAGCGCCTCGGTGTCCAGCTCACCGGTGATCCGCACGGCCATCGGCAGGTTGTAGAGGGCCGCCGAGGGGTCCAGCCGGTTGAGGAACCACAGCCTGCGCTGGGCGAAGGAGAGCGGGATCCGCGCGGGCCGGGGCGTCGGTCGCAGCGGGGGCCTGGACCGGCGTCCGGTGCCGAGCGCGGCGGCCAGACCCGCGACGGTCGGTGCCTCGAAGAGCGTGCGCACTGAGACCTCCGCGCCGACCGTGTGACGGATCCGGGCCACCAGGCGCACCGCGAGGAGCGAGTGGCCGCCGAGGGCGAAGAAGTCGTCGTCGATGCCCACCTCGGGCACCTCCAGGACCTTGGCGAACAGCTCGCACAGCACGGTCTCGTCGTGGTTGCGCGGTCCGCGTCCGCCGCCGGTGACGGCCTCGGGTTCGGGCAGCGCCGCCCGGTCCAGCTTGCCGTTGGGCGTCAGCGGGAGTTCGGGCAGCACCATCACCACCCCGGGCAGCATGGCGGCGGGAAGCCTGCGCGCCGCGTGGTCGCGGACCCCCCGGGTGTCGGGGCGCCCGCCGGGGCGCGCGGTGACGAAGGCGGCCAGCCGCGCGTCCCCGTCGCGGGTGCGGGTGAGCACCACGGCCGCCTGGGCGACGTCGGGGTGTTCGGCCACGACGGCCTCGACCTCACCGAGTTCGATCCGGTGGCCGCGCACCTTGACCTGTCCGTCGGCGCGGCCGACGTAGCGCAGCGCCCCGTCGGACCGGCGGGTGACCAGGTCCCCGGTGCGGTACATGCGGCTTCCGTCGGCGGCGAACGGGTCCGCGACGAAGCGCTCGGCGGTCAGCCCCGGGCGGCCGAGGTAACCGCGCGCGACCCCGGCCCCGCTGAGGTAGAGCTCTCCGACGACCCCCGCGGGGACCGGGCGGAGCCCGCCGTCCAGGACCCGGGCACCGGTGTTGGCGATGGGTCCGCCGATCACCGGCTCGGCCTCGTCGTCGGAGCGGGCGGTGACGCTGTCGACGGTGCACTCGGTCGGCCCGTACAGGTTGTGCGCGGTCAGGCCGGGGACCTCGCGCAGCTCGGCCCAGAGCCGGGCGTCGACGGGCTCGCCGCCCAGGGCGAGCACGCGCGGCCCGGTACCGCCGTCGAAGAGCCCCAGCGCCACGAGCTGCCGGGCGTAGGAGGGCGTCGTCTCGACGGCGTCCACCCCGCGTTCGCGCAGGAGCGCGACGAGTCGTTCGGCGTCCCCTCTCACGGGGTCCTGCACGATGTGGAGTTCGTGGCCGTCCACCATCCACAGGAACGGGTCCCACGAGGCGTCGAAGGACACCCCGGCCGTGTGCGCGACCCGCAGGGGCCGGCCCACGGCGGTGACGGCGGGGCCGAAGACGCGCTCCCGGTGCGAGTGGAGCAGGTTGGCGAGCGAGCGGTGCTCGACCACGACGCCCTTGGGGCGCCCGGTGGATCCGGAGGTGTAGACGACGTAGGCCGTGTCGCGGGGGCCGGGCCGGTCCGGCACCCGGAGCGTCGGTGTGTCCAGCGGCAGCGCGTCGACGTACAGCACGGTGCTGTCGGCGGGAACGCGCGTGCGGTGGCCCGTCGTCATGAGCACGTGATCGGGCCGGGCGTCCGCGAACATGTGGTCGATCCGCTCGCGGGGGTAGGAGGTGTCGACGGGCAGGAGGGCGGCCCCGCTGCGGAGCACGCCCAGGAGCGCCACCGCGAGGTCGACGGAGCGCGGCAGCACCGTCGCCACGGTCGAGCCGGGTCCGGCGCCCCGGTCGGCCAGGAGGCGGGCCAGGCTCTCGGCGCGGGCGTCCAGCTCGGCGAAGGTCAGGGAGTGGTCGCCCGCGACCACGGCGGTCCGGTCGGGCGTGCACAGGACCTGGGCCTCGAAGGCCTCCAGGATCGAGTCCGCGACCCCGGGGCGGTCCGGTCCCGCCGAACCCTCGTCCAGTTCCGCCCGCTCCCCCGGCATGAGGAGCTCCGCGTCCTCGATCGCGCGGTCCGGAGCCTCGGCCAGGACCGCGAGGAGGTGCGTGAACCGGGCGGCGATGGAGCGGGCGGTGCCCTCGTCGAAGAGGTCGGCGTCGTACTCCAGGTCACCGAGGAGCCCGTCCGCGACTCCGCCGGAACCGAGGTGCTCCGTCAGGTTGAAGGTGAGGTCGAACTTGGCCTGCCGGGTGCCGACGCCGTCCATCACCGTGGTGTCGAGGTCGCCCAGGGACGCCCGCGCGGCCGGGAGGTTCTGGAGGGCGAGCATCACCTGGAAGAGCGGTGGCCGTGAGCCGAGGCGGGTCGGACGCAGCTCCTCGACGACGCGGTCGAAGGGGGCGTCCTGGTGGGCGAAGGCGGCGAGGCAGGCCTGCCTGGATCGGATGACCAGGTCATCGAAGGTCGGATTTCCGGACGTCCGCGTCCGGATGGCGACCGTGTTCACGAAGAAGCCGACGAGGTCGTCGAGCTCGGCCTCCGTGCGGCCCGCCGTGGGTGTGCCCACCGTGAGGTCGCTGCCCGCTCCCAGACGTGAGAGCAGTGCGGTGAGGCCCGCGTTGAGCACCATGAACAGGCTCGCGCCGTGCCGGTCCGCGAGAGCGCCGAGGCGCTCGTGGAGTTCGGATGACAGGCGCAGCGGGACCGAGCCGCCGCGCCCGCTGGACCGTTCCGGGCGGGCGCGGTCCACGGGCAGGACCGTCTCCTCCGGGGCCCCGCGCAGGGCCTCGCGCCAGTGGGCGAGCTGACGGGAGAGCTCGCTCCCCGGGTCGTCGTCCGCGCCGAGCACCTCGTTCCGCCAGAGCGTGTGGTCGGCGTACTGGACGGGGAGGGGCTCCCAGTCGGGGGCCCGCCCCCGCGAACGGGCGGAGTAGGCGTCGGACAGGTCCCGGGCGAGGGGTCCCAGCGACCATCCGTCACCGGCGATGTGGTGCAGGACCAGCAGCAGGACGTGGTCGCGGTCACCGACCCTCAGGAGCCGCACGCGCAGCGGCGTCTCCACGGAGGTGTCCAGGCCCCGGCCCGCCTCGGCCGCGATCACCCGCTCCAGGTCGTGCTCTGGGCACGCCACGGCGGCGAAGTCGAGGGGGCTCTCGCCCGGAGCCAGGACGTGCTGGCGGGGCTCCTCCCCGTGCAGCGGGAACACGGTGCGGAGGGTCTCGTGGCGCTCCACCAGGTCGTCCAGCGCGGCACGCAGGGCCCCGGTGTCCAGCTCGCCGCGCAGCCGGAGCGCGGCCGGGATGTTGTAGGCGCCGGAGTCGGGTGCGTACCGGTTGAGGAACCAGAGTCCGCGCTGGGCGTGCGACAGCGGCACCACCTCGGGGCGCTCCCGCGCCTCCAGCCTCGGTGCGGTCCCGGCCCCGTCGGGGAGCACCCCGGCCAACCCGGCCACGGTCGGGTTCTCGAAGAGTTCACGGATGGTGGGGGCCGCGCCGAACTCGGCGCGGATCCGCCCGATCAGGCGGGTGGCCAGCAGGGAGTGGCCGCCCAGAGCGAAGAAGTCGTCGTCCACACCGACGCCCTCGACCCCGACCGCCTCGGCGAAGAGCGCGCAGAGCCTGCGCTCGCGCTCGTCGCGCGGCGCCCTGCGGGAGTCGGATCCGCCGGAGGGCAGGGGCAGGGCGGCGCGGTCGAGCTTGCCGCTGGGGGTCAGCGGCAGTTCGGGGACCCGGACGGTCGCGGAGGGCACCATGAACGCGGGCAGGCGTTCGGAGGCGTACGCGCGGACCGCGTCCGTGGCCGTGGCCGCGTCAGTGTCCGTGGCCGTGGCCGTGTCGGAGGGATCGTCCGTGACCACGTAGGCCACCAGTCGGGTGTCCGCGCCGTCGCCCACGACGATCACGGCGGCCCGCCGCACACCGGGGCACTCCCGGACCACGGCCTCGACCTCGGCCGGTTCGACGCGCACCCCGCGCACCTTGACCTGGTCGTCGGCGCGACCGAGGAACCGCAGGGCGTGGTCGGCCCCGGGTGAGACCAGGTCCCCGGTGCGGTACATGCGGCTTCCGTCGGCGGCGAACGGGTCCGCGACGAAGCGCTCGGCGGTCAGCCCCGGGCGGCCGAGGTAACCGCGCGCGACGGACGCTCCCGAGACGTACAGTTCGCCGGTGGCGCCGGGCGGGACGGGCCGCAGACCCGCGTCCAGGACGTACGCGCGGGAGTTGGCGACCGCCACCCCGATGTGCGGGTGGCGGTCCGGGGTGACGGGCGCGGTGAGGCTGTCGACCGTGGTCTCGGTGGGTCCGTAGAGGTTGAGGGCGGTGACGTGTTCGAGCGCCGCGAGCGTGTTCCACAGGTCGGCGTCCACCGCCTCCCCGCCCAGGGCGACGACGGTGGGGCCGCCGGGCTCCGCGAGCCCCTCGGCCAGCAGCGCGCGGACGAAGGAGGGTGTGGTCTCGACGGCTTCGAGACCGTGTTCACGCAGGTGGGCGACGAGTCTCTGGGGGTCGCGGCGGACCTCGTCCTCGACCAGGTGCAGCTCGTGTCCGTCGACCATCCACAGGAAGGGGTCCCAGGAGGCGTCGAACGAGAGCCCGGCGGTGTGGGCCACCCGCAGCGCCCGACCGTGGCGCTCGCGGGCGGGGGTGAAGACGAGCGCGCGGTGTGAGTGCAGGAGGTTGAGCAGCGACCGGTGCTCCACGGCGACCCCCTTGGGAGTGCCCGTGGAACCGGAGGTGTAGATGACGTACGCGAGGTCGGCCCCGGTGACGGGGCGGGGCCGCTCCGGGGCGGGCTGGCGCGGCCCGTCCTCGACGGCGGCCCTGGTGGCCGGGTCGTCCATCAGGACGGTCCGAGGGGCGTCCTCGGGGGCTCCCTCCTCGGACTCGGACAGGGTGTCGCCGTGCGCGAGCACGAGGTCCGGACGGGCGTCCCGCACCATCGCGGCCAGTCGGCCCCGGGGGTAGGAGGGGTCGAGCGGCAGGCAGACGGCACCGGCCTTGAGCACCGCCAGCTGGGCGACGGCGAGGTCGGTGTGGCGTCCCAGCCGGAGCCCCACCACGCGCCCGGGGGCGGCGCCGAGCGCGACGAGGTGGTCGGCCCAGCGGTCGGACCGGGCGTCCAGGTCCGCGAAGGTGAGGCGGCCGTCCGGCGCGACGACCGCGGTGCTCTCGGGGAACCGGGACGCGGTGATCGCGAACTCGTCCGCGACCGTCAGGTCGGGCAGTGCCCGCGCCGGGCCTTCGCTCACGCTCGGCCCGCGCCGCCGCTCCTCTGCGGTGCGGACCTCCAGGGCCCCCACCGGTGCGGAGGGGTCCTCGGCCATGGCGCGCATGACGGCGAACAGGCGGCGCTGGTGGTCGACCAGTTCGGCGCGCGTGTACAGGTCGGGGCTGCCGTCGAAGTCGACGCGGACGTCCTCCGTGGCGCCGAGGCCGTGGAAGATGACGGACAGGTCCTCGACGGGGCCGACCGAGAGGTTGTGCGTGGTGGCCGGGAGACCGGCGAAGACCAGCCGTCCCAGGGCCGGGATGATGTTCACCGACGGTCCGGTCAGGCGGCGGCCGAGGTTCGCACCGCGACGCAGGTCCTCGCTCCGGTAGCGCTGGTGCCGCAGCGCCAGCCGAGTCTCCACGGCCACCTCCCGCAGGAGTGCGGACACCGGCTGGTCGGGTCGGACCCGGATCCGCAGCGGAATGATGTTGGAGACCGTGGCCGGGACCGTCCGGGCGTGCGACGTGCGGCGGGTGGTGACCGGCAGGCCCAGGACGACGTCCCGGGCGCCGGTGAAGCGGTGGAGGTGGATGGCGGTGGCCGTGAGGACCGCGGTGGGCAGGCCGGTACGCTGGGCGCGCGCGGCGGCCTGGAGCCCCGCGGCGGTCTCGCGGGGGAGGTCGTCAGTGACCCTGTACAGGGTGGTGGGCATGCGCACGGGTGCCCCGGCCAGTCCCACGGCGTCCGGGGCGTCGGCCATCCGCTCCGACCAGAAGCGGTGGTCGGCCTCCTCGGTGCCGTCCTCCCGGTAGTCGGCCTCCTCCTCCAGCAGCCGGCTCAACGAACCGAAGGGGCTGGGGCCCGGCTCGGTCCCGGCGGCCAGGGCGTCGTGGATCTCGGTGACCCGGCCCAGGACCAGCATGGCCCCGTAGCCGTCCAGGAGCAGGTGGTGGACGCGCTGGTAGACGAAGTGGTGTTCCGCGCCGAGGCGGAAGATCACCTCGGCGAACAGGGTCTCGCCCAGGACGTCCTGCGCTCGGGCGAGGTCGTCGCGCATCCAGCGGCGGGCCGCCTCCGCGGGGTCGGGCTCGGAGGTGAGGTCCACGACGGTGGGCCACCAGTCCTCGGGCCGACGGACCTCCTGCCAGGGCTCCCCGTCCTCCTCACCGAAGCGCAGGTGGAGCGACTCGGTCTCCAGCACCGCCTGGCGGAGGGCCGCGCCGAGGATCGCGACGTCCAGCGGTCCGTCCAGCTCCAGGTACTCCGCGATGGCGTACACCGGGTTTCCCGGGTCCATCTGCTGCGCGTACCAGAGCCCGCTCTGGGCGGCCGTGAGCGGCAGTCGGCGGGCTCGGCCGGTGTTCGTCATCGAGGACCTTCCAATCGCGTCGGCGCCCCTGCCGGAGCAGTGGCGGGCCGCGGTTGCGGGGAATTGCGTGTCTGGGTCCGGGGCGCTCCGGGCGGGGAGCGGAGCACGCCAGCGGATCGGCCACCCCGTGGGGTGGGATGACCGCTTTCAATAGCTTGTCTGTGATCACTGGTGATTCGTGGGGAAAGTTCGGAAGGATTGCGTGATGCACATCACACATAGCAATCACATACTTACTAAAAGCCATATTCCGGACAGGACAAAGGGACCGGAGTGCACCACTCCGGCCTCTCTGAAAGGGATCGCTAGTTGTTGATCTGGTAGTTGCCGATGAAGACGGTCACCAGACCGCCGTCCCCGAACAGGCCCAGCCCGCCGAGCAGCCCACCCGAGGACGACGGGGCTCCGACGGCGGGGGTCGCGGCAGCCTGAGCAGGAGCGACGGCGAACCCGAGGACCGTGGAGGCGGTGAGCACGGAGAGCAGGAGCACGGAGACACGTCGACGAACTGACGTCATGGCGGGGGTTCCCTTCGATGGTCGGACGGGGTCTGTCGCCGGTTGGACGAATCGCCCCTCAGGGTCCATTCGTGGCCGAACGGCAGGGGTATTGGTCCGTTCCGCCACGGAATCCTCCGAGCACCACGACCGATCCGGGTCCGACCCCGGCGGCGCCCTCCGCGCCCGGACACCGACACGTTCCCGCACCCGCGCGAGTTCACCCGCACAGCCAGGGGGAACAGAGTTTTCTACCACTTGGTAACAATTAAATAGACTGCGATCGATCCCTAGAACGCTCGCGGCGGCACACCCTAGTGTTCCGACATGGGTGTAATGCGGAAGCGTGTCCTTCTTCGTGTGTTTCTGGGGTTTGTCGCCACGGTCGCGTCACTCGCGCTGATCGCCTCGCTCCTGGGCGTCTGGGCGGTACGGAGGTCGTTCCCCACGGTCTCCGGGGAGCTGACGCTGTCCGAGCTCAGCTCCCCGGTGACCGTGCTGCGGGACGAGCACGGCGTGGCGCACGTGTACGCCGACGACGCCGAGGACCTGTTCGTCGCCCAGGGGTTCACCCACGCCCAGGACCGGTTCTGGGAGATGGACTTCCGCAGGCACGTCACGGCGGGCCGCACCGCCGAGCTCTTCGGCCCCGGCCAGGTGGAGACCGACGTCTACCTGCGCACCATGGGCTGGCGACGGGTGGCCGAGCAGGAGTACGACCTCCTGGAGGAGGACACCCGGCGCTACCTGGACGCCTACGCGGCCGGGGTGAACGCCTGGATCGAGGACAACCAGGGCCTCTCCGCCAGCCTGGAGTACGGCCTCCTCGGCATCACGGCGGACGACTACACCGTGGAGCCGTGGACCCCCACGGACAGCCTCGCCTGGCTCAAGGCCATGGCCTGGGACCTCGGCGGCAACCTCCAGGACGAGACGCGGCGCGCCCTGCTCCTCGCGGACGGCCTCGACGAGGAACTGATCGAGGAGCTCTACCCGGCGTACCCGACCGACAAGCACGCCACCATCACCGACACCGACGAGCACGCCGGGTCCGACTCCGAGGCCGACCTGGGCCGCGCCCCCGACCTCCCCGAGGAGGCCCTGGCGGCGCTCGGCGGCCTGTCCGACGTGCACGACGCCGTCCCGGACCTCCTCGGCCCCTCCGACGACCCCGACCTCGGATCCAACTCCTGGGTCGTGTCCGGCGAGCACACGGAGACCGGCTCCCCGCTCCTCACCAACGACCCGCACCTGGGCGCCTCGATGCCCTCCACCTGGTACCAGACGGGGCTGCACTGCACGGAGCTCACCGAGGAGTGCCCCTTCGACACCAGCGGGTTCAGCTTCGCGGGCCTGCCGGGCGTGGTCATCGGCCAGAACGAGTCCATCGCCTGGGGCTTCACCAACCTCAACCCGGACGTCATGGACCTCTACCTGGAGCGGGTCGAGGGCGACGAGTACGTGGTGGACGGGGAGCGGAGACCCCTGGAGATCATCGAGGAGACCATCGCGGTCTCCGGCGGGGAGGACCTCGAACTGACCATCCGGTCCACCCACCGGGGCCCGATCCTCTCCACCACCGCCGCGGGCTCCGACCTGCGCGAGATCGGGGAGAACCCCCGCGAGGGAGACGAGTCCCCCTACCAGGTGTCCCTGCGCTGGACCGCGCTTCAGCCGGGCACCACCGCCGACGCGATCTTCTCCCTGAACCGCGCCCGTGACTGGGAGACCTTCCGCGAGGCCGCGAGCAAGTTCGACGTGCCCTCGCAGAACCTCGTCTACGCGGACGACGAGGGCAACATCGGCTACCAGGCCCCCGGCCTGGTCCCGGTCCGGGGCGAGGGCGACGGCCGCTGGCCCGCCCCCGGCTGGGACTCCGCGTACGACTGGGAGGAGGAGTTCCTGCCGTTCGACGAGCTGCCCAGCGTGTACAACCCGGAGTCCGGGGTGATCGTCACCGCCAACGAGGCGGTCGTGGACGAGGACTACGAGCACTTCCTGACCTCGGACTGGAACTACGGCTACCGGGGCCAGCGGATCAACGACCTCCTGGCCGAGGCGACGGCCGAGGGCCCCGTGGGCGTCGCGGACATGGAGCGGATCCTCGTGGACTCGCTCCACACCAGCGCGCTCGAGGTCACCCCGTACCTGCTGGACGTCCCGGTCGAGGGCGCGACGGCCGAGGCCCGGGACCTCCTCACCGACTGGGACCACCGCAACGAACCCGACTCCGCCGCCGCCGCGTTCTACAACGCGACCTGGCGCCAGCTCCTCCCCCTGCTCTTCGACGAACTGGGGGAACACGACATGGACGGCCGCTCGCGCGGGATGCACGTGGTGTCCCGACTGCTGGCGGACCCCGACTCGACCTGGTGGGAGGGCGAGGAGGTCAGCGGACGCGACGCGGTGCTGGCCGCCGCGATGGACGCCGCCGTGGAGGAACTCACCGAGCTGCTGGGCGACACCCCCGCCGACTGGCGCTGGGGCGACCTGCACACCCTGACCGCCACCCACGACTCCTTCGGGACCTCGGGGATCGGGCCCGTGGAGTGGCTGTTCAACCGGGGTCCGGTGGAGAGCGCGGGCGGCTCGGACCTGGTCAACGCCACCGGGTGGAACACGGCGGAGGGCTACGGCATCACCACGGTTCCGTCCATGCGCATGGTCGTGGACCTGGCCGACCGGGACTCCTCCACCTGGATCCACCTGACCGGCAACTCCGGGCACGCCTTCCACCCGAACTACGACGACCAGCTGGAACCGTGGGCCCGGGGCGAGACACTGCCGTGGGCGGTGACCGAGGAGGCGGTCCGGGCGGCGCACACGGACGAACTCACCCTCGTGCCGTGACGCCGGACGGCCCCGGGGACGCGGCGTCCCCGGGGCCAGCGCGTCACAGCGGGAACGTGGTCCCGGTCCTCTCCTCGGACAGGTCCCACAGCCGCCGGGCCGCCTCGGTGTCCAGGGCCGCGCGGCTGCGGCTGGCGGGGCCGGGCGCGCCGTTCACGAACAGCCCGGTGGGACCGGCGAAGAACGCTCCGGGGACGTCCTGCGTGGCCGCGTAGACCGTGGGCAGCACCCCGCTGGAGGCGCTCTGGGCGAAGATCCGGTTGCCGATCCGCAGGACGGCGTCGTGCAGGCGGTTCTCGCTGCGGCTCTGGAGGTTGGTGGCGGCGTACCCGGGGTGCGCCGCGGTGGCCAGCACCGGCGAGCCCACCTCGTCGAGCCTGCGCTGGAGCTCCAGGGTGAACAGCAGGTTGGCCAGCTTGGACTGCCCGTAGGCCCGGTAGGGGGTGTAGCGGCCCTCCAGGTCGGGGTTGTCGAAGTCGATCCGGTTGACGGATCGGTGCAGGCCGGAGGAGACGGTGACCACGCGCCCGGTGACGTGTTCCAGGAGGAGGTTGGTGAGGGCGAAGTGGCCCAGGTGGTTCACCCCGAACTGGGTCTCGAAGCCGTCCACCGTGCGGGACTCGGGGATCGCCATGAGCCCGGCGTTGTTGATCAGGAGTGCGAGGTCGCCCTTCCACCCGGCGGCGAAGGCTCGGACCGAGGCGAGGTCGGCCAGGTCCAGACGCCGGACCTCGGTCGCACCCGGGATCTCGGCGGCGGCGCGCTCCCCCTTGGCCGTGTCGCGGACGGCCAGCACCACACGGGCGCCGCGTCCGGCCAGGATCCTGGCGGTCTCCAGTCCCAGGCCGCTGTTGGCCCCGGTGACGACGGCGGTCCTTCCGGACAGGTCGGGCAGGTTCACGCTGGTTCGGCTCATATCGCCAACGTAGGCAGACCGTTTGAAGTTGTCAATGACAACAATGATGTCATTGCAAACATGCGACTATGCTGGAGGACATGCCTGACCGCCCCTACCACCACGGCGACCTCCGCTCCGTCCTGCTGAGCAGCGCCGAGCGCACCCTGGCCGAGCGCGGCCCCGGCGCCCTCTCGCTGCGCGAACTCGCGCGGGAGGCCGGTGTCAGCCACGCGGCGCCCGGTCGGCACTTCAAGGACAAGCAGGCGCTGCTCGACGCCCTCGCGCTCGACGGCTTCCAGCGGCTCCGGGCCTCCCTGGAGCACGCCAAGGAGACCCGGGACCGCTCGGAGACGGACACCCGCGCCTACCTTCTGGGGCTGGCCCGCGCCTACGTCGGCTTCGCCCTGTCCAACGCGGCCCTGCTGGACCTGATGTACGCGCGCAAGCACGACAGCGACGTCTCCGACCAGCTCGCGGCGGCCGTCGGAGACATGATCGCCATCGTCCTGAACACCATCTCCGAGGGTCAGCGCACAGGGGAGATCATCGAGGGCGACCCCATGACGATCGCCTTCGCCGTGGCCTCCACCCTGCACGGGTTCGCCTCGTTCAGCGCCAACGAGACCGTCGAGGACGTCGAGGAGAACCTGGACGCCGTGGTCCGGCTGCTGATGACCGGCCTGGAACCGCGCTGAACCGATCCGGCGCGGGGGCGCCGGCTCGGCTCGCGCCGCGGGATCAGGTGCCGTACTCGTCGCGCAGGCGCCACCACGCGTACGGCGCGCTCTGCGGGACGCCCTCGGGGCTGTCCTCCCAGAGTTCCTGTCGGCCCAGCGGGGTCAGGTCGAGGAGGCTCCAGCTGGTGCCCAGCTTCTCCACGCCCCGGCCCTGGGTGAAGTAGGTCCGGTACACGGCGTCCTCGTCCCGGATGAACACGCTCAGCCCGAAGTTCTCGCCGCCGTCCACGGTGACGCCCATGTCCTCGTTGAAGCCGCTCCCGAAGGACGAGTACCAGGGCACCGTCCACCCCATCCGCTCACGCACGGCCGCGATCTCCGGGTACGGGGCCCGCGAGACCACGGCCAACGTGGTGTCCCGGGCGTTGAGGTGCTCCGGCTGGCCCAGGTTGTCCACGAACATGGAACAGCCCTCACACTGGTGCTCCGCACCGGGCGGGAGCATGAAGTGGTACACGATCAGCTGACGGCGCCCCTCGAACAGGTCCGCCAGGGAGAACTCCCTGCTACCTCCCGTGAACACGTACTCCTCGGACATCCGGACCGCGGGCTGCCTCCGACGCTCGGCCGCGAGCCGGTCCTGGACCCGGGTCAGCTCCTTCTCCTTGGCCAGCAACTCCTCGTGGGCCGCGTTCCACTCGGCGGGTGAGACGGTGTCGGGCACGTACATCGCTTCCTCCTCGGGCGGTTCGGCGGGGGCCGCCGCGGTGTGGAGGCCCGTCCACCGGAAGGTCCACAGTGCCACCGGAGTCCGACAGTCCACGGCAGGCTCCGCCGAGGACCGGTCGTGTCGGACCGCTGACGCCGGGCGGCCGGAGGGGCGAACCGCGAGGGTACGGAACACGACGAAGGCCCACCGGGGTCTCCCGGTGGGCCTTCGGAACGTCGAGGGGCCGGTGCGGCGGTCGCCTCACGGCGGGTGGCACAACAGGGCTCCTGACCACCACTGGGGTGCGGTATTCCCTGAAGGCTTTGTTTAGAGCCCGGGGGACACTTGAACCGCACCGACCCGCACCGTGTAACGACACCACCCCCGGGCCTATTCCGCACCACGCCACGGATCACGGAATTCCTCCACGACCCCGGTGAAGGCGGAACGGGCGCCGTCAGGCGCTGCTGACGGAGAGCTTGACGGCGAAGCCGAGGAACAGCGCGCCCGCCGCCGACGTGGCGCCCGCCGAGAGCCGCCTGCGCCGTCCGAAGGCCGCCGCCAGCCGCGTCCCGCTGAAGATCAGCACGGAGAGGTACAGCAGGCTGAACGCCTGGAGCAGCAGCCCCAGGACCAGGAACGACAGGGCCGGGTAGGCGTAGGCGGGATCCACGAACTGCACGAAGAAGGAGATCAGGAAGAGGATCATCTTCGGGTTGAACAGGGACACCACGAGCGCCCGGTGGAAGGGGCGCTCACCCGTGGTGGGCCCCACCGCGTCGGCCGCCCGCTGCTCCTCGGCGCGCTGGTGCCGCGAGGTCCAGATGGCGTGCGCGGAGCGCAGCATCCCGATCGCCATCCAGACCAGGTAGGCGGCTCCCGCGTACTTCACCACAGTGAAGAGCAGCGGGTTGGTCTGGAGCAGGGTCGCCGCACCGGCCGCCGCGAGCAGCATGAGGAGGGTGTCGCCGGTGAACACCCCGGCGGCGGCCCTGTAGCCCGTGCGGGTGCCGCCGCGCGCGGCGACGGAGAGCACGTAGAGGGAGTTCGGCCCCGGCAGGAGCACGATGAGGACGAGTCCCGCCAGGTAGGTCGGCAGGTCGGTGATACCGAGCATGGCCGCAGTGTTTCATCCGGCCGTCGGGCCCGCGCACCCCGGCCGCCGTTTGCCGACCCGTCCCAGGCCGACGACCGCCTCCCGGTGGCACCGCCCTGCCCCCACGTCCGCGCGGGAGGTCCTGGCGTACCCGGGACATGGCCCCGGCCACGACGGAAACACGCTCCCGGCGGGCCCCTCAGCGCGGGTCCGCCGACCCGTCGGTTCCGGACTCCGACGAGCCGGTGCCGCCGGTTCCGGCGACCGTCTCGTCGAGGGTGACCAGGTCCAGGAGTTGGCGGGCCTCCGAGAGGGCCTCGGCCAGCTCGGCCTGACCGGTCTCGGACACCTCGAAGAACGCCTCCTCCATCCACCCCCGGGTGGTCGCCAGCCACGCGACCACGCGCTCGTCGCGGGCCCGGGGCGTGGTGTGCGCGACCTCGCCCACCAGCTCGACCAGGGTCCACAGTGCCTGCGGGGTACTCCGCCCCCACCACGACTCCAGGTAGGGGCCGGGGTCGTCGCCGGACTCCGTGAGCGTCCCCCACGACGCGTGCGCGCGCTCCTCCTCGGTGAGGCCGAGCTCCCACCAGACGGACAGGCAGGCGCGCAGTGACGCGCGTTCCTCCTCGGGCCAGTCGGTCCACCCGGCCTGACGGAGTTTGGCGAAGAGCCCGTGGAGGTCGGCGTCACCACGGAGGGAGAGTTCCAGCAGCCGGGGCAGGAAGTGGCGCAGGTCGTCCACGTCACCCCAGGTGTTCAGGGCCTTGTGGGAGTACCGGCGCAGCCGCTCGGCGTCCAGTTCCCGGAGCGGAGCCCCGAGCAGGTCACGGTGGTCGTCCTCGGTGACGCAGTGCTGGCACCCCTCCACCCTCACGGGTCGGGGGTAGCGCGCGAACACCCGGTACACGTCCTCGATCTCGCTCTGCACGACCCCAGCATGACCCAACGGCCCCGGCGACGCCACGGATCTCCGTGGCCGTGTCCGGTCGGAGGGGGTCGTGTGCGCGCCGCCCCCGGTGCTCAGCCCACGCAGTCGCAGTGCGGGACGGCGACGTTCAACGCGGTGGCCAGGACCGTGAGCACCAAGGGCAGGATCACCACCAGCGCGGCGAGGACGTAGGCACCCGGTCCGGCGGTCACCCGGGCGGGCCGCACCTGGCGGCTCACCCGGCGCACCGGGCAGGCACCGGTCACCGAGAGCGCCGGTTCGGGCCCCCGGGCCCCGGCCATGATCCCGAGGGCGTGGGCCAGGGCGTGCGGGCCCGCCTCACGGGCCGCGTGGTCGTCGGCCACCCATTCCACGAGTTCGGGGACCTCCCGGGCCGCCGCGCGCAGCAGCGGGACCCCGGGGAAGGCGGTGTCCAGCAGCCTGGTCCAGGTGACCAGGAGGTGGTGGCGGCCGTTCAGGTGGGCCCGTTCGTGGGCGAGCACCGCGCGGAGTTCGGGCCCGGTCAGCCGGTCGAGCGCGCCCCTGGTGACCACGATCCCGAAGCGGCGGCCGGGCAGGCAGTAGGCGGCGGGCTCGGGGTCCTCCAGCAGCCAGACCCGGTTCAGGTGCAGGACGCGGCGGTCCCCGACCGAGGCGAGGGCCCGGCCGTGTTCCCGGGTCCAGGCGCGTCGGTCCCGGCCGCGGCGCACCGCCGTCCACCCGAGGCGGGCCAGACCGAGGGCGCCGAGCAGACCGGCGGCGGCCACCCCGCTCTCCGCCCCGTTCTGCTGGACCGCCTGGAACAGGTCCACGCACGCGGCGACGAAGGCCTTGACCCCCGGGCCCATCACCCGCGTGGCCAGGGTGGCGAGCAGGACCGCGCAGGCCAGCAGCCACGCGACCGTGGTGAGCGTCCAGAGCGCGAGCATGGCCCGGGCGCTGGCGCCCCGACGCTCCTGGAACGCGCGCAGGGCCCGGGGGCCCGCCGTGCTCCACAGCAGGACCGCCGTCAGGGCCGCCACGGACCAGGTCACGGGTCGTCCTCCGGCCGGGGGATGTCGGCGAGCAGGTCACGGAGGAGGTCGAGGTCGCGCGGGTCCATGCGGTCCACGAACCGCAGCAGGGCCACCTCGGAGTCTCCGCTGTCGTCCAGGGCCCCGTGCATGCGGTCGGCCGCGTACGATGCCCGGTCGCGCAGCGCGCGGTAGAACCACAGGCGGCCGGTGCGTTCCCGGTCGACCCAGTCCTTGCGGCGCAGGTTCTCCAGCACCGTGGAGATGGTGGTGTAGGCCGGTTCGCGGTCGGCCAGGCCGTCGACCACCTCGCGCACGCTCAGGGGGCGTCCGGCGGCCCACAGGACCGCCATCACCGCGGACTCCAGTGACCCGAGCCCCGGAACCGTGTTTCTCATGGTCCACCGTTCGTCATGCGCTTCTCCGTCCAAGAATAGGCAATCCCGGCCCCCGTTCAGCTGACGGGCAGTGCGGCGAGCGCACCGCCCCCGCCCTCGGGGACCTGGAGGAGGGCGGGACCGCCGGGGAGCGCGGCCACCGGGATCCGGTCCGCGACCTCCGTGGGGAGCTCGGCGGGGACGTCCCCGGTGGCGGCGTCGACCGCGCGACCGGTCCCGCCCTCGGGGACGTCCGTGTAGAGGGTGCCGCCGACCAGACCGGCGAGGCGTTCGCCCGGGCGGGCGGGCAGCTCCCAGACCGGCGCGGGCTCCGTGGCGGCCAGGCCGTACAGCCGGGCCTCCCCTCCTGCGGCCGGGGTGCCGAGGACCACCGTGCGGCCCCGGCCGTCTCCGAGCAGGCGGGGGCGGGTGCCGGGGTCGAGGGTCAGCAGGCGTGCGCCGGTCCGCAGGTGGTGCACCGTGTACAGCAGCGCGTCCCGGGCCTCTTCCCCGCGCTCGGCGGGGTCCGCCGTCCACTCCAGGACCACGGCGGAGCTGGAGTCGCTGGAGGGCCGGGGCCCGTACCCGGCCGCGACCGGACGGTCGCCGAGCGGGTCCGGGACCGCGAGGTCGGCGTGGGTCCACAACCCCTCCCCGCCGGGGCCGACGGCACGTAGCGCGCCGTCCCGGTGCAGCAGCAGCGTGCCGTGGTGTTCGTGCAGGACGGCGTCCCCGTCGTCCTCGTCCGCGACCACCTCCCCCGTGGTCGCCGCCAGCGCCGTCCTCGGGCCGGTCTCCTCGCTCATGACGCTGCCCGCCACGGCGGCGAACACCAGGCCGGGTCCGACCAGCGTCCCGGGCACCTCGGTCGGCCCCCACCGGAGTTCGCCGGTGTCGGGGTCGTGGGCGGAGGCAGTGGTCACGTGGGCGAGGACACCGCCGTCCGGGTCGGGTTCGCGGTCCAGCAGCACGACGAACTCGTCCCCGCCCTCCTCCGCTCGCGCGACCGTGAACCCGGTGCAGCTCGGGTCCCGTTCCGTGGCCCAGCGGGTGACCCCGTCCCGGTCCACGCCCAGGAAGTGCAGCGGGCCGCCGGCCCTCTCCTGGGACACCCCCACGAAGGAGGAGCCCGCCGCCCTGGGCTCGGAGGAGAAGGGCGCCGTCCACAGGGGCGGCCCCTCCACCGGGTGCGGGAGGGAGCCGGTGACGCTCGGCGGGGGCGCCGCCGGGGTGTCGCGCGGTTCCACGCCGGACGTTCCGCCCTGTCGGGGAGCGCAGGCCACCGCCAGGAGGAGGGCCGCCAGGGGTGCCGCGAGGACGGCGGTCCGCATCGTGCGGGGCCGCGCACTACTCCGCACGCCCGGGCGCCCGTCCGGGGTTCGGGGAGTCGTGCCTCCCGGCTCCTGCTTCCCCGGCCCCGTGTTCCCCGGCCGGGTGCTTCCCGGCTCCGACCTCTTCGGTGTCCTCCACCGCCGCGTTCCCGCCCCCGCCGGTCTCCTCCCCGTCGTGGTTCCGGCGCCGCGAACGGAGGGCGGCGACCGCGACCAGGGCGACCACCAGGGCCAGCGCCACCAGGGCGACCAGGTCGGTGCTGGTCCCGAGTCGTGCGAACTCCCCTTGGGCGCGGTCGGCGGTCTCCGCCATCCAGCCGGCACCGGGGAGGGTCATCGAGGCGGTGCCGTCGAAGGCCACGAACAGCACGCCGATCCCCACGAACAGGCCGCCGGACAGCAGCGCCGTCGTGTGCGTGCGGAGCGGGCCCAGTTCGACGACGCGGCCACGCAGCCAGCGCCGTCCGCCCAGGTCGAAGTGGTCCCAGAGCAGCGCCAGGAAGAACATCGGCAGGACCATGCCCAGCGCGTAGGCGGCCATCAGGAACATGCCCCGGACGGGGGTCCCGGTCGCCGCGACGGTGAGCACCGCGCCGAGGATCGGACCGGAACAGAACCCGGCCAGCCCGTAGACGGCGCCCAGCCCCAGGACGGACAGGTTGCCCCGGCCTCCGGCGAACCGGCTCTGCGCCCGCGCCAGGACGCCCCAGGTGAAGCCGAGCCCGAGGATCTGCGCGACGCCGAAGGCGATGATCAGGCCGCCCGCCACCGAGATGAGCAGGTCGCGGTGCCCGTGGAAGAGGACGCTCACCATGGCCGAACCCGCGCCGAGCGGCACCAGGGTCAGGCAGAGCCCCACGTAGAAGACGCCCGTGCGCAGCAGGAGCCGCCCGGTGTCCCGGAAGGCGTAGGCGAAGAACGAGGGCAGGAGCAGGGCGCTGCACGGGCTGAGCAGCGCCAGCAGCCCGCCGAGGATCGCGGCGACGAATCCGATGTCCACTGCGGTCACTCCCCGGCCGCGGCGAGCGCGGTGTCCACGCTCTTCACGAACACGTCCAGGGGCTGCGCGCCCATGATCGGGTCGCCGTTGACGATGAAGGCCGGGGTGGCGCTCACGCCGATCTGCTGGCCCTCCACGAAGTCGTGGCCGACCTCGATGCTGGTCCGCTCGGCGTCCAGGTCCTCCTGGAACCGGTCGGCGTCGAGCCCGAGGTCCGCGACGATGCCGTCGAGGACCGCGTCGGGGTCGTCGGCGGACTTGAGCTCGTCCTGCTGGGCGAACACGGCCTCCTGGTACTCCCAGAACGCCTCCTGCTTCCCGGCGGCGGCCGCCCCGAGGGAGAGGGTGGTGGACAGGTCGCCCAGGTAGGGGAACTCCCGCCACTCGATCCGCAGGTCACCGGAGTCCACGTAGCGCTCGACCAGCTCCGGCTGGGTCTCCTGTGCCCAGGAGGCGCAGTAGGGGCAGGCGAAGTCCGAGTAGGCGACCAGGACCACGGGAGCGTCCTCGCTGCCCAGGGCCATCGGGTCGTCGGCGTTACGGCGGGCCAGGGCCTGCCCCCACTCGCGCTGTTCGGCGTCGACGTGGTCGACCGCCGAGGCCGCCTCGGGGGTCCCCTGCTCCCCTTCGCCCCCCTCCATACGTAGTCCGATGACCACGGCGACCACCAGGGCGACCGTGACGGCCCCGCCGATGAGCAGCGGCGACATCCCGCCCCTGCCGGTCCTCTCGCGTGGGTCCGCTCCCCTGGCCCTCTGGCCCCCGCGGTCCGCGTCCTGTGGTGTCCTGGCTTCCTTCGGCATGCCGCTCCCCCGTTTTCTATGGCAGATAGAGAGTACTCTATGCTCCATAGAAACAACGTCGGGGCATGCCGGTACACCGCCCCCGCCCACTCTCCCGGAAGGACGGACCATGCGCGACTGGGGAATCCGCCAGTGGGCGACCGCCGCGGCCGGGACCGCGCTCACGCTGCTGGTCCTCGGCCTGCCCGCCGTGCTCATCCCCAACGGGATCTTCGCTCGTGAGATCGAACCCACCTGGTGGTCCCACCCCGTGTGGGTGGCCGCCTCCGTGCTGTCCGGTCTGCTCCTGGCCACGTACACCCGCCCGGTCCCGGAGGGCTCCGACGGACCGGGCGGCGGACGCGGCCTCGGCGGCGGGCTGCTCGCCTGGTTCGCGATCGGCTGCCCGGTCTGTAACAAGATCGTCCTGCTGGCGCTGGGTACCAGTGGCGCGATGGCCTGGTTCGCGCCGCTCCAGCCGTTCCTCGCCGCCGCCGGGATCGTCCTGCTGGTCGTGGCCCTGCGTGCCCGGCTCCGCGCGAACGCCTCCTGCCCGCTCCCGACCTCGGCCCGAGGTTCGCGCGGGTCCGATTAGCCGGGGCCTCCAGCGGAAATGGAGGGGGGACGTGGGAACGGAACCACACGCGCCGGAGCCGTGAGGCCGCCGGGGCGGGAGGTAGGAGGGACCATGACCGGCAACAGAGGAGTCGTCTACCAGGGCCCGGGCAGGGTCGAGGTCGAGGACATCGCGTACCCGGACTTCGTCCTGCGGGACGGACCCGGCGTCAACCCGGCGAACGTGGGGCGCGAGGTCCCCCACGGCGTGATCCTGAAGGTCGTCGCCACCAACATCTGCGGCAGTGACCAGCACATGGTCCGGGGCCGCACCACCGCGCCCCAGGGGCTGGTCCTGGGACACGAGATCACCGGCGAGGTGGTCGAGCGGGGCCCCGACGTCGAGTTCGTCCAGGTGGGCGACCTCGTCTCGGTCCCCTTCAACATCGCGTGCGGGCGCTGTGTGAACTGCAAGGCCCGGCACACGGAGATCTGTCTCAACGTCAACCCGGACCGCCCCGGCTCCGCCTACGGCTACGTCGACATGGGCGGCTGGGTCGGCGGACAGGCCCAGTACGCGCTCGTGCCCTACGCCGACTGGAACCTGCTGAGGTTTCCCGACCGCGACCAGGCCTTGGAGCGGATCATGGACCTCACGATGCTCTCGGACATCTTCCCGACCGGCTACCACGGGTGCGTGAGCGCCGGAGTGGGCGTGGGTTCCACGGTCTACGTGGCCGGAGCCGGACCCGTCGGGCTCGCGGCGGCGGCCTCGGCCCAGCTGCTGGGCGCGGCGGTGGTGATCGTCGGCGACCTCAACGAGGACCGGCTCGCCCAGGCGCGCGGGTTCGGCTGCGAGACCGTCAACGTCGCCGAGGGCGACCCCGGCGACCAGATCGAGCAGCTGCTCGGTGTTCCGGCCGTGGACTGCGCCGTGGACGCCGTCGGGTTCGAGGCGCACGGGACCGGCGACCAGGCCGCCAAGGAGGCACCCGCGAGCGTCCTGAACACGGCGATGGACGTCACCAAGGCGGGCGGCGCCATCGGCATCCCGGGCCTGTACGTGACGGGCGACCCGGGCGCCGCCGACGAGGCCGCGAAGGTCGGTTCGCTGTCGATCCGGTTCGGGCTCGGCTGGTCGAAGTCGCACGCCTTCTTCACCGGCCAGTGCCCGGTGATGAAGTACCACCGGGAACTGATGGCCGCGATCCTCAACGACCGCGTCCGGATCGCGGACGCCGTCAACGCCGTCGCCATCCCGCTGGAGGACGCGCCCGAGGGGTACCAGTCCTTCGACAAGGGGGCCGCGAGCAAGTACGTGCTCGACCCGAACGGCTACCTGGGCACCGGCTGACCGCGCCGCGAACGGGTCGTGGGCCCGGCTCGCGGACCACCGCTCTCCGGTCGTCCACCGGAGAGCGGGACTACTCCCCGGTGATCAGCCGGGACACGTAGAGCACCGCCCCGGCGGCGAGGGCGGCGACGCCCATCGAGGCCACGAGCGAGGTCAGGCCGAGGATCACCCCCTCCAGGGCGACCCAGGACTCCAGGAAGTCCCGGACGGGGGTCCGTGACAGCACGAACACACCCATGAAAACGACGAACGCGATGATCGGGGAGAGTTTGTCCACCCGTTCATTATGCGAGGGGCGCGCCGGTCCCCGCGCCCGGTCCGCCCTCACCCCCAAGTGTGACCGTTCACCCGAAAGCGACGGTGTCTTCCCAGGTGGACATGGTTCGTCCGGACTTGTGAGCGGGTACCACCCGACTGTGACCGGCCTGGGGGAGGCCGGTCGTCGAACCGTCGGGAGTACGCATGCGCGCCACCATCGGAGACCAGCTGCACACTCACGGGGTCACCAGTTCCCGGGGGGAGCACGAGGCGGAGATCATCGACGTCCTCGGGGCGGACGACGGTCCGCCCTACCTCGTCCGCTTCGCCGACGGTGAGGAGCGGGTGGTCTACCCGGGCCCCCGGACCGTGGTGCACCCCCGTACCCCGAGCGACTGACGAGGAGGACCCCTCCGGCCCGAGTGCAGGTCGGGCCGGAGGGGTCGGTTCCGGGGCGGGAGGGGCGGGGCCGCCTACTCCCGGGTGACGGCCTCCTCGGTGGCGGCGGTGACCCGCCAGACCTTCCCGTTGGCCTTGGACAGCAGGTACAGGCCGCCTTCGGCGTCCTGACCGAACCGCAGGTCCACCCGGGTGTCGCCCGCCAGTTCGCGCATGTCCGTGGGCTGACCGGCCGCGTCCACCAGACCCACCTCGTAGAACGGCGCCCGGTCACCGCCCCGGACCATCTCGGCCGTGTCCGCGAACCTGATCTCGCCGCTGACGATGTCACCGAAGAGGTACCGGCCCTCCAGGACCGGGTACGGGCCGCCCCTCGGGACGAACCCGCCGACCAGTGACACCCCGGAGTTCCGTCCGAGGGAGACCACCGGATAGGTGTAGCCGTTCTCCGCGTCGTCCTCCGGCAGCGGGTAGACGTTGGACGGATCGGACCGGTCGAAGCGGAACCCGCCCTCCCGCTCGTTCCAGCCGAAGTCGTCACCCGGCCTGAGCTCGTAGACGGAGTCGATCGACTGCTCACCGATCATCCCGACGAACATGCGCCCGTCCTCCGGGTCCCAGGTGAACCGGTGCGGGTTGCGCATGCCGAGGCCGTGGACCTCACCCAGGGCGTCCGGGTCGCCCACGAATGGGTTGTCGGGTGGGATGCCGTAGGTGCCGCCGGGCCCGTCGTCCCCCTCGGGGTCGATCCGCAGGACCTTCCCCTGCGGCTGGCCGGGGTCCAGCGGGTTCGGGCGGAAGTCGGGCACCTCGTCCCCGTCACCGGAGGCGACGTAGAGCAGCCCGTGGTCGGGGTCGCCCGGCGCGGCGGTCGGGTCGAAGCCGATCTGCTGCATCCCGTGCAGGAAGCGGCTGTACCCGATCCGCAGGACCTCACGACGTTCACCGGCGAAGACGTCGGCGGCCGGATCGTCGGCGGTCCACTCCGTGACCACACCGTGCACCCGTGTGTCCTCGGGCGGCTCGTGCGTGGGCGTCCGGGTCTCCAGGGCCCGACCGGCCTCGGTGTGCACCGTGTAGAAGCGGCCGTTGTCCGCGAACCCGGGGTGGAAGGCGACGAAGCCCAGCCCGGTGCCGAGGGAGGGCCGGATGACGAAGTCGGGGAACGCGTCACCGGCGTTGAGGTACTCGGTGGCCGCGCCGGTCTCCTCGTCCACCAGGTACAGCGGGCCGTTGAGGTCGGGAACGGCCAGACGCCCCGATCCCCCGTCCGGCCCGGGAACCTCCGAGACGAAGTTGATCCGCGCGCCGCCGTCGCCGTCGGTCTCGGGAAGCCGGGTGAGCTCCTCCACCTGGAGCGTGACCCCGGAGGGCAGCGGTGTCTCGGGGATCGGGGTCTCCACCGGCCCCTCACCGTCGTCCACGACCTCGCAGTCACCCGCGTCGCCGCTGGGCACGCGCAGGTTCGCGCTGTGCCGGTCCACGGCGACGTCGTCCACGAGCAGGCGTCCGGCGCTGTCCGCCCCGTTGAGGGCGAGGAACCGGTCCAGACCGTCCTCGACCGAGGAGCGCAGGGCGAACTCGGCCTCCTCCCCCACCGGCAGCCGGGTGGTGGTGCGGTACGGGCCGCCCCTGCTGTAGGCGCGCACGGTGTCGGCGTCGTTGTCGACCACCATCCACACGCACTGCCACGTACCGGACGGCCAGGATCCGGCCTCGGCGAAGGAGTCGCCGTCCCGGACGTTGAGCATGTCGGAGTTCTGGACGTTGGCCTGCGCCCGCATGTCGTCGAAGCCGCCGGGGTCGGCCACCTCGGTCAGACCCAGGGAGGTGTCGAGGTCGGCGTCCCGGTGCACGCGGAAGAACAGCGTTCCGGTCGCCCCGTCCGCGATCTCCGGCACCGCACGGTCGGCGGCCAGGCCGTCGCCGGTCATCTCCACGACCTGGCGGGGATCCGGCCCCGTGGGGTCCGCCACGACCCGCACGTCGGCGTCGGCGCGCCACCCGTCCTGACCGTCGAGCGCGGTCGCCTCGTAGGCGTCGAAGTCGACCACCTCGGCGTACTCCGGTGCGGGGTTGGCCGTGGAGTCCGCGTCCGGGGCCAGGTGGATGTTGTCGAGGTGGGTGTCGCCCGAGGGCGGCTCGTCGGCGTCGTTGAGCAGCAGGAACGTGCGGAGATCCGCCTCCCCCGCGGTCCGGAAGGCGAACTCGGTGTCGCCGTCCGGGCCCCGGGCCGGTACGGGGTCTCCGCCCGCGACCGCGACGTGCACCCGGTAGGTGTCGGCCGCGTTGTCCACGACCAGCCACACCGCGTACCGCTCGCCGTCGGTGATCTCCGTGTCGAGGACCCGTTCCCCGGCCCCGTCCCGGGCCACGAGGCCCCGTTCGTCCAGGGTGACGTGCGGGCCGAAGTCGTCCGGGTCGAAGGGGTTGCCCGTGGTGTCGGCGCCCAGCCCGGGAGTGGGGTTGGCGCTCAGCCCGATGTCGAGCCCGGTGGCCGCGAGGTCGTCCGCGACGAACTCCCAGAAGACGGTGCCCGTGGCGTCCGCCTCCACGGCGAGGTCACCGAGTTCGGCATAGGCGTTGCCCCGGTACCGGACCGGCTCGGGGCGTTCGGACAGCAGGACGCTCATGGCCTTGCCGGAGAGCGAGGCCGGTGCCTCCTCCGAGACGACCGCGCCGTCCGGGGCTCCGGGGGTGTTGACGTGCCAGGGACCCTGGCCGCGCAGGCTGCCGTTGGCGTAGTCGTCGAAGACCGCCAGGGGCCGGAAGCCGTCGGCCACCGCGTCGGGCGGACCGGCGAGGGTGCCCTCCGCCGCCGTGACGGGTGCCGCCGACATGAGCGAGGCGAGGAGTGCGCAGGCCGTGGTCGCCGCCGCGATCCTCGGTACGGGTGGCCTGGGTGGTCTCGGACGGGGGGACACGGGATCGGCGCCTCGCATCGTCGGTTCTCCTTCGGGGGGTGACGGAGCGTGCTCGGCCGGGGTGCGGCGCCGGTCCGTGACGCCGGGGGGGTGGGGGTCCGGTGCCGATCCCCCGGGAGGTCGGCACCGGACGGGTCAGGCCCGCCCTGCGGGCGGGGTGAGGTGGGGGGAGATGACCTCACCGAAGGCGCGGACGCAGTCCCGGACCACGTCCGCGAAGGGCGCGTCCCACACCCGCTGGTGGAACACCTCGATCTCGACGTCCCCGCGGTACCCGGTCGCCTCCACCGCGCGGGTCAGGGACGCGAAGTCGACATGGCCCTCTCCCGGCAGCCCCCGGCCCAGGAGCGCGCCCTCGGGAATCGGGGTGAGCCAGTCGCACACCTGGTAGGAGACGATCCGCCCCTCCGCCCCGGCCCGCGCGATCATCGGCAGCACCTGCGGGTCCCACCACACGTGGTAGGTGTCCACGACCACCCCGACCGTCTCCGGATCGAGGTCAGCGACCAGGTCGAGGGCCTGTCCGAGGGTGGAGACCACCGCGCGGTCGGCGCAGAACATGGGGTGCATGGGTTCGACGCCCAGCCGCACCCCGCGTGCCCGGGCCTCCGGCGCGAGGCGGCGCAGCGCCGCCCGTACCCGCTCCCGGGCCGCCGCGAGGTCCCGGTCCCCGGGCGGCAACCCGCCGAGGACCAGTACGAGCACCGGCGCCGAACCCGGGGCCCCGGCCTCGGCCAGCGCGGCGGTCTCGTCCAGCGCCCGGAGGTTCTCCTTCCACTGGTCGTCGGCCGTGCCGGGGTCCGTGACGAACCCGCCCCGGCACAGGCTGGAGAAGCGGAGCCCGGAGTCGGCCAGACGGGCGGCGGCCTCGGGCAGGCCCGCCTCCGCGACCCGGTCGCGCCACAGTCCCACCGCCCCGACCCCGGCGGCCACGGCGTGGTCGATCGTGGCCGCCAGGTCGGCCCGCTTGATGGTGGCCTGGTTGAGCGAGAACCGCTCGGTGTCCGTCCGCACGGCGCTCACGTCCGCCCCTTCCTCTCCTCGGTCACACCGTGTGTCAGCAGCAGGTTCCGCCACCTCCGCGCGGCGAGCGCGGGGTCCGCGAGGGCGCCGCACGCGTCGGCCAGTTCGATCACTCGGGACAGGTGCGGCAGACTCCGGGCCGAGTGCAGCCCGCCCACCATCGACCACCCCGGCTGGAGCCCGTTGAGCCAGGCCAGGAAGGCCACCCCGGTCTTGTAGTACTGGGTGGGCGGCGCGAAGACCTGCCGGGACAGTTCCTCGGTGGGTCCGAGCACCCGCCGGTAGGCGGCGGTGTCACCGGCCTCCAGGGCGGTGAGCGCCGCCGACGCCTGGGGGGTGACGGCGGCGAAGGCGCCCAACAGGGCGTCGGAGTGGTGTTCGCCGTCTCCGAGGATCAGGTCCACGTAGTTGTAGTCGTCGCCGGTGTACATGCGGACCCCGTCCGGCAGCCGGGAGCGCAGCGAGCGCTCGGCCGCCGCGTCCAGCAGGGAGAGCTTGATCCCGGCGATGCGGTCGGCGTGGTCCTCGATGAGGTCCACCACGGTGTCCATGGCCTCGGCCGTGTCCCGCGACCCGAAGTACCCGGCGAGGCGGGCGTCGAAGGCCTCGCCCAACCAGTGCAGGACCACCGGGGTCCGTGCTGCCCCAAGCACCTCGGCGTAGACCTTCGCGTAGTCGGCGGCGTCGCGGGCCGCCGCCGCTAGGTGCCTGCTGGCCATGAGCACGACCCCCGAACCGGTGGACTCCACGTGCTCGAGCTGGGACCGGTAAGCGCTTACCACCCGGTCGAGACTGACCGGGGCGTCCGGGAGCTGGTCGGTGTTGACGCCTGAGACGACGAGGTCCCGGGTGGGGACACCGTGCTCCCGGCCGAACTCCGTGGCGGCGCGGGCCGTGCGCTCCACCAGTTCACGGGTGGCGGCGTAGTCCAGCCCCATGTTCCGCTGGGCGGTGTCCATCGCCTCCGCGACCCCGAGGCCCAGGCCCCACACCCGTCGGCGGAACCCCAGGGTGGATTCCCAGTCCACCTCGGCGGGGGCACCGGGGACGTTGGCCCCCCAGGGCACCGGCACCACGTGGGCGGCGGCGTACACCGACCGCACCCGGTGGTGTCCGCGCGGCGGGACCGGCTCCGGCGCGGCCGCGAGGTCCAGCTGGTCGACGCGGCCCGAGGCGCGCGGCAGCAGCACTCGTGGCGCGGTGGCGGGGTCGGCGGAATCCTCGGCCGCGTCCCCGGGGGTGGCTCCCGTCATGACCGCGCCTCCGCGTTCGTGCCGAGGGCGATCCGCCGACCCGTGGCGGCGGATTCCAGGCCCCGCTCCGCGAGCAGCACCCCGCGCGCGGCCGACGCGAAGTCGAACCGGTGCGGCCGTCCAGCGACGAGGTCGCGCAGGTACTCCTCCCACTGCGCGCGGAACCCGTTGCCGAACTCCGCGTTGTCGGGCACCCGGCTCCAGTCCGCCCGGTAGTCGTGGGCGTCCGCGAGGTCGGGGTTCCACACCGGCCGGGGCGTCGTCTCGCGGGTCTGCACCCGCCCGTTGAACAGCCCCACCACCGCCGAGCCGTGCGTGCCGTCCACCTGGAACTCCACCAGTTCGTCGCGGTCCACCCGCACGCACCAGCTGGAGTTCATCTGCACCACGGTGCCCTCGCCCACCTCGAAGATCGCGTACGCGGCGTCGTCGGCGGTCGCGGCGTACGAGGCGCCGTGCTCGTCGACGCGCTCCGGGATGTGCGTGGCGGTGTGCGCGTACACCGAGCGCACCGGCCCGAAGAGGTGCTCGAAGACGTAGTTCCAGTGCGGGAACATGTCCACCACGATCCCGCCGCCGTCCTCCTTGCGGTAGTTCCAGCTGGGCCGCTGGGCGGGCTGCCACCCGCCCTCGAACACCCAGTAGCCGAACTCGCCGCGCACCGAGAGGACCCGCCCGAAGAAGCCGGAGTCGACCAGCCGCCTCAGCTTGAGCAGTCCCGGCAGGTAGAGCTTGTCGTGCACCACACCGTTGTGCAGGCCCGCGCGCTCGACCTCCCGGGCCAGTTCCTCGGCCTCCGCGTGGGTCTCGGCGGTCGGCTTCTCGCTGTAGATCGCCTTCCCCGCCGCGATGGCCCTGCGCAGGGCGGGGACCCTGGCGCTGGTGAGCAGGAAGTCCGCGTAGACGCCCAGCCCGTCGTCGGACAGCGCCGCGTCGAGGTCGGTCGTGTACTCCTCGACATCGTGCCGCAGGGCGATGCGGTCGAGCTTCTCCTTGTCGCGCCCCACGAGGACGGGGCGGATCGGCACCCGGGAGCCGTCGGGCAGGGCGAGCCCGCCCTCGTCCCGGATGGCCAGAATGGACCGCACCAGGTGCTGGCGGTAGCCCATGCGGCCGGTGACGCCGTTGAGGATGATCCCGATCGTCTGTGTCGTCATGTCGTGCAGGTCCTGTCCAGTTGCGGTCGGTCGACCGTGGCTCGGGGTCAGTCGGCGGTGGCGGTGGAGCCCAGGAGCTCGCGGATCCTGGCGGTCACGCGCTGGAACTCGGGGTTCTCCAGGGTGGGTTCGTACTCGCGGTGGCCGTGGATGGCGATGTCGAACTCCTCGATCACGCGGCCGGGGCGCGGCCCCATGACCACGGAGCGGGACGCCAGGTACACGGCCTCGGCCACCGAGTGCGTCACCAGGACCACCGTCATACCGGTGTCCTCCCAGATCCGGCGGAGTTCCACGTTCATGTTCTCCCTGGTCAACGCATCGAGAGCGCCGAAGGGCTCGTCCATGAGCAGCACGTCGGGTTCGTGCAGGAGGGCGCGGCACAGGGAGACCCGCTGCTGCATGCCGCCGGACAGCTCGAAGGGCATGGCCTTCTCGAAGCCGGTGAGGCCGGTCATCTCCATGAGCTCGTCGGTACGCCTGCGCGCCCACGCCTTGGGCAGCCCGCGCATCTCGGCCTGGAAGAGGATGTTGTCGCGGGCGTTGCGCCAGTCCAGGAGCGCGGCCCGCTGGAAGACGAACCCGACGTCGCGGCGGGGACCCTCCACGGGTGTCCCTCGCAGGGTCACCCCGCCCGCGCTGGTCGCGGTGAGCCCGGCGATCACCCGCAGCAGCGTGGACTTCCCGCAACCGGAGGGGCCCGCGATACTGAGGAACTCGCCGTGCTGGATGGTGAGGTCGATGCCGCTGAGCGCGTGCACCGTACGGTCTTTGGTCCGGAAGGTGACGTCGACCCCGTGGATGTCGACCATCGGTCCCTGCTCCGCGGGCGGCCCGGAACCGGCTCCGTCCCGGGCGCGGTCGGCTGTTCTGGCGAACATGCTCACTGCCCTTCCGTGGTGAAGGAGGCGTCGAAGTACGTGCTGGTCTCCTTGGCCTCGTTGATCAGCCCGGCCTCGGCGAGGACCTCGATGGTCCCCCGCCAGTCGTCCTCGGAGGTGTGGCCCGGCTCCAGGCCCTCGCTGTTCTCGGTGTGGAGCAGCTCGATGGTGCCCTGCCACTGCTCCAGGAGCACCTCGCCGCTGGGCATCTGCGGGTTCTGGCCCTCCATGGACGCGACCGCGTCCTCCGGCGACTCCTGTGCGGCGGTGAAGGCCGCCGTGGTCGCCGTGACCATGCGCTGGACCAGGTCGGGGTCGTCCGCGATCGTGGAGCTGTGGGCGAGCAGCCCGTTGCTGAAGAAGCTCAGCCCGGCGTCGGAGTAGCGCAGGTAGTTGACCTCCTTGCCGCTCTCGGCGGAGATCTTGGGGCCCTGGTCGTGGCCGAAGCCGATGAGCGCGTCCACCTGGCCGGAGATCAGCGCCGCGTTCTTGCCCGCCGAGTCGAGGTTCTGCTGCTCGACGTCGTCCTCGGACAGGCCCACGGCCTCCAGGTACAGGGGGAAGGTGAGGGTGACCGCGTCACCGGCGGAGACCGCGATGGTCCTGCCCCGGAGGTCGTCCGGCCCCGAGATGTCGGTCTCGGCGAAGTACTGCACGGCGGCGGGGGTGGACTGGAGGTAGACGCCGACCGAGCGCACGTCCACGCCCTCGTCCACGTTGGCGAGCAGCGCGGGGGTGTCGGCCCAGCCGAAGTCGAAGTCCTGCTGGCCGACGGCCTGCACGGTCCGGGCGGAGCCCTGCCCCGCCTCGATGGTGAGGTCGATCCCGTGCTCCTCGAAGATCCCCTCCTCCACGCCGTAGTAGAAGGGCGCGTGTTCGCCGTAGGGGTACCAGTTGAGCTGCAACGTCACCGCGTCGGTGTCGCCGCTCCCGCCGGTCTCGCCGTCCCCGCCGCCGCAGGCGACGAGGGCCAGGGCGCTCGCCCCGGCGACGAGGGCGGTCAGGGCCGGGCGTGAGGGGGTGCCGTACCGCGCGGTGCGGGAGTTTCGAGAGGCCATGAGGGGTCCTTCGGGAGTTCCGGGTACTGCTGGGGAGGCACGGAGGCCAGGGTGGCCCGGGGTCCGGGCTTTCGGTGTTCGGAGGGGGGTGCGGGCCCGGGGTCCGCGCGAGGGGCGCGGACGCGGGGTCGGAGCGGCTCAGCCCCGGTTGCGGCGCGAGGCGTGCCAGGGGATGAGGAGCGTCTCCGCGACCTGGATGATCGCGAACAGCAGGACGCCCAGCGCGGACATGATGATCAGCGCGGCGAAGAGCATGGCGGTGTCGATGTTGCCGTTCGCCTGGAGGATGACGAAGCCCAGACCGGAGTTGGCTCCGACGAACTCGCCCACGACGGCGCCGGTGACAGCGAGGGTCGCGGCGACCTTGAGGCCGGACAGCAGTTCGGGCAGGGCCGCCGGGAAGCGGACCTTCCAGAAGGTCTTGATCCGGGACGCGCCCATGGTGGAGGTGAGTTCGAGGAGTTCGGGGTCGACCGACCGCAGGCCGCTGATCCCGGAGATGACCACCGGGAAGAAGGCCATGAGCACGGCCACGAGGACCTTCGGGCTGGCGCCGAAGCCGAGCCACACCACGAACAGCGGCGCGATCGCGATCTTCGGGATGACCTGGGCGAAGAGGATCAGCGGATAGAAGGTCTTCTCCAGTGTGGGCGAGTAGACCATCAGCACCGCGACGAGGACGCCGACCACCGCCGCGATGACGAACCCGGCGAGGGTCTCCCCCGTGGTGACGAGCGTGTGGCCCCACAGGTACTCGGGGTTGTCGGTAAACGCTTTCCACGTGTCGACGGGCGAGGGGATGATGTAGGGCTGGACCAGGCCCGTGGTCGTGACCGCGAACCAGGCCACCACCAGCAGCGCGAGGAACGTGGCGGGGTACAGGGCCACCGCCCCGAGCGAGGGGCGACGTCCACGCCGCGTCCCCGCGGTGGCCTGCGTGGGCGAGGGGGCTGGGGCGGGCTGAGTCTGTGGAGTCATACGGACCTCGTGTCGCACTTCGGGGGATGGCGGAAGAAGCCTCGGCTATGATGGAAAGCGCTTACCCAGATGATCCGGAAGCGGGATAGCGCTTTCCCGTTTCCGGAATATTAAGTTCGCGTAGGTGGGGTGTCAATGCCCCCACGAGGGACGGGACGGAAAATGCGCAAGACGAGGACCAGGGCATCCAGCGGAAACCCGACCCTCACCGACGTGGCCGCACGGGCCGGGGTGTCCCTGGCGACGGCCTCCCGGGTACTCAACGAGAGCGACCGCAAGGTCGGCCGCGAACACCGCGAGCGGGTCCTGAGCGCCGCCCGCGAACTCGACTACCGGACGGATCTGTCCGCGCAGGCCATGGCCCGGGGCAACGCTCCGGTGCTCGCCCTGCTCGTCAGCAGTATCGACGACCCGTACTTCTCCGCCCTGGCCGCCGGGGTCGCTGACTCCGCCCGCGACCACGGGGTGATCGTGACCATCGCCATCACGGCGCGCGACAGCGAGCGGGAGCTCACCTCCGTCCGGACGATCCGGGGGCAGCGGCCCCGGGCCATCCTCGTCGGCGGCAGCCGCATCGCGGGCAACCCCCACACGGACGCGCTGCTCGCGGAACTGCGGGGATTCGCGGACGGAGGCGGCCGAACCCTCTTCCTCAGCCAGCCGGTGGGCGGCCTCGGCGCGGTGCACCCCGCCAACACCGCCGGGGCCAGGGAGCTCGGGACCGCGATCGCCGGGATCGGGTACCGCGAGGCCGCGATGGTCACGGGCGCGGAATCCCTGGAGACCGTGGCGGAGCGGACGGAGGGCCTGCGGCAGGGGCTCGCGACCCGGGGCGGGGGGATCTCCGTGGTCGAGAACGACTCCTTCGACCGCTCCGGCGGCTACCGCGCCACCCTCCGGCTCATCCGGTCGGGTCGGATCAGGGACGTCGACGTGTTGTGCGCGGGCAACGACTTCATGGCGGTCGGCGCGATGACCGCCCTGCGCGACAACGGCATCCAGCCGGGCCGGGACGTCGCCGTCACGGGGTTCAACGACATCGAGACCGCGGCCGACGTCACCCCGCAGCTCACGACCGTGCGGTTCCCGCTCGCCGCGATAGGGCGCCGGGCCGCCGACCTCGCCCTGGACCCCGGGGCCCCGCTCACGGAGGACGTCTCCGTGCCGGGCCAGGTCATCCTGCGCGACTCCTGCCCGCCCCTCGGGGGGTGAGCCCGCCCGGAGTCCCACCGCCCGGGGGCCTACCCGGGAGCCGGTCCGGAGGAGTCGCGGACGACCAGTTCGGTGCGCACGGTCAGGGCCCCACCGGGCGGATCCTCCCGGGCGCCGAGCGCGAGCAGGCCGCTGGTGCGACCCGCGTCGGCCAGCGGGATGCGCACGGTGGTCAGCGCGGGAACGGCGTCACGGCTGAACGGGAGGTCGTCGAACCCGGCCACCGAGACGTCCCCAGGCACGTCCAGTCCGCGCGAGCGGAGTTCCGCGAGGGCGCCGAGCGCCGCGTTGTCGTTGCCCGCTACCACCGCCGTGAGACCGGGTGCGCGGCGCAGGAGCTCCGCCACCCCGGCCCGCCCCGACTCCCGGTCGAAGTCGCAGGTCACCACGGGGCAGCTCTCCTCGGACAGGCCCGCGTCGGCCAAGGCCCGGAGGTGGCCGTCCAACCGCAGCCGCGAGGTGGTCCGGTGTTCCGGCCCGGTGAGGTAGCCGATCCCCCGGTGCCCCGACGCGACCAAATGCGCGGTGAGCTCGCGGGCCCCCTCGCCGTTGTCGAAGTCGACCGCGACCACCCCCGGTAGCCGCGCGCCGTCGTGGCCGGTCAGGGGCGGTCGGCCGCACAGGACGACGCGGGATCCGGCGGACGTGAACTCGGTGACCTGGTCGAGGAGGGCGGCGCGGTGTCCGGGGTCGTTGACCGACCCCCCGGTGAGCACCACGGCCCTGGCCCGCTGTCTGCGCAGGAGCCGGAGGTAGCGCAGCTCCCGTTCGGCGGAGCTGGCGGTGTTGCACACGACGGCCAGGACGTCGCCCTCGGCCATGGCGTCCTGGATACCGCTGGCGATCACCCCGAAGAACGGGTCCGCGACGTCGTGCACCAGGACACCGATCAGGTCGGAGCTGGCCGCCGCCAGGGCGCGGGCGTTGCCGTTGACCACGTAGTCCAGCTCGGCGACGGCCCGGTGGACCCGTTCCGCCGTCGCCCGGGCCACGGGGTAGTTGCCGTTGAGGACCCGGGACACCGTCGCCGGTGACACCCCGGCCCGCCGCGCCACGTCAGCGAGTGTGGTGGCCATCTCCGCCCTGCTCCCCCGTTCCCGGAACCTCCCGACCGCGCTGCCGCCAGCGCCGTCCGGGGAGGCGTTCCCAGCAGTATGGCGAAGTTCCCCGTCCGGTGCAGGCGGGAATCGAGTGCCCCTGGGGACCTTGACAGCCAGCGGGGACCGAACGTACTTTCTCGGCATAGAAAGCGCTTTCCCCCACGCGTCCCGGGAGCCGCGGTGAACCCGTTTCCCCAGCCAGCCAGCACTGACGCACCGACACCGCCGCCACACGACCTCCCCGCGCTGCCCGGAGGGATCGGACTGTCCGGGCTGCGCGTCTACGACTGGCCCGCCGCGCCGGGGTCCGACGGCCTGTGCGGCGGCACCCCCCACCTCCACCTGGCCTGCACCGAGGCGTACGCGGTCACCGGCGGTTCGGGGGCCGTGCAGACCCTGACCATGTCGGGCTTCGCGTCCACGCCGCTCACCGAGGGCGACCTCCTCTGGTTCACCCCCGGGACCGTGCACCGCCTGATCAACCACGGTGACCTGCGCATGATCGTCCTCATGCAGAACGCGGGCCTGCCCGAGGCCGGCGACGCCGTCCTCACCTTCCCCTTCGAGGTCCTGGCCGACCCGGCCGCCTACGCGAGGGCGGCGGCCCTCGACCCCGCCGACCCCGAGGGCTCGGCACGTGAGCGGCGCGAACTCGCCGTGTCCGGCTTCACCCGACTGCGGAACCGCCTGGAATCGGGCGACACCTCCGCGCTGACCGACCTCCACACCGCCGCCCTGCGCCTGGTCTCCGCCCGCCTGCCCGACTGGCGGACCCGGTTCGAGCGCGGACCGGCCGCCGAGGTCGCCCGCACCGCCGCCCACCTCGACGCGCTCGCGGAGGGCGACGCCTCCCACCTGGCCTCGGCGTCCGTCCACCGGGGCGGGTCCGTCCCGGCCTGGGGCATGTGCGGGCGCCTCGACAAGTACGAGAGAACCGAGCGCACCGAGTGACGCGGGG
>NZ_CBDRIY010000021.1:0-101236 GCF_965344335.1 Nocardiopsis eucommiae
GTTGGTGTGGGCAGCCCTGTGTGGGCGCAGGCGTGGGTTCCCCCGGTATTGAGGTTAGGCCTTCTGGGTGGGGGTTGTCAGGGGCGGCCACGGGGGGCTGTGGACAACCGAAGCCCCCTGGACAACCACGAGACCCCCGGGCGCGGAATGGGCCTCGGGGGTCTTCGATGGTGCGGGTGGAGGGAGTGGAGGGATGGGCCGCGCACCCCGGCGGCCTGACCGGCTCCTCGACCTCCAGGGCCTGGAGTGAATGCCGCGGGGCGAGCCGCCACCGCGCGGGAGCGGGGGCTCGGAACTCGGGTCGGGGATCAGAACACGGGGCCTGGGACAGGTGGGGACCCCCTGGGTCCGAGGGGGTCTGCACCGTGCTCCTGGAGGTCAGTCCTCGTCGGCTTCTGGTGCGTCGATGAGCTGCCGCAGCAGCGCAACGAAGTCGTCCTCGCTCATCCCAGACCAGTCCACGTGCTCGTTCATGTTCAGCGGTCTCCCCCAACTTCTCCGTCCGTAAGCCTCTGTGTGGCGTATTGGTTCGGGAAGTCTGGGTTAACGGCGAGTTGGCGCAGGTGGGAGAGGTGACCGGAAGAGGACGCCACAGGGGAAGAGGAGAGGACACCGCGAGTGGACCGCGGAACCGGAGGAGGTCCGCACGTGCGGGACCCGCACCTGATCGGTACCGCACCTCGTCAGGCCGAACGTCGGTCGGTACGGCACCCCGTCAGTCCCGCACTCGATCAGACCCGCTGCTGGAGGGCCCCACGGCACTCGGGGCAACGGCAGCGCTTGTTGTAGCCGGTGACACTGCCGTGGGGGAGGGACGGGTCCCGCTGGCTGGTGAGCGTGGCGTCGAGCTGCTCACCGAAGGGCTTGAGGACGCGCGCCGTCGAGAAGACCTGCTTGGGGCTGATGTCCAGCTCCTTGGCGGCGTCGTCGATGTGCTTACCCATGCGGAGTTTCGCGATCAGGCGTGACCGTGTGCTCGGAGGCATCTGGGCCTCCGCGTTCGCGATCAACTGCTCTGCGTCGTCAAGCGGGTAGCTCATGGGTTTCCTCTATGTGTGCGGGTACGCCCTCAAGCATCGTACGCGCTATCCAACTGTGGGTTCGTGTGTGGTGGATGTGGCTACTTATCGTAACAAACGGGAAGTTTTGGCTTTGCGGACCGCCTCGTAATGCATCGAATCGGTCGCTCTTTTCTAGAAACACATTGCTAGATGCTAGGTGTCGTGTTTCGCTGATAGACCCGACACTCTGCGTCATTGGATCAGTGCTATGACGAGCCCCACTGTTCGCCGGCGGAGGCTGTCCGCCGAACTTCGACGTCGCCGTGTCCAGGCGGGCATGACCCTCAACGACGTGGCCGAGGAGCTGGAGTGGTCTCCGGCCAAGCTGGGCCACATCGAGACCGGGATCCGCAAGTGGCCCTCGGTCATGGAGATCTCCGCGCTGCTGCGCCTGTACGGCGTCACCGGAGGCCAGCGGGAGGCCGTTCTGACGCTGGTGCGTGAGTCGCGTCTGCGTCCGTGGTGGACGGAGTACGAGGACGTGCTCTCCTCCGCGTACGTGGGCAACGAGGCCGGTGCCGTCTCATTGCGGTCCTACGCGGGGATCCTGGTGCCGGACCTGTTGCAGACCCCCGACTACACGGCGGCCCTGGCTCGGCGGCTGGGGCACGGGGAGCACGCGGCCGAGCGGATGGTCGCGGCCTACCTCAAACGTCAGGAGATCCTCGACTCAGGGTCCCTGGGGCACTACCACGCGGTCGTCGAGGAGGACGCCCTGCAACGTGTCTCCGGTGACCTGGGTCTGCTGCGGGGACAGACGAGGCGGATCGTCGAGCTGGCCACCGGGTCCGAGCACGTGACGGTCCAGCTGCTGCCGACGTCCGCCGGTCCCCACCCGGGGTTGGCCGGGCCGTTCTCCATCCTGGAGTTCGAGGAGGACGAGGCCGACCTCGCGTACGTCGAGGCGACCCAGGGCGGAGGGATCGTCGAGTCCGAGGACGCGCTCCGGTCGTGTCGGCGGGTGTGGGACGAACTCACCCGAATCGCCGCCTCGCCGGAGGCCACGGTGGGGATTCTGGGGCGGATGGCCCTGCTGACCTGACCGTACGGAACCCCCTCAGTGCGGATCAGAGGAAGAAGACGGTGTGAATCGGTCCACCATGGCAGGGACCGCCCGCCATGGCTTGCTAGTCTGCTAGGTGACAACCTCATAAAGTTGCCCACGGGCCCCGCTCATGCGGGAGCCCGTGCGTACGACCGGTTTTCCAACAGAGAAAGGGTCCGGACAGTGAAGAAGATCATCGTTCTGGCGCTGGTGGCCCTCGGGGCTTTCGCCGTCTACCGCAAGATCCAGGCGGACCGCGCCGAGCTCGACCTGTGGACGGAAGCCACCGCGGCCAGCGAGAGCTGATCCGAGAGCTTTCCATGTGACACGAAGACGTGGGTGGGCCGACGACCCGTGGTGCGACCCACGGCTTTGTGCTGCGTAGCCCCAGGGTCCGGGTCCTCCCGGCGTGACCGGGGCTCCGATGCGGGTATGCTCTCCAGGTGACCTGGGTTCCCGGGTCCGATGGGGCCATAGCTCAGCTGGCAGAGCGCCGGTTTTGCATACCGGAGGTCAGGGGTTCGACTCCCCTTGGCTCCACCCTTGAAGCGGTCCTGTGCTCTGCACAGGGCCGCTTCGTCGTGTCGGGAACCCATGTGGTGCCGAAATCACGCTGCCGGGACCGCTGGCACCATTCATCGGATTGGTCGGGGAGTCCCAGAAGGGGCGCACGAAATACCCTTCCAAGTTACTAAACGGTAGTTCTGTATGCGTTCGTGTGGGAGTGAATTGGGGGGCCTGTGTGGTTGCCCGGCCCGTCTGTCCGGGGGTCCGCATAGCCCGATCGGGTGGGGTCGGTGACAGCCTGTCCTGTTGCGGCATCCCTGTCGCAGTGGGGTGAGTCGCACGTGGGATGGTGCGAAGTCGCAGGTCATCACGGTTTTGAAGGAATGGTCTGAGAGTGACCTTTCATTGTGGTTGCACGGGGGTGCCCGTATCACATGTGGTGACTCTCCGTGTGTGTATGATGACACTTCCTGGAGAGGCAATGGTCCTAGTGGGCCATATGAGAAATAGGCCTCTTGGGGCCTGTTGGTGAACTCCGGCAATCCGTAGTTTCGACACCAACGACAACGAGAAACACAGTGCGCCGAAACGAGAGACCCCCGAAGGTGAGTGAGCCGTGCGGCCCCCCGCCCGGCCTCGTACACCGTCCTCGTACCGGCCCACTGTTCCTCGTCCACCGGCGGCCGTGCCGCCCGGTGGGTTTCGATCACCACACATGCTGATCTTGGGAGTGGGGCAACATGTGGAACGAGAAGATGGCGGCCCGAGCCAAGTGCCGTGAGATCGACCCGGACGCCCTGTTCGTTCAGGGCGCCGCGCAGAACCGCGCGAAGCTCATCTGCCGGGGTTGCCCGGTGCGTACCCAGTGCCTTGCCGAGGCGTTGGACAGTCGGATCGAGTTCGGTGTCTGGGGAGGCATGACCGAACGCGAGCGTCGTGCGCTGCTGCGTCGACGCAAGGACGTGACCAGCTGGTTCGACCTGCTCACCAGCGCCGAGCGGCGCTACGAGGAGGAGCGGACCGAGCAGGAGCCCGCGCGGACCGGGGTGCACGCCACCGCGCGACAGTGAGCTGAGACCCGTCTGGGAGGGGAGCCCGGACGGATGACGGTGTGGGGCGCGGCGTTCCGACCAAAGTCGATGCCCGCATCCTCCCCCAGGGGGAGGAGCGGATCAGGGGAGGATCAGGGACGCCCCCCATACCCGCACCGCGTGTGATGCCGCATCATGGAGGGGGCGCGGTCATCGTCGTACGGCCGTGCTCGTCGGAGCACACTGGGAGTGGGGATGGCCGTGCAGAACCCTCAGAGACGGAATCCGTGGGAGCCGGCCGTGCCGGAGCCGCAGATCCGGCTGACCCACGCCGACCGCGACGCCGTGGCCGAGGTGCTCCGTGAGGCCTACTCGCAGGGGCAGCTGGACGAGGACGAGTTCGGTGACCGGCTCGACCGGGCCATGCGGGCCAAGATCAGCGGAGACCTGGTGCCGCTCACGTCCGACCTGGGGGTCAGTGTCTCGCCGGGTGGTGCCGGACAGGCGCCCAGGACCGAGGGCGGGCGGACGGATCGCAAACTGACCACCGAGAACCCGATGGAGAAGGTCGGGGCGGCCGCCGGACACCTGTCCGCGTTCTTCCTTCCCTTCCTCGCCCCGCTGGTCCTGCTGCTGGTCGGCGGCGAGCTGTCGCCCTACCTGCGGCGGCAGGCCATGGAAGCACTCAACTTCCAGCTCTTCTGCCTGGTGAGCGCGATCGTGAGCGTCCTGCTCGTGTGGCTGGTGCTTCCGGCCCTGGTCCTCGTCGGCGTCTTCCTCGGCTGGTTCATCCTGCCGATCATCGCCGCCGCCGGAGTCCTGATGGGCCGGGACTGGCGGTACCCGCTGGTCTACCGCCTGATCAAGGAGAACTGAGGCCGCGTCGAAGCCTCGACGCGGCTCTCAGGACACACCGGTCCGGCGGGCCCCTCTCGGAGGGGCTCCGCCCTCACCGGGAGGGGATGTCGGGTCCGGGACGTCAGTCGTCCTTGGCGGCGCGTACGGTCTCCTTCGCCTTGGCCTTGGTGGCCTTGGCGGTGTCCGTCGCCTTCTCCTCCAGGTGCTCGCGGGTCTCACGGACCTGCTCGCGGGCCTGGTCCAGGTGCTCCTGCCACTCGGCGTCCTGCGAGGCCTGGCGCATGCGGATGAGCGAGTACACGATCACGCCGCCGACCACGGCGGCGCCACCGATCAGGACCCCCCGGGGAACGCGACGGTTCCCGCGCCGGAGCAGGCGCAGCCCACGGCGGCTCGGCTTCGGGTCGATCCGCTGCGCGGCCGTGGTCAGCAGCCCGGCCACCCGGGGCGCCACGGTGTCCTCGACTCGCTGCGCGGCCGTCTCCAGCCGGGGAGCGGTCCATCCTCGCGCCTGGAGGAGTCTGAGGGCTGCCTGGTCCCGCGCCTGGTCGGCGTAGGGGCCGAACCGGTCGGCCTGCTCCTTGGCCAGGTCCTGTAGGCGGGCGAGACTCGCCTCGGCCTCCTTGCGGGCCTTGCGACGCTTGGCAGTGATGGGCACGTCGTCAGCTCCTTCGATCGATCTCAGGGTTCGTTGCCACCCGGCGGTGCCGACGTGTGCGGCCCACTCGGGCTTCCCGTCGTCCTTCCCCGTTATCCGGGTGTTATCTCAACATACGTCCTCTGCGTCTGTGATCTACGTTTCGACACCGTCGAGCGTGGATCGGGTTCAGGCGAAACGCGGTGGACGGACGGGTAACGTGAGCACGTAAATCTCGCTCGATCGAAAGGCACTGAGGTGTCGGACTCCACGGGTCAGCCCACCGCGCGGCTGAACACCTCCAAGGGAACCATCGTCGTCAAGCTCTTCGAGGAGCAGGCGCCGGACACGGTCGCCAACTTCATCGGGCTGGCCGACGGTTCCAAGCAGTGGATGGACCCCACCACGGGCAAGCCCTCCAACAGCAGCCTCTACGACGGCACGATCTTCCACCGTGTCATCGACGGCTTCATGATCCAGGGCGGGGACCCGCTCGGCAACGGCCGCGGCGGCCCCGGCTACAAGTTCGGGGACGAGTTCCACCCCGACCTGACCTTCGACCGCCCCTTCCTGCTGGCCATGGCCAACGCGGGTCCGGGCACCAACGGCTCGCAGTTCTTCATCACCGTCGGTGAGCCGTACTGGCTCAACGGCCGTCACACCATCTTCGGCGAGGTCGTCGAGGGCAGTGACGTCGTCACCGCGATCACCAAGGTCGACACCGACGCGCAGGACCGTCCCCGCGAGGACGTGGTGATCAACAGCGTCGAGATCACCCGCTAGCTCGGCACCACAGTGGTGAGACCCAGAGGAGTGACGACCCACCCATGACCGCGTACCCCCCTCCGCCAGGAACCCCGTCCGAGTCCGGCTCCGAGCCGGGAACGCCCCGTACCTGCTACCGACACTCCGGTCGGGAGACCGGCGTCAGCTGCACCCGGTGCTCGCGGCCGATCTGCCCGGACTGCATGGTCGAGGCTTCGGTGGGGTTCCAGTGCCCCGAGTGCGTGGCGGAGGGAAACCGGAGGGTGCGCTCGGCGCGGACCACCTTCGGCGGCAGGATCGTCCAGAAGCCGTACGTGACCTGGACGATCCTGGCCCTGATGGCGGTGGGCTTCCTCGCCCAGCTGGGTACCTCCGACCCGGTCGGCCAGGCCGGGCGGTCGCCGCTGGTCGTCGAGTTCGGGATGCACGGCTTCGCCGCGATCCTGCAACACGAGTGGTACCGGCTGATCACCGCGGCCTTCCTGCACGGCGGTGTGATGCACCTGCTGTTCAACGGGTACGCGATGTACCTCCTGGGGCAGCAGCTGGAGCGCTGGCTCGGGCACGGCCGGTTCCTCGCGCTGTGGGTGGCGGGGGCCCTGGCCGGGTCCGTGACGAGTGCGCTCTTCGTGCCCGGCCAGCTCTCGGTGGGCGCCTCCGGCGCGATCTTCGCCCTCTTCGGGGCGGTGTTCGTGCTCGGCCGGCGCCTGCGGCTGGACATGCGGATGATCCTGGTCCTGCTGGCGCTCAACCTGGGCATCACGTTCCTGGTCCCCGGCATCTCCTGGACGGCGCACATCGGCGGTCTCGTGGCGGGCCTGGCCCTCGGGGCGGTCTTCGCCTACCTGCCGACCCGCAAGGGGAGGGAGGACCGGCGGACCCTGACGCACGGGCTTCTCGTGGCGGCCTTCGTGGCCCTGCTGTTCGTGCTGTTGTTCCTGGCGCCCCGGCTCTGGTTCGCCGTGCTGCCCGTCTGAGTCGTACGGAGGCCCCCGGAGCGTGTGCTCCGGGGGCCTTTCCGTTGCCGCGTGAAGGCCTGCTTCCGGGCATGCGAACAGAGCTACCCACAGCCTGTGGATAACCCTGTGGAAAACCTGATCAAGGCTGGTCGAACGCCCACGGGGGGACGTTGGTGCCGTTGTCGGACCCCGCTCGGGTCAGGGGGCGCCGCGCACGTGCGCGGCGGGGGCGGTCAGTGCCAGCGCGTGGACAGGATGACGGCCACGATGATCCCGCTGAAGCCGATCAGCAGGTTCCAGTTGTGCCAGTCCTGCATGTAGGGCACCTGGGAACCCGCGATGTAGTAGACCGCGATCCAGAGAATGCCCAGGATGAAGAAGCCCAGCATCGTCGGCACGAGCCAACGCGGACTGACCTTCGGCTTCTCTTTGGAAGGAGGCGGCGTGTAGACAGCCTTCTTCTTGCGGTCGCTGCGGGACTTGGGCACGGTCGTTGCTCCAAGGTTGTGCGGAGGTTCGGAACGCACTCAGTCTACGCGTCGGGTGGGGCGCGCGTCACTGGAGGAAAGGTTCCAATACCCCAACGGCCCCAGGGGTCCTGGCACGCACACGACGGCGGGCGGGGCTCCCGTGAGCACCCGCCCGCCGTCGTGATCGTCCTGGGTCGTGTCCGGCCTTCGCCGGTGTGGGCCTAGCCCCTGCGGAAGACGAAGTCGTCCGTCCCCGGCGGCGGCCAGCCCGGGAAGCTCGGTTCGCCCGGTTCCTCCGGGTCGGTCGGCTCCTCCGGGTCGGTGGGCTGCTCCGGCTCCGTGGGCTCGGCCGGGGCCACGGCGAGCGTGACGGTCACCGAGGTGCCGGTGTTCACCGACTGCCCCGCGGCGGGCGACTGGTTGATGACGGTGCCCTCCGGGGCGTCGCCGTTCTCCTGCTCCTGGAAGTCGCCGCTGAGCCCCGCCGAGCTGAGCGCGTTCTCCGCCTGCTCACGGGTCATCCTCTGGAGGTCGGGCACCCCCACCTGGTCGGGGCCGGAGGAGATGATCAACGTGATCTCGTCCGCGGGGTCGGCGTCCGTGCCGGAACCGGGCTCGGTGCCCACCGCGTAGCCCTCGGCCACGGACTCGTTCGCCCTGCGGTCCGTGGTGACGTTCTCGAAGCCCACGTCGTTGAGCGTGGAGATCGCGTCGGACTCCGACTGGTTCTCCACGTTCGGGACCTCCAGCTCACCGGGGCCCGAGGAGACGTAGATGACGATGGAGGTGGTGGCCTCGATCTCCGAACCGGCCGTCGGGTCGGTCTCGATGACCGTCCCCTCCTCGACCTCGTCGTCGGACCTCTCCTCGGAGCGGTGGTTCTCGAACCCCTCCTCGGTGAGCTGGGCCTCGGCCTCGGGCAGCGTGCTCCCGGCCAGCTCGGGCACGGCCAACGTCTCGACGTCGTCACCGCCGCCCTGGTTCATCAGGAAGAAGACGAGGATGATCGAGGCGATCACGCCCAGTCCCAGCAGCGTCCACAGGATCGCCTTGCCCGCGCCGCCCTTCTTCTCGTCCCGGTAGTCGTCGTAGTCATCGTCGTAGTCGTCGTACCCGCGGTCGTCGGCGGGCGGCAGCGCCGTGGTCGCCCCGGCCGCGGCCATCGCCATGGTGCCCGCCTGGGTGGGCATCCCGGCCAGGCCCCGCTGGATGTCCGCGCGCATCTCGGCGGCGTTCTGGTACCGCTCCTCGCGGTCCTTGGTCATCGCGCGGAGGGTGACGTCCTCCAGCCACTCCGGGATCTGCCCGTCCACCTCGGACGGCGGCACCGGGTCCTCGCGGACGTGCTGGTAGGCGATCGAGACCGGGGAGTCGCCAGTGAACGGCGGACGGTTGGTCAGCAGCTCGTAGAGCACACAGCCGGTGGAGTAGATGTCGCTGCGCGGATCCACCCGCTCACCGCGAGCCTGCTCGGGGGAGAGGTACTGCGCGGTGCCGATGACCTGGGAGGTCTGGGTCATCGTCGCCTGGTTGTCGTCCATCGACCGGGCGATGCCGAAGTCCATCACCTTGACTTCGGCGTTCTTGGTCAGCATCACGTTGGCGGGCTTGATGTCCCGGTGGACGATCCCGTTGTCGTGGCTGTACTCCAGAGCCTTGAGGATGCCGTCCACCAGCTCAGCCGAACGCTCCGGCAGCAGCTTGCGGTCGTCGTCCAGGAGCTCCTTGAGCGTGCGACCGTCGACGAACTCCATGACGATGTACGGGATCGAGACCCCGTCGATCATGTCCTCGCCGGTGTCGTACACCGCGATGATCGCCGGGTGGTTCAGGGACGCCGCGGACTGCGCCTCCCTGCGGAACCGCGCCTGGAAGACGTGGTCGCGTGCCAGGTCGTGCCGGAGCGTCTTGATGGCGACGAGCCGGTCGAGCCGGAGGTCGCGTGCGCGGTGTACCTCGGCCATGCCGCCGCGCCCGACCACCGTGTCGAGTTCGTAGCGGCCACCGAGGAGCCGGGGCTGGGACATGTCGTGCACTCATCCTCGTGTCATCCGGAAGCCGCCCGCGGGCCGCCGCCTACCCTGATCGTCTCTGGCTCATTACCTGTTCACGGAGCGTTGCCGGGGTTGTCCTGGCCGGGATTGGGAGGATTGTCGCCACCCTCGGGAGGCGTCTCCGGGTCCGTGCCGCCCGGGTCCTCGGTTCCGGGCTCCTCCTCGGACCCGTCGTTCTCGTCGTCCTCGGGAACGGTCGGCTCCTCCTCGCCCTCGTCGGGTAGGGGGCTCTCCGTCTCCTCCCAGCCTCCGGGATCGGGGGTCCAGTGCGGTGTGTCCTCCACCGGCGGCGGAGCCTCGATCTCCTCGTCCGGGTCGTCGTCCTCGCTGGGGGTGGGGGACGGCGAGACCTCGGAGGTCGGGGGCTTCGTGCTGTCGTTGACGTTCTGGGTGTCGCGGTCCGGGCTGAACACGAACCCCGCCACGGCCGCGGCCACGATCAGGATGGTCGCCGCCACCGCGGCCAACACCACGGGGGTCCGGATGCGTCGCTCGTGACCCGAACCCTCGGCCAGACTAGCCGAGTCGCCTCCCTGAACAGGGGTTACGGCCGACTGTCCGGCGGTTCGCCGTACGGTTCCGGACGGTCCGGTACGCGGCCCGTCCGGGATGGAGCCGACCACCGCCGTCTGGGCCATGCCGTGGAAGCCCGTCGAGGGCGTGGGCGGTCCGGTGCCCGCGTTGGAGCGGATCACGGCGGCCAGGTGCGCGACCTCGCCCGCCGAGGAGGGACGGTCCTTCGGGTCCTTCTGCAACAACGAGAAGACCAGGTCGTCGATGTCGGCGGGGACGTACTCGGGGAGCTCGGGCGGGTCGTCGCGGGTGTGCGCGAGGGCCAGGGCCACGGGGCTGTCCCCGGTGAACGGAGGTGTTCCCGCCAGGCACTCGTAGGCCACCACGCCGAGCGCGTACAGGTCGGACGCGGCGCTCGCTGGCCGCCCCGACGCCTGCTCGGGTGAGATGTACTGCGCGGTGCCCATGACCATGCCGGTCTGCGTCAGGGTGACCGACGTGTCGCCCCGGGCGATGCCGAAGTCCGTCAGCTTGAGCTGGCCGTCCTCGGTCACCAGCAGGTTCCCGGGCTTGATGTCCCGGTGCACCACACCGCGCGCGTGCGCGGCGGCGAGCGCCTTGGCGGCCTGGCACACGAAGTCGAGGGTCTGGTCGGAGCTGAGCGGGCCCTGCTCGCGCAGGACCTGCGAGAGCGGCTCACTGACCACGAGTTCCATGATCAGGAACGCGCGGCCGTCCTCCTCGCCGTAGTCGAAGACCTGGGCGATCCCGGGGTGGGACAGGCCGGCGGTGATCCTGCCCTCCGTCCGGAAGCGCTCGCGTGCCGTCGGCTCGGCCATCTGGGCCGGGTGCAGCAGTTTCACCGCGACTGAACGGTTGAGCAGTGTGTCGGTCGCCCGCCACACGGTGCCCATACCGCCGGAGCCGATCTGCTCCTCCAGGCGGTAACGGTTGCTCAGAACGGCCCCGGCCAGTCCACCGGGGCCGTTCTGCGAAGACGGCTCGTAGGCGCTCACTACTGGACCACTGCCTCCATCATCTGGCGGGCGATCGGCGCGGCGAGCTCGCCACCGCTGCCGCCGCCGTGCTCGATCACCACGGCGACCGCGATCTGCGGGTCGTCGGCCGGCGCGAAGCCGATGAACCAGTTGTGGGTCCCGCTCTCCCCGCCGGTCTCGGCGGTACCGGTCTTTCCCGCCACGTCCATGCCGGAGATGGCTCCGTTGGTGCCGGACCCGTCCGGGCCGGTCACCAGGACCATCATGTCGGTGAGCGTGGACGCGGTGCTCGCGCTCATGGCCTGGCTGTAGACCTCGGGGCTGGTCTGGGTGACCACCGAACGGTCGGCGTCGCGCACCGAGTCGACCAGGTACGGATGCATGACCTCGCCGGAGTTGGCCACACCGGCGGCGACCATGGCCATCTGGAGCGGCGTCGCCTCGACGTTGGACTGCCCGATGCCCGCGCGGCCCAGGATGTTGCGGTCGTCCTCGACCGGCGCCAGGCTCGGCACGGCCTCCAGCGGCACCTCCAGGGGGTCGCGCTCGTCGGCCGTCCGGGAGAAGCCGAACGCGTGCGCCTGCTCCGCCAGGGCCTCACCGCCCATCTCGATCGCCCAGTTGGCCATCGAGGTGTTGCAGGAGATCTGGATGGAGTGGGCCAGGGTGTCCGGCTGCCCGTTGTTGCAGGTGCCGCCGGGGGTCGCGTTGGGGAGCGGGTGCCCCAGCTCCAGGACGTTCGGGGCGTCCATGGTGCTGTCCGGGCCGGCGTCCAGGTGCTCGATGGCGGCGGCGGCCGTCACGATCTTGAACGTCGAACCCGGGGGGTAGCGCTCGCGCAGCGCCCGGTTGAGCAGCGGCTGGTTGGGGTCGTTCTCCAGGGCCACGTAGTTCTCGTTGGCCTCGGTGACGTCGGTGATGCTGGAGACGTCGTTGCCGTCGTAGGACGGGTAGGAGATCGAACCGAGGATGGCCCCGGTGGTCGGGTCCAGCGCGACGGCGGAGCCGTTCTTGCCCAGCGACTCGAAGCCCCGGAAACCGGCCTCCTGGACCGCGGGGTCGATGGTCAGCTCCACGCGCGCGCCCTCGGGCTCGCGGCCCGTGATGACGTCGCGGAAGTTGCGCACGGCGAGGCGGTCGTCGCTGCCGTCCAGCAGGGCGTTCTCGTAGTACTCGATCCCCGAGGCGCCGAACCGGCGGAAGGATCCCACGACCGGCGTGTACATGGTGCCGCCGGCGTACTCGCGCTGGTAGCGCGGCGGGTCGCCCTCCTCCGAGATGTTCGTGGAGGAGGCGACGTTCTCGTCACCGATGACGATCGGCCCGCGCTGCTCGCTGAGGCGCTCGGTGTACTGGCGGGCGTTCAGCGGGTCCTCGCGGATCGCCTCGGCCTGGAACCCCTGGATGTAGGTGAGCTGGAGCATCAGGGCGCCGAACAGGATCATCGAGAAGACGCTGAGGCGTCGGATGGGTGTGTTCATCGTCGGATCACCTGGGTGGCCCCCTCGTCCTGGATGGCCTGCGGCGCCGGGCGCCGCGCGTTGTCGCTCATCCGGAGCAACAGACCGATCATCAGCCAGCTGGCCATGAGGGCGGAACCGCCCGCGGCCATGAAGGGCGTGGTCATACCGGTCAGCGGAATGAGCCGGGTCAGGCCACCGAGCACCACGAACACCTGGAAGCACATGACGAAGGCCAGGCCGCTCGCGAGCATCTTGACGAAGAGCTCACGGGAGGCCAGGGCGATCCGCATGCCCCGCTCCACCAGGATGAAGATGACGGCGAGGATCGCCATGACGCCGGTCAGTCCCAGGTCCTCCGAGAGGGAGGCCAGGATGAAGTCGCTGTCCGCGGCGAAGATGTGGTGGGCCTGACCGCCGCCCATGCCGGTGCCGAACAGGCCCCCGTAGGCCATGCCGATCTGCCCCTGGACCAGCTGCATGCTGCCGCCCAGACGGTCGTAGACCTCCTGGTCGAACGCGTGGAACCAGATGTCGACGCGCTGGCGGAAGTGCCAGAAGAGCTGGAAGGCGAGCGCGGCCGCCCCCACGAACACGGTCAGGCCGATGATCACCCAGGAGGAGCGCTGCGTGGCGACGTACAGCATCGCCAGGAACGTGCCGAAGAGCAGCAGCGAGGTGCCGAGGTCCTTGGTGATGACCAGCAGGCCGATGGCGGCGACCCAGCCGACGACCATCGGCATGAAGTCGCGGGCGCGCGGCAGGTCCATGATCTTGAACCGGCCGATCTTCACCTGCTTCGCCGCCAACGACAGCACCTGCCGTTTGGTGACCAGGTAGGACGCCAGGAAGATCACCAGGGCGATCTTGGCGAACTCGGAGGGCTGGAGGGTGCGGCCCGCGATGCCGATCCACCGCCGGGCGCCGTACTCGGAGACGCCCAGACCCGGGACCATCGGCAGCGCGATGAGGATCAGGGCGGCCAGGGCGCTGATGTAGGTGTAGCGCTGGAGGACCCGCGGTTCCTTGAGGAAGAACAGCAGGAGCATGCACATGACCATGCCGACCGCGGTCCAGATCAGCTGCATGCCGACGCCGGCGTGCTCGATCTCGCCGGAGTCGGCGGCGTCCAGACGCCAGATCATCGCGACGCCGATGCCGTTGAGGAACAGCGCGCACGGAAGGATCAGGGGGTCGGCGTAGGGGGCGATGAAGCGCAGCGCCACGTGCGTGGCGAGCGCCAGGGCGCCGAAGATGAGGCCGTAGCCCCACATGGCTCCGGGGACCTGGCCGTTGAGGTTCAGACCGGACATCGCCATCGCACCCATGGTGATGACGATGGTGATGCCGATCAGGACCAGCTCCGCGTTGCGGCGCTGGACCGGGGGGAGTGCCGTGGGCGCCTCGGGCGCGGTGGTACTCACAGGGTCACCCCGATTCCCCGGTCTCGGTCCCCCTGTCGGCGCCGCCCGTCGTGGACTCGTTCGAGGCACCGCCGTCGGCGGCCTCCTCCAGTTCCCCGACGACGCGTGTGGCGTCGTCGCGGTCGTCCACCGTGATGGTGTTCCGGAGCAGCTCCTGGTCGGCGTCGGAGAGGGACGACACCTGGAGGTCGGTGGTCTCGACCTCGTCGGAGAGGCTGATGCCCGCGATGTCGGTGTCGATGCCCTGGTAGACGCTGACCGTCTCCCCGTTCGGGGACAGCCCCACGTAGAACTGGCTCTCCACGTACTGGCGGCCGAAGTAGTACCCGCCGCCCGCGACCAGGGCCACCACCACGATGAAGACCACGACGATCGGCCACCAGCTGCGGGTGCGGTACTCGGGTTCCGCGTCCCCGCCGCGCGAGGGCGGCGCGTCGTAGTCGTCGCGGGTGTCGTGGGGGCGCTCCTCGTGGGGTGCGCCGTAGGCCTGGCCGGGCTCCTGCTGCGGGAGGTCCTCGCGGACCGGGTCGAGTTCGGCGGTGTCGCCGCCGGTGCCGCGCAGTTCCTGGGCCCGTCTGGCCGGGCTGGTCTCGTTCGGCCCGGTCGACTCGTCGCGCTGGTCGGCCGCGCCCACCGTCTGGGAGGCGCCGGTCGGACCCTCGCGGTCGGTGTCCGTCTCGATGACGTCCGCGACGACCGCGGTGATGTTGTCCGGCCCGCCGCCGCGGATCGCCAGCTCGATGAGCTTCTTGGCGGCCCCGCGCGGGTCGGTCTCCGCGACGAGGGTCTCGTGGATGGTCTTCTTGCTCACCACACCGGACAGGCCGTCGGAGCAGAGCAGGTAGCGGTCGCCGACCTTCGCCTTGCTGATGGAGATGTCCGGGTCGACCGGGGTCTTGCCGTCCAGCGCGCGCAGGATCAGCGACCTCTGCGGGTGGGTGGCGACCTCCTCCTCGGTGATCTTGCCCTCGTCGACGAGGGTCTGCACCAGGGTGTGGTCGTGGGTGATCTGTTCGAAGCGCGGTCCGCGCAGCAGGTAGGCGCGCGAGTCACCGATGTGGATCAGGGCGACCTGCGAACCCGACCACAGCATGGCGGTCAGGGTCGTGCCCATGTTCTCGAGCTGCGGTTCCTGCCGGATGCGGATGGCCAGCGACTCGTTGGCGCGCTCGACCGCGCGCTGGAGGACCTCGGCCATCTCCTCGGCCCGGGGGTCGTCCTGGGTGTCGAGCTGGCGGATGGACGAGATGGCGATGGAGCTGGCCACCTCACCGCCCGCGTAACCGCCCATGCCGTCGGCTACCGCGAGGAGGTGTTGGCCGGCGTAGCCGGAGTCTTCGTTGCCTTCGCGGAGGCATCCAACGTCGGAGTACGCCGCGTATCGGAGAGCGATTGTCATTTGCGCAGTTCCAGGACGGTTTTGCCGATACGGATGGGCTGACCCACCGTGATGGGCTGGGGGCGGTTCAGCTTCTGCTGGCCGAGGTAGGTGCCGTTGGTGGAGTTCAGGTCCTCGACGAACCAGCGGCCGTTTTCGGAGTAGACGCGCGCGTGGCGGCCCGAGGCGTAGTCATCGGTGATGACCAGTGTCGAGTCGGGGGCGCGGCCGATGAGGATGGGCTGTGAGGCCAGGTCGACCGTGGTTCCCGTCAACGGGCCCTGGGTCACGGCCAGGACGGTGGGCTCGTTGCGGCGGGGACGCTGGGGTCGGGCCTGGGTCGACGACGGCGCGCGGCGCTGGGCCGGACGCGGTGCGGAGGGGCGAGGCTTCTTCCGAGCCTTCTTCTTCGACTGACCGAAGAGGTCCGTGCGGATGACGCCGACCGCCATGAGGACGAACAGCCAAAGCACCGCGAGGTACGCGATCTTGATCAATATGAGGGTCAAGTTGGACATCGAACTGCTCTTCAGCCCCTGTCGTGCTTCGGCCGGGGTGGCGGTCATCGGCGCCGCCACCGTTTCTGCCCCACCTTCGAGTCGGTGAGTCTGGGTCGCTGGTCCGCGGCCCAGCCGGCCGCGGACATTCTGCCCGATCGGTCAGGTCATCGCGGAGACTACCCTCCCGGCCGGAGTTCCGACACAGGTCCATACCAGGCCTGACTCGGACATCGCCCTTTCAGACGCCGAATCGGGGCGGTTGGTTGCGGTCCGGTTCGGCCAGATCGTCCGACTGCTCGGGGCCGGGCGGTCAGTCCCGGCGGAAGGTCATCGTGGTACGGCCCAGGCTGATCCGGGTCCCGTCCACCAGCCTGGCCTGCCTGATCTGCTGTCCGTTGACGAAGGTCCCGTTCGTGGACCCCTTGTCCTCCAGGACGACCTCTTCGCCGTCGACCCGGATCTCCACGTGGTGACGAGAGACACCGTTGTCGACCAGGCGCAGGTCGCAGTCGGTGCCGCGGCCCAGCAGCGTGACCGGTGTGGTCAGTTCGAAGGACTGCTGCATGCCCTGGCTGGCGATGTTGCCCTCGGCGGTCGCGCCACCGGGGGAGATCAGCAGTCGGGGGCGGCCGGTCTGGCGCGGTCCCCCGCCCGGACCCGGGTCGCCGACGGGCTGGCGGACCTCTCCGTCCTTGACCATCGTTCCGCGGACGACGCCCGAACGGATGCGGAAGCGCCCCGTCTTCAGACCCTCGTCCGACCTGAACTGGACCCGCACCGGACCGACGAACGAGTAGCCCTGTTCGGTCGCGTAGTCACGTGCCAGCTTGGACAGTTCCTGGCCGAGGCTGTCGGCGTAGACTTCCAGGCGCTCCTTGTCACTGGCCGAGAGCTCGACGATGAAGTCGTTCGGAACCAGTGTGCGTCCCTGGGCCACGATCGCGGCGCGCTCGTCCATCTCACGCTGGACCGCGCTCGCGACCTCGACCGGCTGGAGCTCAGACTTGAAGGCCATCGCGAAGGTGCCTTCGATCATGCCCTCAAGCCTGCGCTCGAAGCGTTGGAGCACTCCCACGAGGTACCTCCCTTGTACTCCACTCCGTATGTGTAGACGATCGTAACCGGGCCCGGGTGCCCCTGGTTTCAGGCGCACCCCCGTCAGGGCCCTCCGGGGGCCCGGATCCGGGTCCGCCACAAACGGTGTGCAACCCGCCTTCAAGCCGTGCTAGCCTTGTTCATGTCGCCAGGGGGAACAGGCAAAACGCCCGAATCACCTGGCAACACAACTTCATGCAGCACCACCAGCGCGGGTGGCGGAACGGTAGACGCGCACGGTTCAGGTCCGTGTGTCCGAAAGGATGTGAGGGTTCAAATCCCTCCTCGCGCACCCTGTGAGGGACGACCCCGGGAGCAAGCAGAGCTTGCGACCGGGGTCGTTCTCGTTCTGCCCCGCGGGAGGGGTCCCCACACCCCGGTGTTGTCCGGACGCCCCTGGTCACGGGCCGCGCTCGCGCTCGTGCGCATGCTTCGGGGATCGTCTTCGTCGCGCCTCGTGGGATCCCCGTGCCTCGGGGTGCTGCTCGGGACTCCCTGGTCGGAGGCCGTCCTTCCTCCCGACGCCGTCGTCGTTCCGCCTCGTGAGGGCGCCCCCGCGTTCCCCGGGCGCCGCTCCGCCCCGGGGTCGTCCGGCCCCGCTCCCGCGTTCGTCGCTGTCGGCACTGCGTCGCGTCGTCCTCCGTTCCCCCGATTCCGTCGGAATCCCGGGCGTGGCGGGGCTTTCGGTTGGCGCGGGCGATGGGATTCGGATTGCCCCAAGCGGCCGTGGAGGCCCCACTAACGATCTTCGATCGTTAGGTCGGGGCCGGATACGGACACCGAAGGCGGCGACGTCCACGCGAATGGGACACTCCGGGCGTGGGAATCATCGAGAGACTTCATGAGATCGGGCGTCCGCTGGTCGCCGAGCAGCTCGCGCACCCGACGGTCGCCGGGATCGCCCGGGGCGACCTCGACGACCGGGCCTTCCGGTACTGGCTGGAGCAGGACCACCTGTACCTGCTGGACTACGCGCGGGCCTTCTCCCGGCTGGCCTGGCAGGCACCGGACGGACACCTCGCGGACCTGGTCGCGATCGCGCACAGCACCCTGACGGAGGAGCTGGAGCTGCACCGCTCCCTGTCCGGGGAGTTCGGCGCCGACCTCAGCACCAGGGAGAAGGGCGCCGCCTGCGAGGCGTACACGTCCTGGCTCCTGGACGCGGCGGCCGACTACCGGGACGGGCTGGCCGCCGTCTACCCCTGCATGTGGGGCTACAACACCCTGGGGCTCGAACTGGCTGAGGCCAGGCCCGAGGACCCCCGGTACCAGCGGTGGATCGACACCTACGCCGACCCGGCCTTCACGGACCTGACCAGGAGGTACGGGCGCATGCTGGAGGAGGCGGAGCCCGACCCCGCGAGGGCGGAGCGCTTCTTCCTGGAGGGCATGCGCCACGAGGTGGCCTTCTGGGACACCCCTCACACGTAGACGAGGAGGAGGGGCGGACCCGGGTCCGCCCCTCCTGACCCCGGTTCCACGGTCTACGGGTTGAGGACCGAGTGGACCTCGTCGAAGCGCTCGATCTCGCAACCGTCACGCTTGTTGAACTCGGTGTCGATCTCGGTGCCGTTCACGTGCCCGGTGACACGGGCGACCTCGGGGCCGCCGATCTGCAACGTGCACATGGAGTCGCTGGTGTCGAGGGTGAAGGGTTCGGACCCGACCTCCTCGATCTCGGCGCAGGCCGCCTCGGGGTCGGGGTGGTCTCCGCCGACGGGGGCGCAGGTGAGCGTCCACTCGCCCTCCTCGAACCCCTCCTCCGGGGTCAGGGCGTCCTCGTCGGACAGGGAGCGTTCGATCACGAGTTCCACTTCGGCGGACTCGTCGGGGGTCGTCTCGGTGGGGGCGGTCTCGTCGGGGGCCGGTGCGTTCACCTCGGTGGGCTCGTTGCCGCAGGCCGTGAGGAGCAGGCCAAGAGCTGCGAGTGCGGCGAGGCGGGCCGGCAGGGCCGTTGCGAAGGTGTGCTTACGCATACTGGTTGGACGGAGGGCCCGGTTCCCGGGTTCCACCGATCTTCGATTTTCAGAACACGCCTGACACAGGGGGTCACCAACATGTTCGGTGAGCAGGTCGCCGAGGTCGCCGTCAACGATGTGCCCGAGGGCGCCTACCTTCTCGACGTCCGGGAGGACGACGAGTGGGGGGCCGGGCACGCGCCCGGCGCCGTGCACATCCCGTTGCGGACGCTGGGGGAGCGCGCGGGCGAGGTGCCCAAGGACCAGAGGGTCTACGTCGTCTGCCGGTCGGGCGGGCGCTCGGCCCAGGCGACGATGGCGCTCAACCAGGCCGGTTGGGACGCGGTCAACGTCGCCGGGGGCATGCGCGCCTGGCACCAGGCCGCGTTCGACATGGCGTCGGAGGGGGAAAGTGAGCCCACAGTGATCTAGCGGTAACGCTGTGACGTGGGAGTCGTCGAATTTGGTCGGATTGTGCGAAGCCCCGCCACGTGGGGCCCCACGAATGGCACTATGACGTCGTGAGTTCCGACCGCGCGCCCCTCAGTGCCGAAGCCGTGCTGTCGTCCTCGGCGGACGCGGTCATCGGTATCGACGACACGCTGCGGGTCACCGTCTGGAACCCCGCGGCCGAGCGGATGTTCGGCTGGCCCGCCGCCGAGGTGATCGGCGGCGAGCTGCCGATCGTCCCCAAGGAACTGCGTCCCGAGCACGGCGCGGTGCTGGAGCAGGTGCGCAACGGCACCCCGTTGACGATCTTCACCCGCCGCACGCGCAGGGACGGCACCGCCGTCGACGTGCGGGTCAGCACCGGCTGTGTGCGCGGCGGGAACGGTGAGCACGCCGGGTGGGTGCTGGTGCTCTACCCGGGCGAGAAGGAGGTCCAGGCGCAGGCCTCCGCCATGGAGCGCGCCCGCCTGGTCCGGCGGCTGACCGACGTGGTGGCGGACATCAACGCCGACCTCAGTCTGAAGTCGGTCCTGGACCGCATCATCAGCAGCCTCACCGAACTCACCGGCGCCGACGCGGGCGGCTTCGTCCTGCTCAACGAGAACCGGGTGGAGCTGGTCAGCCTCACCCACCTGTCGGAGGAGCTGCACGGGGTCAGCGCGCCCCTGGAGTCAAGCCTGTTCGGTGAGCTGCTGCGCAGCGGCAAGTCCGTGCTGCTGGCCAACAGCGCCACCCGCAGCCTGGACGACCTGGTCTGGGCCGACCTGCCCGGGCTGCACACCATCGCCCTGTGCGTGTCCAACGTGCAGGGCCGCCCCTACGGCGCCCTGTACGCGCTGTACAGCGAGCGCCGGGTGGGCCACGTGGAACTGGAGCTCCTCGAACTCCTGGCCGAGCACGCCGGGGTGGCGATAGGGAACGCGATGGCCTACGAGGAGCTCAAGCTCCAGCGGGCCAGGGAACAGGCGGTGTCGGACTCCAGCGCGGACGGCATCGCGGTGCTGGACTCCACCGGCAAGGTCCGCAAGTGGAACCGGTCGGCGGCCGAGCTGACCGGCTACTCGTTCGAGGAGATGGAGGGACGGCATCCGCCGTTCCCGATACCGGCCGCGCACGGTGAGCCCGTCAAGCACAAGAACGAGGGCGGCCGCTGGCTGGAGATCCTCATGGCGCGCATCCCCGACACCCACGAGTGGGTGGTGGACTTCCGCGACATCACCGCGCAGAAGGCCCTGGAGGAGGAGCGGGAGTTCTTCCTGGCCAGCACGGGGCACGAGCTGCGCACCCCGGTCACGGTGATCCAGGGGTACGCGGCGCTGCTGTCCCGCAAGGGTGAGCGGCTGGGCCCGGAGGGCCGCCAGGAGGCGAGCGAGATCATCCTGGACCGTGCCCGCTCGCTGGCCAAGCTGGTGGAGCGGCTGCGGTTGGGGTCGGACGTGGCCAGCGGCGAGATGACCGTGGACCGGGTGCCGTTCGACCTCGTGGAGCTGCTGGGCCAGTCCGTGGCGGCCTTCCGCCCGCTGGCCGAGCGCCAGGAGCTGATCCTGGACTCCGGCGGGACCCTGTGGACCGTGGGGGACCCGCTGGTCACGGGGATGGTCATCGACCAGCTGCTGGAGAACTCGCTGAAGTTCTCCCCGAGCGGCGGAACCGTGCGGGTCACGGTGCAGGAGGACGAGGACGTCGTCACCATCCACGTGGACGACGAGGGCATCGGGATCGACCCCGGCGACGAGGAGCGCATCTTCGAGCGGTTCTTCCAGAGCGGCGAGCGGGGCGACCGCCGGGGGTACAGCGGGCTCGGGATCGGTCTGTACATCGTGCGCCAACTGGTGCGGGAGCAGGGCGGCGAGGTGACCGCGCACCGGATGGGGACCGGCACCCGCATGCGGGTCACGCTGCCCCGGCACCGGGGCGAGGACGCCGAGATCGGCGCCCTGGTGTCCGAAACACCGCAGGGCGGGGAGGAGCCTGAGGTGCTCCCCGCGCAGGCGTAGAACGGACACGCCGACACACGGAAAACCACAAAAACCTCAACGGACCCTCAAGCCCTGTCACATCGGAGGTGTACGCGGTCGCGGAGGGGTCCGTCCCCGTGGATTCGCCCACATGCTGGTTTCCCCTGCCGGGGATCGGGGCATTTCCACCCCTGGTGGAATTCGCTGGCACACTTCGGGCGAGTTCCGGGCCGACCGAGAAGTACGAACTCGCGGGGACGAAAGCTGTGTCAGGAGACAACGCCGCACACGACGACGGGGGCCACGGCGCGCCCCGGAAGGTCGAGCGAAGCGTCGTCCTTCCCTACGTTCCCGAGAGCGTCACCGGCGCGAGACGGGCACTCTGCGCCGACCTGCGCGCCCTGGGCGTCAGGGTGGACCGGATCGACGACGCGGCCCTGATCCTCAGCGAACTGGTCAGCAACGCCCTCAGGCACGCCAGCCCCCTGCCGGACGACACCGTGGGCGTGTGCTGGCGCGCGGACGCCGATCCGGAGGCCCCGGCCGCGCACTGGCTGGAGATCTCGGTGCGCGACGGCGGCTCCACCACCATGCCGCGGGTGTCCCGGCCCTCACTGTCCGGTCTGGGCGGACGCGGCCTGGGCATCGTGCAGTCCCTGGCGGGCCGCTGGGGCACCGAGATGGACGCCACCACGACCACGGTCTGGGCGGTGTTGGAGATCGACGTCGAACGGGCCGAGACCGCCGACGACCTTCCCGCCTCCTCGGAGGCGGGGCCCGTCCGCGCGTACGCGGCCGACGTCGTGGAACTCGACCTGGGAACGGTGGAGGGCCAGCCCGCCTGGAGTGTCCTGCCCTGAGTCGGTGTGTGCCGGTCTGATCCGCTTTGAGCTGGGCTTTTCGTGGTTCCGGGCGGAGGAACGTGACCGATGTAGCGAAACGCCGCCAACGAGGTGGCCTGGCCCTGGCGTGGACGCTACAGTCACGACTGTGGAGTTGAAGATATCAAGCCGATCTCAAGATGACGTCGCAGTGGTAACCGTGGGCGGTGAGATCGATCTGTACACGGCACCCCAGTTGCGCTCCGAGCTCGTCGAGTCCCTGGAGCTGGGGGCACGGCGCCTGGTCATCGACATGTCGAGGGCGGAGTTCTGCGACTCCACCGGGATCAGCGTCCTGCTCTCCGCGATGAAGCGCTCCCGTGACCGGGGCGGGGACCTGGAGCTCGTGGCGCCCAAGCCGGCGGTCATGAAGGTCCTCCAGGTCACCGGTCTGGACGAGGTCTTCGTGATCCACCCGGACATCGACGCGTCGCCGGTGGCCGCGGGAACCGGCACGGCGCAGTAGCCGGGTGAGCGTGGCACGAGGAGGGCCCCAGGGGCCCACGGACGCGGCGGTCGCCGTGGTGATCGCCGCCAAGAACGAGGACGACCGCATCGGCGCCACCGTCGAGGCGGCCCACACGCTGCCCGGGGTCGACCTGGTCGTGGTGGTCGACGACGGTTCCACCGACCGCACCGCGGACCTCGCCCTGCGAGCGGGGGCCCGGGTGCTCAGGCACGGCCGCAACCGCGGCAAGGGCGCGGCCATGCAGACCGGTGCCGAGGGTGTGCGTCGCGCGGAGGTCCGCGAGGCGGACGGAGGCACGACCCGTGTCCCGCGCCATCTGCTCTTCCTCGACGCCGACCTCGGGGAGACCGCCAAGGACGCGGCGCCCCTGGTCGAGCCGGTACTCGCGGGCACGGCGGACATGACCATCGCGCTGTTCCCCGCCACCCGGCTGCGCCTGGGCGGGCACGGTTTCGTGGTCCGCCTGGCACGGGAGGGCGTGCGCAGGTCGACCGGCTGGGAGCCCGAGCAGCCGCTGAACGGTCAGCGCTGCCTGAGCCGCGCCGCCTTCGAGGCGGCCCGGCCCCTGGCGCCGGGGTTCGGAGTGGAGACCGGGCTGACCATCGACGTCCTGCACGGGGGTTTCCGGGTCATGGAGGTCGAGGTCCCGCTGGAGCACCGCGCCACCGGCACGGACCTGCGGGCCCAGCTGCACCGGGCGCACCAGTTCGTCGACGTCGCCCGAGCCCTGACCGCCCGTGAGCTGCGGCCCGCGCTGCGCCGGACGTGGCGGGGCGTGACGGCGGGCAAGGGTGGCGGCGGGCGTGAACAGCCCCGAAAAACCGGGCACATTACTCGCAAAAATCGCCAAGAGTGACCCCACGGCTGCGATGCGTGGGGATACGCTCGCGCTGTGTTCACTACCACCATCGCTTCCATCGCACTGTTCGCCGGGCTGGCCGGGCTCGCCCTCGGTGTGTACGCGCTGTTCAGGACCGCTCAGGTCCGCGGTGAGTACCAGGTCCTGGCCCAACGAGCCCTCGCGGTCAACACCTCGGGGGCGGACCCACGCGCCGTCCGCGACGTGGCCGTCCTGCACTACGACGCCCTGGAGGAGATGTCGGGTGCCCGCTCCTTCTCTCTGGCCATGCTCAACAGCCACGGCGACGGCGTGGTCGTCACGTCCATCAACGGCCGCACCGAGACCCGCACCTACGCCAAGGCCATCACCCGGGGCGAGGCCGACCACCTGCTCAGCCCGGAGGAGTACCGGGTGATCCGGTCGGCACGCCTGGGCAACGGGATCGGGGCCACGCTGCCCGACCCCGCGTCGCCCTCGGGAGGTCCGGCGGCCGACGCGCCCGACGAGGGCACGGAGGCCCTGGTCACGGTGGTCCAGGGGCCCGAGGCGTCGGAGGACGAGGCCGAGGGGGACGCCGACCAGCCTCGGTCACCCGAGGGGACCCAGGTGCCCCCGGCGCCCCGACCGGAGAAGTGACCACCCCGGCCCACCGGCTGCGTATAGCCTGAACAGCATGCCCAACCGCTACGCCTACCTCGGCCCCGAGGGCACCTTCACCGAAGCCGCCCTGCGCGATCTGCGCCCCGAAGCCACCGACGAAGCCCGCGTCCCCTGTGACGGTGTGGCGGCGGTCTTCGACGCGGTCCGCGCCGGGGACGTCGACGGCGGGGTCGTCCCGCTGGAGAACTCCGTGGAGGGCGGGGTCACCGCGACCATCGCGGAGCTCATCAACGGCGAACCGCTGCTCATCACCGGCGAGACCGCCGTGCCCGTCGAGTTCGCCCTCTTCGTCCGGCCCGGGACCGCGCTGGAGGACGTCAAGCGGGTCGCCACGCATCCGCACGCCCTCGCGCAGTGCCGGGGCTGGCTCTCCCGTCACCTTCCCGACGCCGACACCCACACCGTCTCCTCCACGGCAGCCGCCGCGCGTGCCGTCGCGGAGCCGGGAGCCCCCTACGACGCCGCGATCTGCGCGGTCATCGCGGGGGAGCGGTACGGGCTGCACGCCCTGGCCACCGGGGTGGGCGACCGCTCCGACGCGGCCACGCGCTTCATCTACCTCTCCCGGGCCGGGGACCTCCCGGCGCCCACCGGCGCGGACCGGACCTCCCTGGTCGCCTTCATCTCCGACGACCAGCCCGGCGCGCTGATCGAGGTGCTCAACCAGTTCGCGGTGCGCGGCGTGAACCTCACCCGGCTGGAGTCGCGCCCCACCGGCGACGGCCTCGGCAACTACTGCTTCTGCATCGACGCCGAGGGCCACGTCTCCGAGGCCCGCGTGGGCGAGGCGCTCATGGGCATCCGCCGGGTCTGCCGCGACGTGCGCTTCCTGGGCAGCTATCCGCGCGGCGGCCGGGACACCGGGACGACCCCCGCGATGCGTCCCCGCCCGACCACCGACGCGGACTTCGCGGAGGCCGAACTCTGGCTCGCCCGGGTCCGCGCGGGCGAGACGGCCTAGGGCGTGTTTTTGTGGATGCTTTCGCCGGTGGCTGGCGGAGCCGCCATCGATGCGAGCGGCCGTCCAGGCCATCTCTCGCAAGACGATGAGCGAAGCTGCCCCTACTGTGCGCTGCTACGCAAGCTCCGCAGCTTCGCACAGCGGGGGCCCGCCCGGGTTTGGCTGTCCGAGCTTCATCGGCGCAGCGAGAGGCAGCCTGGCAACGCGAGCGCGGAATGATCCAAAAAACACGGCCTAGCCAGGCGCGGTCAGGTGGCCTCCACGGGGGAGCCGGACCCCTCCTCGAAGAGCCACTCCTCGGCGGCGGCCCGGCGCAGCTCCAGATACAGGGCCAGCCTGAGCGCGGTGTCCTCCGGGCGCGCGTCGTCCAGGGCCTCCAGGGCATCGGAGAGTTCCTCGGTGGTCATCTCACCCAGCGGTTTCACGACTTCTCCCCCACGGTCGGCGTGCCGCTCGGGGGGCTCGCGCTCCCCGTTCGGTCCTTCGATGGAGAGACGGGGCCGGTGCCGCTTCATGACGTGACTGTCGGCAAAAGATGTGGGGCCGGGGTGGGGCGGGCGGTAACCTGCAAGACGTGATCGACCTTCGCGCACTTCGAGAAGACCCCGAACGACTTCGTGCATCGCAGCGGGCCCGCGGTGAGGACCCCGCCGTGGCCGACCGGCTGCTCGAACTGGACTCCAGTCGGCGCTCAGCGCTGACCCGGTTCGAGACCCTGCGCGCCGAGCAGAAGAGCGTGGGCAAGTCCGTCTCGAAGGCCTCTCCGGAGGAGCGCGAGGAACTCCTGGCCCGGGCCAAGGGCCTCTCGGTGGAGGTCAAGGAGGCCGAGGCCGAGGCCGGACGGCTCGGAGACGAGCTCGACGCCGTGCTGGCGCGCGTGCCCAACCTCGTCGAGGAGGGCGCCCCCGAGGGCGGCGTGGACGACTTCGTGGTGTTGGAGACCGTGGGCGAGCCCCGCGCGTTCGACTTCACCCCGCGCGACCACCTGGAGCTGGGCGAGATGCTCGGCGCCATCGACATGGAGCGCGGCGCCAAGGTCTCCGGCTCCCGCTTCTACTTCCTCACCGGTGTGGGAGCCCAGCTGGAGCTGGCCCTGCTCAACATGGCGATGAACCAGGCCATCGGTGCCGGGTTCACCGCCATGATCCCGCCGGTGCTGGTCAAGCCCGAGACCATGGAGGGCACCGGGTTCCTCGGTGAGCACTCCGACGAGGTCTACCACCTGCCCGCGGACGACCAGTACCTGGTGGGCACCTCCGAGGTGGCGCTGGCCGGGTACCACGGCGGCGAGATCCTGCCCGCCGACGCACTCCCCAACCGGTACGTGGGCTGGTCGTCCTGCTTCCGCCGCGAGGCCGGTTCCTACGGCAAGGACACCCGGGGCATCATCCGGGTCCACCAGTTCAACAAGGTGGAGATGTTCGTCTACACCCGCCCGGAGCAGGCGCACGAGGAGCACGCGCGGCTCCTCGCCTGGGAGCGGGAGATGCTGGACAAGCTCGAACTGCCCTACCGCGTGGTCGACATCGCCGGCGGGGACCTGGGCACCAGCGCCGCCCGCAAGTACGACTGCGAGGCGTGGGTCCCCACCCAGGAGACCTACCGAGAGCTGACCTCCACCTCGAACTGCACCGAGTTCCAGGCCCGCCGCCTCAACGTGCGCTACCGGGACGAGGACGGCAAGCCGCGCTTCGCCGCAACCCTGAACGGCACGCTGGCCACCACCCGGTGGATCGTCGCGATCCTGGAGAACCACCAGCGCGCGGACGGTTCCGTGGTGGTGCCGGAGGCCCTGCGGCCGTTCCTGGGCAAGGACGTCCTCGAACCCGTCCAGGCTCCCAGGAGCAGGAAGTAGGCACTGACGACGGAGCCCGCCCCTCGCGTGAGAGGCGGGCTCCGTCGTGCGTGGTCCCACAGGGGAGTGGTCCCGCTCGTGCCCGCCCTACAGGTAGGGGCCCGACCCCATGTGGGGGTGGTCCTCCTGCGGCTCGGCGCCGGGGCCGCCCTGGGCCTGGAGCCCGGACACACCCGGGGGAAGCGCCTTGCGCATGTTCTCCAGCTGCGCCCGGGCCGCCATCTGCTGGGCGAACAGGGTGGTCTGGATGCCGTGGAACAGGCCCTCCAGCCATCCCACCAGCTGGGCCTGGGCGATCCTCAGCTCCGCGTCGCTGGGCGCGGCACCCTCCGCGAAGGGCAGGGTCAGCCGCTCCAGCTCCTCGATGAGCTCCGGGGCGAGCCCGTCCTCCAGCTCCTTGATCGAGGAGGTGTGGATCTCCTTCAGCCGGGCGCGGCTCGCCTCGTCGAGCGGGGCCGCCTTCACCTCGTCCAGGAGCTGACGGATCATGCTGCCGATCCGCATCACCTTGGCGGGCTGCTCCACCATGTCCGCGAGGGTGCGCGGCTCGTCGGAGCCGTCGTCGTCGCCGTTTCCGTGGCGGTCGTCGGTACCGACCACCAGGACCTGCGGTTCCTTCTGGTCGTCTGCGTTGCTCATCGATCCCCTAGTTCGGCTGTGTCCGGCACGCTGTCAACGGGTGAGAAGGATCTTGCCTGTGTGCGCGCTCGATTCCATCACGCGGTGCGCCTCCGCCGCGTCCTCGATGGACAGTGCGCGGTCCACGACGGGGCGGATGGTTCCCTCCTCTACCAACGGCCAGACCTGCTCCAGTACTCCCGAGACGATGGTCGCCTTCTCCTGGGCCGGACGGGAGCGCAGCGTGGTCGCCTGGACCGAGAGGCGTTTGACCAGCATGCGGCCGAGGTCGATCTCGGCGGCGCCCCCTCCCATCAGACCGATGATCACCAGGCGCCCGTTGGTGGCCAGCGAGCGCAGGTTCCCCTCCAGGTAGGAGCCGCCCATGATGTCCAGGATCAGGTCCGCGCCGCCCTCGGCCCGCAGGACCTCGGTGAAGTCCTGGGTCCGGTAGTTCACGGTGATCTCGGCTCCCAGGTCACGGCAGCGCGCGAGCTTCTCCTCGCTGCCCGCGGTGACCGCGACGCGGGCGCCCAGCGCCTTCGCGAACTGGACGGCGAACGTGCCGACCCCGCTGCCGCCGCCGTGGACGAGGACGGTCTGCCCGGCACGCAGGCCGCCGACCATCACGAGGTTGGACCACACGGTGCAGGCCACCTCGGGCAGCGCAGCCGCGTCGGTCAGGCTGACCCCGCGCGGTACCGGCAGGAGCTGGCCGACCGGGACCGCCACCCGCTCCGCGTATCCGCCGCCGGTCAGCAGGGCGCACACCCGGTCCCCGACGGACCAGCCGGTGCCGTCGGTGCCGGGTCCCAGCTCGGCGATGGTGCCCGAGCACTCCAGACCCGGGTACTCGGAGCCGCCCGGGGGAGGGGGGTAGAAGCCCTGGCGTTGGGACACGTCCGCGCGGTTGACCGCGGTGGCCGCCACGTCCACCAGGACCTCGCCCTCCCGGACGACGGGATCGGGGACCTCGGACCAGGCCAGGACCTCGGGGCCGCCCGGTTCGGTGATTCTGATCGCGTGCATGGGGCCGACAGTACCCAGACTCGGGACCGAAGGGGAGGAGGGTTCGGGGGATCACTCTGTTCACGGTGCCGCTGAGGATGCTTTTCTGGTGCAGCACGGGTATGAGAACCCCGAGGGCCCCACCCCCGCAACCCGGCGGGACCCTTCCTCCACAGACACACCCCTCGACGCAGGAGAGCCCCGGTGGCACAGCAGGAACAGAACGGGTCGGCAGCCGAGTCGGAGCCGCACGAGCGGTCGGGCTGGCACGGAACCGACGACTCGGCGGAGGTCGAGGAAGCACCGGGCTCGCCCGCGCCTACTCCCAGGGAGCAGTGGTTCGGCGGGTTCGAGGGGGCGGCCCCGCCCCCGCCGCCGTACGCGCGCCTGCCCGAGGACACGCCGCCGCCGACGCCCGGCACGGCCTTCCGGGCACCGGCGCCGGAGGACGACGTGCCGGACGAACCCGAGGAGGAGGCGGACGGCACGGTCCGGCTGTTCCCGGGTGCCCGCGACCGGAGGCCCCGGCCCTCCGGTCCGTGGCAGGAGGAACGCCGCCCCCAGCGACCCCAGCGCCTCGGGGGTCAGGCGGAGGAACGGGACCCGTTGGCGCCGCGCGGCACCCCCGGCGACTCCGACGTGCCCGAACCCGAGCAGCTGCCGCCGCTGGAGGCCGAGCGCGCCGAACCGGTGGAGGCCGATCGGGCGGCACCGCTGGAGCAGGGGCCCTCGGGGCCCTGGGCCGGTCCCGCCCCGGCGGGGAACACGCGGCCCCCGCTGGGCCCTCCGGGGCTCTGGACGACCCCGGAACCCCCGTCCCCTCCGCCCTCCCTGACCGGTCCCCGCGACACCGGCCCCCGGGACGCGGGCCCGCGCGACACCGGTCCCCGTGACACCGCCCCCCGTGACACCGGCCTTGGAAGCCAGCCCTGGAGTGGCAGCCAGGCCCCGGCACGCCCTCCGTCGCCCCCCACCGACCACGGGGAGACCTCCGACTCCCTCAGCGCGGCCACGCTCGTCCGCAACCGCCGCTACGGGCCCACGGGCGGCTGGCGCCGCGCCGTGCACAGCGCCAGCCTCGGCCTGATCAACCCGGGCGAGTCCCCCAGGGTGCTGCGCGAACGCGAGCTGGTGGCCCGCGCGAGCACACCGGTCGCCGCCGGGCACCACAGGGTGGCGGTCCTCAGCCTCAAGGGCGGGGTCGGCAAGACCACCACCACGGTCGCCCTGGGCGCCACCCTGGCCTCGCTGCGCGGGGATCGGGTCCTCGCCGTCGACGCCAACCCCGACCGGGGCACGCTCTCGGACAAGGTGCGCCTGGAGACCGCCGCCACCATCCGTGACCTGCTCAACGAACGCCACCTGGTGTCGCGGTACGCGGACATCCGGGGCTTCACCTCCCAGTCGCCCAGCCGCCTGGAGATCCTCGCCTCCGACCGCGACCCGGCGGTCTCGGAGGCGTTCAGCGACGCCGACTACCGCGAGGTGGCCCGGATCGTCGAGCACTTCTACTCCATCTGCATCACCGACTGCGGCACAGGGCTCCTGCACGCGGCCATGCGCGGGGTGCTCGGGCTGGCCGACCAGGTGGTGCTGGTGAGCTCGGCCTCCGTGGACGGGGCGCGCAGCGCCAGCGCCACCCTCGACTGGCTGGACGCCCACGGGCACGGGGGGCTGGTGCGCGGCGCCGCCGTGGTGCTGTCCATGGTGCGCTCGAACAGCAAGAGCAGCGTGGACCTCAACCGGCTGGAGGAGCACTTCGCGGGGCGCTGCCGGTCCGTGGTGCGGGTGCCCTGGGACGGGCACCTGGAGGAGGGCGCGGAGGTCGACCTGGAACAGCTCGCCCCCGCGACCAGGGACGCCTACCTGCAGCTGGCCGCGAACGTGGGGGAGGCCTTCGCGCGCTGAGAGGACGCGCGGGCCCGCCCTCGCCGGTTTCCCGGCACCCGGTCCCGACAATGGAGGTGAGGGGAAGAGGTGGACATGAACGCACAGGAACGCCCGCCAGCGGTCATCGCGGGGGTGGACGGCTCACCCATCGCCGGAGCGGCGCTGGCCTGGGCGGCGGACACCGCCGCCCGGTACGGGCGGCAGCTCAGGATCGTGCACGGCCTCGGCCTGCCCGCGGTGATGGGGACCCTCCCCTCGTCGGAGCGGTACCAGCCCGGCGACGAGGTCCGGGAGGCCGGGCACGCGCTGCTCTCCGAGAGCGCCGAGCACGTCCGTGCCTCCCACCCCGAGCTGGACGTGGCCACCGTGCTGGCCTCGGAGGACGCCCCGGAGGTCCTGCTCGACGAGGCCCGCCACGGCGACGTCATCGTCGTCGGCTCCCGAGGGCTGGGCGCGGTGCGGGCGATCATGCTCGGCTCCGTCAGCCTGCGCACCTCCTCCCACGCCCCCTGCCCGGTGGTGGTCGTCCCCGAGGCGGCCCCGGAGCCGAGGGGCAGACTCGTGGTGGGGGTGGACGGCTCGGAGTCCTCACGCAGGGCACTGCGCTTCGCCCTGGAGCACGCTCTGGCCACGGACGCGGAGGTGGTGGTGGTCAACAGCTGGGAGGTGCCGCTCCCGGAGGACCCCACCGACGGGCCGTCCCCGCACGAGGAGATGTTCGACCGCCAGTCCGAGGAGGTGGTCGCCGGGGTGCTCGCGGAGGTGATCGACGACCGGACCCAGGCCCTGGAGATCAGCGCGGTCCGGATGCAGGCCGACCCGGTGGACGCCCTGCTCGAGGCGGGGGAGGGCGCGGACCTGATCGTGGTGGGCTCCCGGGGGCGCGGCGGGGTCCGGGGGCTGGTCATGGGCTCCACCAGCCAGGGCGTCCTGAGCCGGGCGCACGGCCCGGTCGCGGTGCTGCCGCCGCACTCCGACGACTGACGGATTCCCTGTGCCGTTCACGTGTGTTCGTGCACCACTCGGTGATGATGGTGAACAGAGGGAACTCTTCTCAAGGGGGAACCATGTCAAGCGAACGACAACGTCCCAGCAGGGTGGTCGTGGGCGCGGACGGATCGGACCACTCGCGGGCGGCCCTCGTATGGGCGGCCGCCGAGGCCGCGCGCCGTGACGTCGAACTGCACGTCGTGTACGCGCTGGGGATGCCGCTGATCGTGTCCGCCTACGGGGGACCGACCCGCTTCGAGCCCTCCGACGAGATCTCGGGGCAGGCCACCACGATCCTCTCCGAGGCGATCGAACTGGTCCGGAAGGACCACCCGTCCGTCCGGGTGGAGACGTTCACCGCCCTGGAGGAGCCGCCGCTGGCGTTGATCCGGGACAGTCACCCGCACGACCTCATCGTGCTGGGCACCCGTGGACTGGGAGCCTTCGCCTCGATGTTCGTCGGGTCCGTGAGCGTCCGGGTGTCCGCGCAGGCCCCGTGCCCCGTGGTCGTGGTCCCCACCGGCCCCAAGGGCAGGCCGGCCACCACGAAGCTGGACCGGATCGTCGTGGGTGTCGACGGGTCGAACCCCTCCCGGCGCGCCCTGGGACTGGCGGTGGACCTGGCCGCCGAGACCGACGGCGAGCTGGTCGTGGTCAACAGCTGGGAGGTCCCCTACCCGTACGACCCGATCGCGATGACGGCGGCCGGGCACCAGCCGCAGGAGAACATCTTCGAGCGGCAGTCCGAGGAGCTCGTGGCCGAACTCCTGGCCGAGGCCATGGACGAGCAGCGCGACGACGTGAACATCGAGGTCACCGTGGTGCGGACCCAGTCCGGCCCGGTCGACGCGATCCTGGAGGCCGCCGAGGGCGCCGACGCCATCGTGGTGGGTTCCCGTGGTCGGGGCACCATCCGGGGGCTGCTGCTGGGCTCGGTGAGCCAGGGCGTGCTGCACCACGCGAAGATCCCCGTCGTGGTGCTCCCCAAGCACGCCGACGAGGACTAGGGAGGGGCGGCCCAGGGGCCGCCCCCCCTTCTAGGTCGTGCTTTTTGGATCATTCCGCGCTCGCGTTGCCAGGCTGCCTCTCGCCGCGCCGATGAAGCTCGGACAGCCAACCCCGGGCTGGCCTTCGCTCATCGTCTTGCGAGAGATGGCCTGGCGGCCGCTCGCATCGATGGCGGCTCCGCCGCCACCGGCGAAAGCATCCACAAAACACTCCCTAGCTCTCCAGCTCCGACCTGCCGCGGGAGGCGCCGCTGGCCAGGACCCAGACACCGCTGACCACGAACGGCGCCAGCATGAAGAAGTAGGTGGTCCAGGACCCGCCCAGGCTGGGTACCAGCACGGCCAGGGCACCGGCCGTGAAGACCACCCCGAGGGTGACCCACAGGACCTTCTGTCTGCCTCTTCCGATCGTCCTCACCCCGTACTTCCGTGTGCGTCGCCGGTGTCGAACCGGTCACCCTCCGGCATACCGAACCAAAGGCCCGCCAAACCCTCCCGTGGTGATTCGTCGACAAAGCGACAGGTCCACCCACCCTCCTGTCACCGGGCGTCCGTCTCCCGCTCGGCGGGGGAGATCGCTCTCTTGACGATCAGGGGGGCACCGACACCGCACACGAGGCCGACGACCGTTCCCACGACCCACGACGGCGCGTCGAACATCCAGTGGACGAGGACGCTGAGGGCGACGGCCGCCGCCATGAGAAGCACCATCGACGCCGCGGGAGAGGTGAGCCAGCGGGGGAGAGCTGCCATGAGTGTTCCCGACGGTTGGGGGAGAACGCCGACCGGGGGTCTACCCACCCCTCGAACCCGGTCAAACCGGCCGTGGTCGCGGGACGAGGCTGCTGCTGGAACGACGAAGGCCGGTGGCCTGGTCCCTGGGGACCAGGCCACCGGCCTTCCGTTCTGCGGAGGGTATGGGATTTGAACCCATGAAGCCCCGTTGTGCCGAGGGGACTTGGCGACCTGTCGACAAACCGACGAAGTGGCCCCTGACCTGCGCGGATGTTCCGAGGGATTCCCAGCGCTTCTGGCCCCTTCCCGGAGCCATGTGCGATGAATGTGCGATGCGGTGGGGGCGCTGCTGTGGCCCTGGCGGGCACAGACGTTCGTTCCTTGGGGCTTGGTCGGCGTAGCGTGCGTGGGCTGGGCCGTGTTCATTTTGCTCACCTCAACCACGACTACAGCAACCATCTGGAACCAAGTACCACGGTTCCGGGCCGAGGTGCCCGTCAGCGCTGGAGTCGGTCCCCCAAGACGGTCGTAGCTCGCTGACGGGTGCCTCGGGACAGGTGAGCACATCCGTCCGTTTCGGGACCAAAAGCTCTGACATACACGCAGGTCATGGGGCACGATGGCCTGACTCGGTCAGTTCTGGACCCCGCTCTGTCGGGCTTGTCCGAGAGAAGTCTTCTAGTGTGCGGCCTGCGGGCGCGCTCGGGACCGGGCGGCAGCCCGCAGCCCGAACGACGGCCGAGGGCCGCCGCGACGGCGCTTGCGCCGTCGCCTTGATTTCATATAGCACAAATCGGCAACAGGAAGTGCATAAAGTGGCATACACGTTTGAAGAAATTGAAGTATCACTTCTTCTTTTGGATCCGGCTAATGCTCGAATAGGAGATGAAAAATCCAGTCAGAGGGATACCATTGAAACCCTGATCGGCAAAGTCGGTGGGCAGTTCGTTCCCATGACACTCGATATTGCCACCCATGGTTTGGACCCGACAACTTTGGTGGCTGTCGTCAAAGTCTCTCCCGAAGATGATCATTACACAGTACTTGAAGGAAATCGTCGAACGCTTTCAGTCAAGGCCCTTCGGGATCCTACTATTGTCAAGGGACTCATTCCAAATGCCCACTATAAGAGAATCGTAGACGCGTCAAAGGATTTCTCTATAGATTCTATTTTGTGTGTTGTTTTTGATTCAGTAGAAGAAGCAGTTAAATGGGTAGAGTTGCGTCATACAGGTGCAAATAAAGGCGTGGGCCTTGTCTCCTGGGATGCAAACGAACAAGATCGTTACAAGAGTCGGTATGGGACGAGTAAAAATCGCAAGCCCGCAGGTCAGATAATTGACTTCGTAGACCGGCTTCGCCCCTCCAGTGAATATCAAAATAATAAGATCATTACAACCCTTCAAAGGATGGTATCAACAAAGAAATTGCGAGACGCTCTGGGAGTGGAAGCGAAGAGGGGTAGGGTATTTTCGCTCTATCCTGCAGAGGATGTGCTTCCAGTACTCAGCTATGTAGTAGACGAACTTCGTTCTGGAAGAGTGAAAGTTACTGACGTCTATTACGAGGACGAGAGAAAAGACTATGCAAGGTCTATTCCTGAAAGTGTTCGACCTAACGAATCGCGTGCATTAAAGAACCCCATTCCGCTTGACTTTCTTGAAGTGGGTATGGATGAAGATACACCCCCTCCTAGTGGCGGTGTAGATCCCTCACCACCGGATGACCGTAACTCGGGTGGTTCTGAATCGCAGAATCCCAAAGAACCAACAGAGAATAATCCCGCAGTCGTAGACGAGAAGGAAAATGGTGGTCCGGAGGACAGGGAAGGAGGTTCCGGTGACTCACAGAAACCACCGCCTAGGGAGAGGATTCCGAAGCCGAGGAGTAGCGTTATTGAAAGAAGTTGCATTCTTAAAATAGAAGACAAAAGAATAAAGGCTATTTATTTCGAGCTTAAACGACTTAATGTTGAGGATTACACAAACGCCTGCGCTGTCCTTTTGCGAGTATTTTTTGAACTCTCAGTAGATGACTATCTGGTTAAGGTCTTGCTTGCTACCGAGGGTGAGCGAAGAAATGAATCTTTGGCCAAGAAGCTAAAGTTGGTCGTAGACAAGATGGAACAGTCAGGTAAAATAGATGCGCAACTAGCTAAAGCCATGCGGAAAGTTGCGGATGAGCGAGGTTTGTTGGGAGTTTCAACTGTGACTTTCAATCAATATGTGCATAACAACTATGTCGTCCCTAAGCCTTCTGAGATTCTGCTGACTTGGGACGAATTGCAGCCCTTCATGCAGTGTCTATGGAACCGATAAAAAGAAAATTCCCGTGAGTCAAAAAAGTGCCATCTCAAGATACCCCTCGCCTCTTAGGTATCCAGGAGGAAAGGGAAAAATATCCAACTTTATTAAGCTCCTCATACTGAGGAATGAGCTGGAAAATGTGCGTTATGTTGAGCCCTATGCTGGAGGGGCAAGTGTAGCCCTTTCGCTTCTGTTTGAAGGATATGTGGAAAAGGTTCTAATTAATGACATGAACCTCGGTGTTTATTTTTTCTGGAAGTTCCTCCTTGAAGATGAAAAGTCGCTCTGTGACAGGATCATGTCTACCGAGGTCACAGTTGATGAATGGAGGAACCAAAAAAAGACTTATTCTGACCCTTCCTCCAGTCCTGAAGATCTTGCCTTTGCAACGTTCTTTCTTAACAGGACCAATCGGTCGGGAATCGTTTCTGGTGGGGGTGTTATTGGGGGTCTGTCTCAAGAAGGGAAATGGAAGATAGATGCCCGATATAATAAGGATGCCTTGTGTAAGAGGATCAAGAAGGTAAACTCTTTTCGTGAAAGTATAGAGGTCTGCAATCAAGATGCCCTTTCTTTGATTAGGGGATTGGATCAAGAGGAAGGGAATTCTTTTCTCTATCTCGATCCTCCTTACTATGTTAAAGGATCTCAGCTTTACGATAATTTCTACCTTCACGATGATCATTTGGAGATATCTATAGCGCTGAGGAATATTGGCTTGCCGTGGGTAATATCCTACGATGCCGCCCCAGAGATTCTTGATATGTACTCGTTCGTTCGAGGAATTCGATACGAACTTTCGTATTCTGCTTCAAAGCGATCCACTGGAAGTGAAGTGATGTTTTTTTCGCCATCGATTAAAATCGATGGCGACATGTCTCCGACGCAGGTGTCTCGATCGCACTTGCAGGGATAATTTAAAGAACTATTCAATCCCGCGATCGTGTCGTTCATTGAATAATGTTCTGTTGGGTGTCCTGGATTGTAGAAGTGTCAGATTTATTGTGATTATTTAACTTACCCATCAGAGGTCAGTCGACGGCCGTCGTGGCTGCGAACATGTGGTGCGCTGATCTCTTGGGCATCTAACAAGCGGATGGCATAGGCTTCTGGCATGTGCTCTGTTACCTGTGCGGGTGTCATCCACTCAACGGCCACGGTCTCGGAGGTTATGAGCTTTTCTCCTCCGGACGGTTTGCAGCGGAAGACCAAGGCCACAACTCCACGGGTCATGTTCTTGTAAACGCCCGTGAGCTGTTCCACCTCGACGTGGATACCGGTCTCCTCCAAGACCTCGCGGACAACACCCTCTTGCGGGGTCTCGTCCAACTCCAGCACGCCGCCCGGCGGCTCCCAGTTGCCGTTGTCCCTGCGCTTGATCACCAGCATCCGCCCGTCCTCGCGGATGACTGCTCCCGCCACAGACACGGAGTGCAACGGGGTTGATGAGCGTCCGTCGCTGTCGCGGTTCATATGTCGCAGACCTGAGTTCCAGTTCTGCTGCTCTAGAGAGAGTTCTCCGCCTGGTCTAGAGCAAGCCGCCATGGGAAGGTATCGAACGCGCTCGTTCCGCTTCCGGCTCCGTGAGGGACGAACGCATCTTGTCCGATCAACACGGACACCTCTTCGGCCCGGAGCTTCCTGACGCTCTCTCGGAACGGGGCTCTGCTGGCGTAGGCGGAATTTACGAACGGGAGGATGACGGTCGGCACTCCGAGGCCGATGGCCTCGTTCACCACGTCCAGGGCGTAGTTGTCGGCGATCCCGTTGGCCAGCTTGTTGATCGTGTTGAAGGTGGCCGGGGCGATGATGATGGCGTCCGCCTTGGGAGAACGCGGGTCTCCCGGAGCGCGGTGCTGGCTCCGGACCGGCCTGCCGGTCTGCTTCTCCAGCGCCTCGACGTCGATGAAACTCACCGCTGATGGTGTGGCCATGACCTGAACGGTCCAACCCTGCTCCTGGGCCAGATCGACCAGCGTGCCGACATCCGAAGCCGGACCTGCCGCGCACACCACCACGTAGAGAGTCTTTTGCTCACTCACTGAGTCAGGCACCGACCCTTTCCGCTAGTTCGCTGACGTTGTCGTACAGGTGACCACTCGCCCGGGTACGGATGTCGTTGATCAACTGGTGCACCACCGGACGGGCGGTCAGCTCCTCGCTCGCCATCTCCTCGGCGTTGCGCAAGGCGTGGTAGGCGTGCTCGGTCTTTCCCCACTGCTGGTACGCACGGGCCGCGTCGATGAACAGCGTCACCCGGCGTTCCATCACGTCGATGTTGTCCAACCGCACCTGGCGCGCGTAGTCGATCGCGCTGCCCGCGTCGCCCAACTCGACGGCCGCGCTCACCCGGTGCAGCAGGACGTTGGTCGGCCCGAAGGCGGTCCACTGGTAGTTGAAATCCCCGCCGAGCCGTTCGCCCGCGTCGCTGGCCTCGTCAAGCAGGCTGAGTGCCTGGCCCCGGTTTTCGCGCTTGGCCGCAGAGACCGCGCCGCTCAGCAGAAGCGACCCGTACACCGACAGGGATTCCGGCGTGGCCTCGTCCGTGGCGCTGTCCACACGTTCGGCGGTGCTCGTCGCCAGTTCCGTCGCCGCCTTGTAGTGGCGCTCACGCATCAGCGCCCGGGTGAACGCCCTGACGCTCGCACCCACGACCGCGGGGTTCTCGCTCGCCTCGGCCGCGCGCATACTTCGGTCGGCCGCGAGGTAGGACAAACCGCGCTCCTCGCACTTGAGCAGGAGGCTCGCCGCCACGTGGTACGCCTCCGCCCGAAGCGCGTGCACCCGGAAGAGGTCGTCGTCTTCGACACCGGACACCGCGTCATCCAAGCTGCGCAGCAGCTCGGGTAACCGCTTGGCCACCGCCGTGTAATGGCACGCCTGGTATCCGGCCTTGGCCGCGTGCGTCCGCTTGGCGAACTCGCCGAGGCTCGTCGCCGCTCGCACAGCCGACCGAGGACCTCCCGCGTACCTGGTGAGTGCTGCAGCGATCTCGTCCATGTCCAGCACTGAACCTGTGGTGGCCTGGAACAGGGCGGTTCCGGCCAGTCCGACGAATGCGCGACGTCGCACCTTCTCATCCTCCCCCGGGCCCGGCCTCCTGGGTGCGGGTCGCCTCGGTGGTGCCGAGGACTCCGCGCTGTCGGATCCAGTGAACGTGCCGGGGTTCTTCGGTGCAAGGCCGAACAGCATCCGCGCGCGGTCGGGCATCCCGAAGCCGTCGGCGATCCGTTCGTACACCTCGAAGGCCGTGACGGTCTTACGGCCGTTCAGTACCTCGCTTACCCGCCCCTGTGAGAGGCCGGTCGCCGCCGAGATCGCCATCTGGCTCGCACCGCCGTACTGGCGCCCGAACCGGAAAAGTGCCTGGACATCGCGCCTTCTCAGGAACTCCGCCGTGTGCTCGCGTTCCCATGCCCACGACGGGATGGTGATCCGGCTCGTCGGGTGGCCCGGCATCGTGACTCCTCGGCGGTGCGAGTGCAGGGGGGACGGCCAGTATCCCCCCTTGTCATCCCGAGGAGGAATGGGTTTCGGGAAACCGAATCGGGATTGTTGGCCTCATGGACAGCAGCAGCGCAACCACGTGCAGGTCATGTCGCGGACGGGGCTGGAAGTCCGTCCGCCCTCGGCGCTTGGTCGTCGTTCGGGTCCCCTCCGACACGGAGCCGACCAGGCGTACCGCGATGTGCCCCTTCTGCAAGGGGACGGGACAGGTCTCCACCATGGCGTCCCCGTCCCACGGCAGCGGTCTCGCCTGCTGACCCATGACAAGACAGACCCCCGCGACGCGGTCGAAGGCGTCCGGGGGCGCGGCCAACCTGAGGAAAGCAGGCTGACGTGAGCGACCTTATCGCCCTGATTCGGGCTTGGGTGACTCTGATTCGACCGAAACGACACGGCAGACACCACCGCACCGGCCCCCGGTCCTACTACCTGCCCGCACCCGCGCGGGCGGAGCTGTGGCCCGCACCGGACCCCATCGTGATGGACACGGGCGACCCCCGCGCCTACTCCCTCCAACGCGGCCCCTACACCCACCTGGAGCACCGGCGCCGCGCCCAGCGGGCCGAACGGGACCGGCGGGGGATCGACCTCCTGGTGCAGATCGCGCGTTCGACTCCCGCCCTCGACGACATGGCCGAGTTGCGTGACCTGGTGCGCACGGCCATCGCGGTCGGGGCGGTGCGGCGATGACCACCGAACCCTCTGCGCCGATCGCCGACCGGGAGACCCTGACCGCCTGGGCGCGGGAACAGGGCGTGCGGGTGCGGATCTCCTCCGAGGACTGGGACTCCATCACCTACGAAGCCCTCTCCACCGGCCCGGACGGAACCCCGCTGGTGGAGCGGTACCGGTGCGTGCTGCCCGCGTCCCTCGCGCTGCGGCGTCTGCGGCTGACCTACGTCGTCGGGCTCTGCCACAACGCGGGCGGGGCGGCGTGCAACCATGTCCGCCGGGTCGTGCCCCCGGTGCTCTCGGCCTCCGAGTCGGCCGCCCGGCATGACGTGGCGCTGGTCGCGGCGGCGCTGGTGGAGTCCGAACGCCGGGCGGTGTGCGGGGCGACGGTGGACAACCTGACCGTGTACACCGTGCGGCGCGCCCAGGACTGGCAACCCTTCTGAGGGTCCTTCCTCCGGCGCTTCTGTGACCCCCGCGTGCCCTGATGTCTCTTCGAGACCAGGGGGCCCAGGGCACGCGGGCTCCTTCTTCGCGGCGACGTGCACGCCTGGGGGTGTGCTTCCCGCCGTGTCCTCTGACCAGTGGTGGGGGTTCATATGTGCCCCCACCTGCTGACAGAGACGACCGAGAACAGTAAGCTACTCGACCACACGAGTACTAGAGTCACCAGGTGGACATCATGTCGAGTCTGGAGTTCGCTCCGCCCAAGTACGTACAGATCGTGCGGGCGATCCAAGAGCGCATCGAGGACGGTACCTATCCGGTGGGGGAGATGCTTCCCTCCGAGTCGCGGATGGTGCGCGAGTTCGGGGCCGGGCGCTCCACGGTCGTGCGGGCCTTGCAGATCCTGAGCATGCAGGGGTGGATCGACCGCGAACACGGACGAGGGTCCTTCGTGCGCGGCGTCCCGCAACAGGGCTCCGAACGCTCCCACGCGGGGGCCAGTGCCTTCGACGCCTCCGAGGAGGCCAAGCGCAACCGCATCCTGACCGCCGGACGCGCCCCGGCCTCCGCTGCCGTGGCTGAGGCGATCGGTGTGCCCGAGGGTTCCCCGGCGATCATGCGTCAACGCCTGGTCCTGGACGAGTGCGAACCGAGTGAGCTGGTCACCCTGTGGTTCCCCCTAGACGTGGCCGAGGGCACCGACCTGGGCGAGACGCAGCCGATCAGCATCGGCGCACGCGAACACGTGCAGATGGTCAAGCAGCTCAGGCCCTCCAAGGTCGTCGAACGGCTCTGCGCACGCCTGGCCACCAGCGTTGAACGCGAACCCCTGGGGCTGGACGAGGGGACTCCGGTCCTGGGCATCACCGCGCGGATACTCGATGCCTCCGGGGACGTGATCGCCGTCGCTGAGGTGGTGCTCCCCGGTGACCTGCACGAACTGGAGGACTCCTACCCGGCCGTGTAGGCGCGGCTCCAAGACCGGTCACATATCCACTTGTCCGGACGAGTGTGGCCGGTTATTCTTAGGCTCCACTCGACCGGTCAAGTAGTTGAGTGAACATCACAAGGAAGGTCGTTCAGATGGCTATTCAGGGTGCGTTGCCGGTGGCGTTCGGGACGGTGTTCCCACACGGTGCGTTCGCGTTGGGGGTGGAGGCGATCACCGACTTCGAGACCAAGCGGCCTCAGCTCGACAAGGACAGCGGGTTGCCGTTGTGGGCGGTGGACGTGATCGACGCCGATCCCGAGGCGCGGGGCAAGGCCAAGTCGGTGAAGGTCAAGGTCGCCGCCGAGGTGTGCCCGACCCTGCCCGATGAGGTCCCGGGGCTGCCGTTCCGGCCGATCGAGTTCGAGTCCATGGCGGTCATGCCCTACGTGGACGACTCCGGCCGCCGCCCCCGGGTGGCCTACTCGCTGCGCGCCCGGGGCGTGAAGGCTCCCGGCGGTGCCGCTGGCGGTCGTCGCGCTCCTGCGGCCAAGGACGCCGCCTGACCCCCATGTAAGCGGGGCGGCCTGGTGCTGGAACACCTCGGCCGCCCCTGAATCCCTCCTGCGACTGCGAAATCTCAGAAGAGGTGTCTTCAGTATGTCCGATTACCCCCGTGACCTGTCCGGGTTGAGTGGCCCGGAGCTGGTCCGTCTGCTGTTGGACGCGACCAACCCCCCGCCTGCCACCGACGCTGAGCGTGCGGAGTTCTTCGACTTCAAGGCCCGGGTGTTCGCCACGATCGCGGACCGGGAGGAGAACCCCACCGCCGCGACCTTCGCCGCCCGTGCCCGCTCCGAACGTGACCGGCTCCTGGCCCAGATCGAGAACGAGAAGCGGGGTGGCCAGCGATGATGCGCCAACCCAAGATCGGTTCCGCTCAGTCCTCCCCGACACTGCCCACGCCCGCCCAGGGGGTGCGGTGGACGACCCCGATCGTGGAAACCCCCGGGATCGTCGTGCTGGCCTCGTGGATCTGGCGGCTGGTCCGCTTCCTTCTCACCCTGCCTTTCCGGTTCCCGGTCATGGTCGCCTGCCTGACCTTCTCGGCGGGGGCCTGGTGGTGGCTGGACTGGCCCGGCCTCGCCTGCCTGTGGGGCGCCGCTGCCGTGGTCTCCCTTATCTGGTGGCGCACCTGGCCGGACTCCTACCGCACCTGCGTCACCCTGCGTCTGCTGGCGTGGTGGCGGCACCTGTTCGTGTACAAGCGGCACTGGCAGCCGGTCCTGGTGATCTCCGGGCTGGCCGAGTCCTACCAGGAACGCCGCTACCTGCCCCGTATCCGGCGTGTGCGGTGCAACTCCTGGGCCGACTACGTCCGCGTCTCCCTGGTCGCCGGAACCTCCCCGGCCGACTTCGAACACCGCGTCACCGAACTGGCGCACGGCTTCGCCGCCCCCTCATGCCGCGTGGTCGTCAACGGGCCTCGGGACATCACGTTGGAATTCCCCCGCCACGACACCTTGGCCGAGGCGATCGACGCCTTCCCGATGACCCACCACGTGGACCTCGACGCCCTTCCCGTGGGACGACGTGAGGACGGCTCACCCTGGTTGCTGCGCCTGCATGGAACCCACGTCCTGGTCGTGGGTGTGACGGGGGCCGGCAAGGGGTCGGTGATCTGGTCCACCATCCGCGCCATGCTCCCCGCCCTGTCAGACGGCACCGCGCAGGTGTGGGCGATCGACCCCAAGCGCATGGAACTGTCCTACGGACGGGACCTGTTCGCGCACTACGCCGACACCGGCGAATCCGCGGTGGCACTGCTCGAACGGGCGGTGGCTTCGATGCAGGAGCGGGCCGAACGCTACGCGGGCAAACAGCGCTCGCACATCCCGACCACCGATGACCCGTTCGTCGTGGTGCTGCTCGATGAGGTGGCGTTCCTGACGGCGTACCACCCTGACCGGGACGTGCGCCGTCGTGCGGAGAACGCGATCGCCACGCTGACCTCGCAGGGGCGTTCGGTTGGCTTCGCGGTCCTGGCGGCGTTGCAGGACCCGCGCAAGGAGGTCATGAACCTGCGCAACCTCTTCCCGGACAAGGTCGCACTGAGGTTGGACGAGGCGTCGCAGGTGGACATGGTCCTCGGTGAAGGCGCGAGGGAACGTGGTGCGGAAGCCCACCTGATCGACCCCGCCCTTCCTGGTGTGGCCTACGTCCGTCTGGAAGGCTCTCCGTCCCCGGTGCGGGTGCGGGCCACCTACGTCTCGGACGAGGACATCACCGCCATGGCCGAGGGCTATGGCTTGGGCTCTTCGTCAGTGGAGGAGGTGGCCTGATGCGTTCGGTACTGTTCCCGTTCGGTGCGGTAAACGGAGGCTGTGACAACCACGTTCGCGAACGAGACGATGCACGCCCACCACATCACCCAAGGCATGACGGCACCTGGGCGGACCACAGCCGCTATACCAAAAGCTACGGTCGACAGAACCCAGAAGACCAGGCCCCACAGGTGTTTTCTTTGGGGGTTCATGCGGTAGAGGTCTCCCGCTCTGTGGTTGTGGGGGTGGGCTGATGCCGACTCCTACCGGTAAGACAACCCGGGCCGAACGCCTCGCGCAACCGCTGGCCCGTGAGGTGGCCGAACAGGTCGCCGCCGACCACGGCGTGTGCATCCGCCCCGTGTCCCTTCGACGCACCAACATCGCCACCGGTGCCACCGAGGTCATCGACGTTCCCTGCGGGTCCACCCTGGAATCCCGCTGCCCGGCCTGCGCGAAGAGGAAGCGCAGCCTTCGCCGCTCCCAGTGTGAAGAGGGCTGGCACCTGGCTACCGAACCCGTGGTGACCCCTGATCCGCCCTCCGAGGAACAACGCTCCTGGGTGGAACAGCGTGCGATGGTCACCGCCGAACGTGACTACCTCACCGCCACGGGGGCCGCTGACCCGGAACAGCTCTCGGCGCTGGACGCTGCGATTGCTGACCTGGACGAGGAGATCACCGCCTCCGGCCTTCGGGGTTCAGTCACCCGCTCCGCTGACTCCTCGGGCTCGTCGGGGTCGCGTCGGGTGCGCTCGACCAAACGCCGTCAGGACGTGCCCGACCTGCCCAAGCGACCCATGACGAGGAAGACGGTCGGGAGGGCCTTCACCGATCCGACTTCGGGGAAGGTGTTTCGGCCCTCGCTGTTCATCACCCTCACGCTCGACTCCTACGGGCGGGTGCGCTCGGACGGAACCCCGGTCGATCCCTCGACCTACGACTACCGGCGTGCCGCCCGGGACACGTTGCACTTCTCCAAGCTGGTGGACCGGTTCGTGCAGAACCTGCGCCGCGTGGCCGGGTTCGATGTGCAGTACTTCGCGGCCGTGGAACCCCAACGACGGCTGGCCCCGCACCTGCACATGGCCACACGCGGCACCATCCCCCGGGCGGAGCTGCGCCAGATCGCCGCCGCGACCTACCACCAGGTGTGGTGGCCTGCCGCCGACCGCGTCGTCTTCGACGGTGACCACCTGCCCGTGTGGGACGAGGACAACGACACCTACCTCGACCCCGCCACCGGGGAAGTCCTGCCTACCTGGGACGAGGCCCTGGACGCCCTCGACGACGACCCGGACGCGGAGCCTCATCACGTGGTGCGCTTCGGCCGTCAGGTGGACGCCAAAGGGGTCGTGGCGGGCTCGGCGGACGCGTCCCGGTGCGTGCGCTACCTGGCCAAGTACCTGACCAAGGACATCGCCGACTGCCACACCGTCGAAACAGTCCGGCAGGAACAGCACGTGGACCGGCTCCTCGATGCCCTGCGCTTCGAGCCGTGCTCGCCCCGGTGCTCGAACTGGCTGCGCTACGGCATCCAGCCGGACGAGGCCAAGGCCGGGCAGCGCCCCGGGTTCTGCCGGTCCAAGGCCCACCGCCGCGAACACCTGGGCTACGCGGGCCGCCGCGTCCTGGTCTCGCGCAAGTGGTCCGGCAAGACCCTGGCCGATCACAAGGCGGACCGGCTCGCCTGGGTCCTCAACGCCCTCGGAATTAACGGCGTTAATAGCGACCCCGCCAACGAGGACCAGGGCGACGAGGAGACCCGCGTCCCCCGGCGCTGTCCTCGGTCGCCTCGGGCTCCTTCGAGTGGGAGTTGGCACGCCCCACCGACCCCGACGTGGCTCCTCGGGAGCAACGCCTTCTCCGGGCGGTGGGCGAAGCACTCAAACGCCGCGCCCAGCTCGACGCGGCACGGCGGAACGATCTTTCGGCAATCCACGGAAGCAGGACGGCATGAGTGCGACGACGGCGACCCCGGCTGTTCTGGAACAGCGTCGGGACCACGGCCTGTGGTCGGTCAAGGACACGGCCTCCTTCCTGCGCGTCCCGCCCAAGACGCTCTACGAGTGGCGCTACAGGGGCGACGGTCCGCCCTCCCACCGCGTCGGCCGGTACGTGCGCTACGTGCCCGCCGAGGTCCACGCCTGGGTCCTGGCCCAGTAACCCACGGAAAGGAGACACCCCCATGGCTCGCGCGTGGGTCTACGACCGCACCAAGGACAGGGCGTATACGGAGGCGGTGAGCAAGGCCAAGGCCTCCAAGCGCACTCCGCCCGGCCGGTGGTGGGTCCGCTACTACGACCCCTCCGGGAGGATCAAGAGCGGCGGCGTCTTCCAGAAGAAGCCGGACGCGGAGAAGAAGCGGACCGAGATCGAGAACAGCCTTCACGAGGGCTCCTACCGCAACCCCCACGACGCCAAGGTCACCGTGGCGGAGATGGCCGAGAAGTGGCTCATCACCCGTACGGACATCAAACGGTCCACGTGGTGGCAGTACCGGGCGGTCCTGGACAACCACGTGTTGCCGCGCTGGGGAGACCTGCGCCTCTCGGCAGTCCACGCCGAGGACGTGGCCGTGTGGGTGGCTCACCTCCAGAAGCCCCGGGACGAGGGCGGTAGCAACCTGGGGGCTTCCCAGACCCGGCACGCGCACGTCGTGCTGTCGATGGTCCTGGGCTGGTGCGTCCCCCGGCGCATCCCCTTCAACCCGGCCAAGGGCGTACCGCTGCCCAAGCCCAGCGAGGCCGAACACGTCTACCTTGACCACGCCCAGGTGGAGGCGCTGGCCGACGCCTCCCTGACGCTGCGCACCAAGTACGGGCAGGAACTCGCCTCGGCCAGGGTGAGCCGGGCGCTCGTCCTGCTCCTGGCCTACACCGGCATGCGGTGGAGTGAGGCCGCCGCGCTGCGCGTGGGGCGGGTGGACCTGGACCGACGGCGGGTCCGGGTGGTCGTGACCTTCGCCGAGGTGGACGGCAGGCTCGTCGAACAGCCTCCGAAGAACGGCAGGTTCCGGACCGTACCCGTTCCCCGGTCCCTCGTCCCCGAACTGCGGTCCTTCGTGGAGGGACGTCCGGTTGACGCGCTGGTCTTCACCACCAGGCGGGGCGCCCCGCTGCGCATCCGGAACTGGCGCAACCGCGAGTTCGCCCTAGCGGTGAGGGCGGCCGGGCTCGACGGCATGGGGCTGACCCCCCACAAGCTCCGGCACACCGCCGCGTCGCTCGCCATCGCGGCCGGTGCGGACGTCAAGGTCGTGCAGGCCATGCTCGGCCACAAGACCGCGACCATGACCCTGGACCGGTACGGGCACCTGTTCCCGGACCGCCTGGACGAGGTGGCCGACGCGATGGACGCCGCCCGTCGGCGGGTCCTCGCCGCCTGACCGGTGAACGGCGAAGGCCGGTGGCTCCCCGGGCCGTGTGCGATGAATGTGCTACGGGCCCGGACCACCGGCCTTCGCCGTGTTCCGTGGAAGCCTCCCACCTGGGGAGACTCCCTGATTCTGCGGAGGGTGTGGGATTTGAACCCACGAAGCCCCGTCAAGGACTTGGTGCTTTTCAAGAGCACTGCACTCGGCCGCTATGCGAACCCTCCCGGGGAGAGGAGCCCTCTCCGCCAGACATGGTAGCCCACGGCGGAGGCGGGTTCGCGGGAGTGCTCGGTGTCGTCCGGGGGTGGCGCTTCCGGGTTACTCGTGAGTAACCTTGGGGGTATGCAGAAAATGGACGCCGAGACGGCGGAGATGGTCAAGTCCGGGTTCCTGGCCGCGGTTCCCTTCGCGCGCACACTGGGTGTGACCTTCAGCGAACTGGACCACGGTCGCGCCGTCATGCGGTTGCCCGACGACGCCGACCACCACAACCACGTGGGCGGCCCGCACGCGGGCGCCATGTTCACCCTGGCCGAGTCGGCCTCGGGCGCCATCGTGATCGGCACCTTCGGCGACCAGCTGGAGCGCGCCGTTCCCCTGGCCGTCAGCGCCGAGATCACGTACCTCAAGCTCGCCATGGGCGACGTGACCGCCGAGGCCACGCTGGGCCGGTCGAGGGACGAGGTCGTCGCGGAGCTGGACGAGGGCAGGCGCCCGGAGTTCCCCGTGGAGATCGAACTGCGCACCGACGACGGCACCGTCACGGGCCGGATGACCGTGCTGTGGACGCTGCGTCCCAACCGCAAGTAGCCCCAGACTGTCGGTACCGCTGGGTACGTTGACCGGAGGCAACGACCGGGAGGCGCAGTGAGACTACGTGTGGACCGCGACGCGTTCGCGGAGGCGGTCGCGTGGACCGCCAGGGCCCTGCCGACGCGGCACGCGGTCCCCGTACTCGCCGGGATGCGCCTGGAGGTCTCCCCGGACGGGACCTCCCTGCACCTGTCCGGCTTCGACTACGAGGTCTCCACCCGGGCCTCGGTGGAGGTCCTCGCGGAGGAATCCGGGGCCGCGCTGGTGCCCGGGAGGCTGCTGGCGGAGATCGTCAACAACCTGCCCTCGGGCACGGTGCGGATCGAGACCGACGGTTCCCGGGTGCGCGTCAGCGCCGGTGCGGCCAGGTTCACCCTGATCACCATGCCGCTGGAGGACTACCCCAGCCTGCCCGGGATGCCCGGGCGAATCGGCTCCGTGCCGGCGGACGCGCTCACGGCGGCGGTCCGCCAGGTGACCCCGGCGGCCAGTGGGGACGACACCCTGCCGATGCTCACGGGTGCCTACCTGGACTTCACCGGCGACCGGTTGAGTGTGGTGGCCACGGACCGCTACCGCATCGCGGTCCGCGAACTCTGGTGGAAGCCGGAGGATCCGGGGATCGACGCCGATGCCCTGGTGCCCGCGCGCACCCTGGCCAACACGGTGCGGGGCCTGATCAACCAGAGCAACGTGGACGTCGCCCTCGGGGGCGAGGGCATGATCGGATTCGAGAACGGCGAGCGCGCGACCACCACCCGGCTGATCGACAGCGACTTCGTCAAGTACGCCTCCTGGTTCCCGACGGAGTTCTCGGCGCGGGCCGAGGTCCCCGTGGGGCCGCTGCTGGAAGCGGTCAAGCGGGTCGCCTTGGTGGCGGACCGAAACACGCCGCTCCGGCTCGCTTTCACGGAGGGTGAGGTTGTGCTGGAGGCCGGATCCGGGGACGACGCGCAGGCCGTGGAGGCCCTGGGGGTCGGCTACGAGGGTGCCCCGATCCGACTGGCGTTCCGGCCCGACTACCTGGCGGACGGGCTGACCGGGGTGGAGACCGACACCGCCCACCTGAACTTCACCGAGCCGACCAAACCCGCCGTGTTCACCGACGCGGCAGAGGAACCCTCGTTCCGCTACCTCGTTCAACCCCTCCGGGTTAGTTGACCAGGTGTTTTGCTGTTCTTGGGAAAGTTCTCCACAGGTTATCCACAGGCTGCTTCCTCAGCCTGTGGATAACCCCGGGTGATCGGCCCGCTCGGGGCTCGAACGGCCTCTCGAATCGGCCCGTATTTCCTGTGTGACATGGGAAAACGGGGCGCCTGTGGATTTCCTGCACAGCCTGTGGATAACTCGGGGTGAGGGGCTATTCGCCCTCGGCCAGAGTGGACGTCCGTCCGCTGGTCACCGGGGTGTCCAGCCCCAGCTCCGCCTGGCGCCCACGGCGGTATCCGGCGCGGTACCCGGCCGCGCTGTGGGTCCGCTCGGGACGGTGTTTGCGCAACTGTGGGAATTGCTTGTGGAACTCTTCGTTCACCCGGTTCGGATCGTCCCGCAGAACCAACTCCGCGCCGCGAGCCGAACCGTTCTCACCGTTACCCTCAGTGACGCCCGACTCCGCGTCCTGAGCGGCCATTTCCTGGAGTCGCGTCCTGAACTCCCGAATGCGTTCGGCCACGGCCTGACCGTAGGCGCGCACGAACGACCGGTAGTAGCGCTTGCGTTCGGTCTCCAGTTCGGAGCGGGTGTAGTTGCGCAGTTCCCGGATGTCGGCCACGTGCGAGGAACTCATGAACCTGGCCGAGGCCTCCATCTGCATGGAGATCGACGGCATCAGCATCCGCAGCGCGTCCAGGGCACTGACCGTCCCCACCAGGATGATGGTCCGGTCGGTGTTCTCGGAGTTGTTCCCGCGCACCGCGGACTGGCATCCGTACGCGGCGGCGATGTCGGCCAGGGCTCTGACCCTGGCCTTGCCGTGGCCACCCACTCCGGGGACGGTGTAGTCCATACGGCTGATCGCGTCCGGTTCCTCGCCCCTCTCGGCGCGGGCCTCGGCCTCGGCGATCGCGTGGCGGGTCATCAGCTCGGCGGCCTTGGCGGTGAACGCCTGGCTCTCGGCATCAGTGACCGCGGGGTCCTCCGCCATGCGAAGGAGCCCGCGGACCCGCTCGACCATCTTCTGACGAGCAGCTTCAGTCATCGGCGCCGGTTGTCTCCCGTAGGTGAGGTGTGGTGCATCCGCTCCTTGGCGGAAAACATCGAGCCTAGGCCCTTCTGTTCCCCGCCACCATCACGGCGGCGCCCGACCACCCCTACTTCTTGTCGCCGGCGACCATGGCCACCACGCCGATGATGAGCCACAGGGCGAGGCCCACACCGAGACCGGCCCAGAGGCCGCCGAACAGGCCGCCGATGATGGCGAAGTCGGTGATCACGGACACGACGTAGCTCACCACGGCGGTGGCGCCACCGCCGAGGATGGCCGGGGCGCTCGCGTAGCGGAACGGGTAGGTGGCGGCCCAGCGGCGACCACGGCGGTCGCCCTTCTTGCTCAGCACGCCGCCGACCCCGCCGATCAGGGCGAAGAAGAAGATGCCGGTGGTCACGGCGGCCGGGATACCGGCCAGACCGAAGTTGGCGAGGAAGGAGAGGGCACCGGCCACGGTGCCGCCGACGACGGACGCCCCCCAAGGCCAGATCATCGTCGCCGAGGCGACGGGAGTGAATGCGTTACCGCGCTCCAGCGTCATGTTCACAGCTCCAGTCGAATCGCGTGGCGCCCACTCTTCGCAGGGCCGTCCCCCTCAGGATGCGGGGCCAGGGGCGGACCGCACATCAGGGCCCGTCCCTGACTTACCCCCGAGGCGGTGCCTTGGCACCTGGCCGCGGAGGAAAGCAGACACGAATCATCCCAGAACGGTGGGGTCGCCGCCTCTCGCGAGTCCAACGATCGGCGGGGCGCGAAAGTGCCCGCCCCGAGGGGTTCGTGGCCGACACCGCCGCGACCGGGCGCGGATCCGTGGACTACGCCGTGGCCGAGCGCAGGTCGGCGCTCAGGTGCGGCCAGGCGGTACGGAAGGCGGGGAGCAGGGGCAGCTCCTCGGCGGCGTCCACCGAGACCCACCGGATCTCCTTGCTCTCCGAGTTCCCGGGGCGGAAGGGGGTGAGGGTCGGCACACGGAGCAGGAACGTGTCGTAGCGCCACACGGACAGGTCCTGCTCGTGGCGGCCCAGGACCGTGTAGTCCTCGAGGTCGCCCGCGACCTCCTCCCGGAACTCCCGCACGGCCGCCTCCAACGGGGTCTCGTCCCGGTTCCGGGCTCCGCCGGGGATGCCCCAGGTGCCGCCCATGTGCGTCCAGCCCGCGCGGTGCTGGAGCAGGACGTGACCGGAACCGGCCACGTCGGTGGCGTACAACAGCAGCCCGGCGGCGCCGTACCGGCCCCACCTGCGGGATCCGTCGGCCAGGTCGACCCAGCCGTTTCCGTCGCCCTCCTGCATCAAAGCCCTCCAACCAGAGCCGTTCCTCGTGTCCCGCGATCAGGGGTTCCCCGGTCCGTGAGCAGTGGACCAGGGGAATCCACGGAGACCGTTCCCGCTAACCTCTTGAACCTATGGCCCGCCTGACCTCTTCCGCAGCCGCTCTGCCCGTGTACGCCCTCGGCCTCGTCCGAAGCCACGGGGTCCCCCTGCTGTGTGCCTACACCGCGGGGATGCTGACCCACACGCTGCTCATGCGGGGGCTGGTGGCGCTGAACGACGTCAACCCCACCCTTTCCCTCGCGGGGCTCGGTCTCACCCTCCTCGTCACCCTGATCACCTTCGTCGTCATGTTCCAGCTGCTCAGGCCGGGCCTGCCGATGATCGACTCCGAACTGGGCGCCCAGGTCGTCCGGCGCCGCCGGAACGGGTTCGCCGAGAGCGAGCGGAGGGTGGTCGACGGGGTGGCGCTCGCCATCTTCCCCTTCCTGCTCTTCTACGGGGCCTGGGGACTGATCGGGGAACAGTACGACACCTACAGCGTCAGTCTGCTCAACACGGGTGGCCTGGAGGCCTTCGCGGCGCCCACCGAGCTCTCCTGGTTCGGCTTGCCCCTGGTCGTCGCCGTGACCGCCTGGGTGCTGCGCCGGGTGTGCGGCCGCCTCTACGAGGCCAGCCGCAACCCGGTGCTGGGCGTGCTCACGGCCCTCTTCGAGGGCGTGTGGATGTTCCTCGCGGTCTTCTCCGTCGGGGTCTTCCTCAGCCTCTGCCAGGAGTGGATGTCGAACCGCGTGGTCTGGGTGGGCCTGGAGACCGGTGTGACCGGCCTGCTCGACGGGATCGGTCAGCGGATCGACGTCCCCGCGCTCTCCGCGGGGGTGGCCGCCGCAGTCGCGAGCACGTGGTCCGTTCTCAAGGAGGGCTTCCTGGGTCCGATGCTCTGGCTCACCATCACGGCGGTGGTCTACCGGGCCCAGATCGACGATCACGACGCGCTCTTCGAGGAGCGCCGGGGCGGCGGTGAGTTCGGCGCCGTGGTCAACCGGGCCGCGCGGATGGGCCGTGTGTTCGGCCGGGCCGCCTCCTCGGACTTCCGGGAGAAGTTCAGCCCCTGCCTGAACGCCGTCCGCTTCGTGCTGGGCGCAGGTCCGGTCTTCTACCTGACCTTCTGTCTGTACTTCGTGCTCCTGGACGTGGCCTTCAGCCAGCTGAACCGGGGCCTGTTCGTCCTGTTGGGGCCGGGTGACTTCCGGGGCGAGCTGTGGCCGTGGCTCCAGCCGGTCGACTTCGCCGTCGACGCGCTGCACATGCTGTTCCGCCTGTGCCTGCTGGCCGCCGCCTTCGAGATCGCCCTGCGCAGGGCCGAGGAGACCAGCGTGGGCCGCCGCGTGCGCCGGGTCGCCGGGCACGCCGTCCGCTGAGCCGTCGGCGGAGTCAGTCGAGGAGTTCCGGCTCGAACAGCAGCGCCTCGGGGCGCGGAGCGGCCTTGTCCGCGGAGGTGGCCACGGTGACCTCGAACCGCAGGTCGTCCGCGACCTCGGCCGGGACCAGGTACGTGACGACCAGGGACTGCGTGGTGCCCGCCGGGATCGGTTCCCAGTCGCCGCCGGTGCACCCGCCCATGACCCGGCCGGGGTCCTCCGCGAGGTTGCGCAGGCTGAACTCGTTGGTCGGCTGCCAGGCGCGGCCCTCCCCGTCGAGTGCGCGGAACCGGCAGTAGTCCGCCAGCCGTGTGCTGGCCTCCCCGTCTCCGGGGGTGACTTTGAAACCGACGTCGACGATCTCGGTCCCCTCAGGAGGGGCGGGCAGGGTGTCGAGGAAGCCGGTGACGTAGCCGACGGACTCCCACTCGCTCCCTGCGAGGTCGGCGGTCCGCCCGGAGACGGGTGCGGCGTCGGGGCGGACCAGGCCCTGTTCGCGTGCGGCGTCGAGTTCGGTCAGGTAGGGCCAGACCAGGACACAGGGCAGGAGCACGACCAAGGCGCCAAGGTACGGCAGGTGCAGGCGTTTCCACAGGGGGCGGGCGTGCCGGACGGGACCGGTCGACGCGCGTCCTCCCCCGTGGCGGGCGGGGTGGGTGGGACGGGTGGGGCGGTCACCGTTCCAGGGGTGCTCCCGGGGAGGGTGCTGCCACGGCTGGTCGGGTCGCTGGTACCGATGCCCCTGGGGCCCCTGAGGGCTCTGGGGCGGCTGAGGCGGTCCGGGGCGCGAGGCGGGCGGCGCCGGTGCCCGTGGGGGGCCCTGGGGTGGTCCTGGGGGCGCGGGGGGCTGGCCCGGGTGTCCTGGGCCGGGCTGGGGCGGGAACCGTCTCTGGGGTCCCTGCGGGGCCTGGGGGGCCGGAGGTGGAGGAGGCCCCTGGGGTTGGGGAGGCCCTTGGGGGCCCGGAGGTGGACCGGTGGGTCCGGTCGGGGGCTGCCCGGGTCGTCCCGGGTGGCCGTAGGGGGTGTTGTCCGGGCGCGGCCAGCCGGGCCCGGAGCGCCAGTGCGGGTTATGTGGACGCATGGTCGTCCTCCCCGGTCTCCGCGCCGTCGGCCCGGAGCTCCGCCGGGAGGAGGGTCGCGGGTCGGTCGGTGGGTTCGGGGTTCTCCAGGCCGAGGTCGACCTTCGCCTGGGCGCCCAGGCGGCTGTCGTAGCCGAAGGCGTGGGTCACGACCAGCGCGGGCTTCTCGATCCGGTCCGTCGGGACCTCGAACACGAACGCGCCGTGCACCGGCAGGCCGGGGGAGAACGTCTGGTGGTCGAGACTGTCGCGGAACCAGCCGCGCTCGACGTAGACGGAGCCGTCCCTCATCCGCAGCTCGGACGGGAGGTTCTCGATGGTCTCTCGGGTGGCGGTCACGTCGGCCCAGACCAGGACCCAGGCGCCGTTGGCCTCGACGGTGTGCGTACCGCCGTCCGCGTCGCCGGGGGCCTCCAGTGACGTGGCGAGGTCCACCTCGGTCACCCGGACGGTGAAGTCGTCGGTGGTCACGGCCGCGTCGGTGTCACCGGCCGTGGTGATCGGGTCGACCATGTCCTCCTTGCCCACCACGAAGCGTTGGAGGACCGCGATGAGGACCACCAGGCAGGCGCAGGTCAGGATGGAGAGCGCGCGGTTCACCGGCCGCTCCCCTCCAGGGGGACGGTGACCGCGCCCGCGAGCTTCTTGTCGGACGGCCACAGGACGCCTCCACCGCCACGGGCCTCCAGCCTCTCGACCTCGTGCACCGTGACGACCAGGTCCTCGATCGTGTCGGGGTCGACGCCGTCGGGAAGGTCCCAGGAGATGATCGCGTCCTTCTCCGGCATGTGCGGTTGCAGGTGGGAGACCATGCCGTCCGGCATGCGCTGGAAGAGGACGGTCGGGTGCTCGGTCCGCTTCCCCGCTGGCTCGATGTTCAGGACCACGGCCTTGACCGCGTCGAAGACGGAGACCGGCCTCTCGGAGCCGTGCATCTCGATGTCCGCCCGCAGTTGGAGCTGGTCTCCGAGCTCGCCGGTGACGACCCTGGCCTCGTGCGGGGAGATCCGGATCAGGGAGTTCTCCACCTCGGTCCCGGCCGCCGAGGGCTCGGACACGGCGTCGGCCCGCTCCAGCCCGCCGAACACGGCAACGCCGAGCAGGCCGACGGATCCGACCGCCCCGGCCAGCGAGACGAGGGCGAGGCGGGCGAGCGGGTTCCGGGGGAGGGGGGACCGACGGGGGGCGTCGGTCGCGAGGACATGGTGCACCACGAGGCGCAAGTGTAGGGCCAAAGGGTGCCGAACCCCCTGGACGCCCCCGTGTCCGCCCGAACCTGGCCGGAAGAGGACACCTCGGATCCGCCCAGCGCAGGACGGGTTCCGTTACCCGGTTCGGCGGAGGAACCGGGGGTGCGGGCGGGCCTGGAGCGCGGGAGACGTTCGCCTGCGCGTCCACGGGGTAGGAGGGGTAACCGTGCTCCCAGGTGTCCGGCGTTCGCCCGCGGTCGTACGCTCTTCCGGTGACACGGGGCGTCCGCTTCCGTGGTCCTCTCCGCGAGAACGTGGGAACGCGGTCATTCGTGTTCGATCTTTCCGACCGGGGAAACGGTGGGGAACGCCGGAATCCCCCTCGGCACGGGAAGTGAACAACGCGTAGCGCCTTTGTGACCTTGGGTTTTCCCGCTCAGACTGAAAGCCGGTTGAAAGCGGAGCGGAAGAGGACCTCTCTAGCGTCAAGGGTGTCGTCGGATCGGTAGCTGCGTGAGGACGGCTCGCAGCTCCCTGTGGTCCGACGGCTGTCGGACACATGCCATCCGTGGCGTAACTGAGGCGGAAGCGCCACGGATGGCGGATCCGCCGGAAGACGGTGGCCGCATGATGCTTCGTAGACGTAGGGCGACGTTACGGCTCTACACGAGTGCTGTACGCAAAGGAGTACGAGTGCCGAAGATGCTGACAGTGGACGAGCGGTTCGACGCGATCGTCTCCGGCGTGACGCCGGAAGCCAAGTTCGACCCCTTCCAGGAGCCCACTCCCAGGGAGAGTGTTCCCGCCGAGCGCGAGGACAAGCCGGAGGAGAAGAAGACGGAAGACAAGTAGACGGGCGTCTTTGAGGAGCCGCCGCTCCGAGTGCTGGTGAAGAGGGGGGCACTCGGCGGGGACGGACTCGGACGCATTCCGAATTCCACAAGGTGGCCTTGCTAGGGTTGCTCCTTGTGGAATTCGGCGTGCTTGGTCCCATTGCCGCGTGGTCCGAGGGACGACCCCTTCCGGTCGGTGGACCACGCCAGCGGTGTGTTCTGGGCGCTCTCTTGGTGTACGCCGGTCGAGAGGTCACCTTCGACCAGCTGATCCACTTCCTGTGGAGCGACGACCCCCCGCGCACGGCGCGCTCGGTCATCCAGGTCCAGGTCTCCCACCTGCGCCGGGCGTTCCCGGGAATCATCAGCACCACCTCCGGCGGGTACCTGGCCGACGTCGACCCCGGCCGCGTCGACCTGCACCGGTTCCGGGGTCTGCGCGACGGAGCCGACCCCGCCGATCCGGAGACCGCCCTCGCGCGGCTCTCCGAGGCGCTGGAGTGCTGGCGCGGAGTCCCGTTCTCCGGGGTCGGGTCCGAACACCTCTACTACTCGCTGGTGTCCCCGCTCCTGGAGGAGCGCTGGGCCGCCGTGGCCGACTGGGCCTCCTACGGGCTCTCGCTGGGGCGCGCGAACGAGGTGGTCTCCTACCTCACGCCGATCATCCGGCAGGAGCCGCTCCGGGAACGGTTGCACCACCACTTCATCACCGCCCTCTGGCACACCGGCGAACGGGCGGCGGCGCTCTCCGCCTACGAGGAGATCCGCTCCCGCCTGGCGGACGAACTGGGCGTCGACCCCGACCCCGACCTCATCGCGCTGCACACCCAGATACTGCGGGCGGACACCTCCGAGCAGACCCCGGCCAAGGGGCTGGCCTCGCCCTTCCCCGTGGTGAAGGACCACTTCGTCGTCCGGAACGACCTCCCTCGGGACATCCCGGACTTCGCCGGGCGGCGGGAGACCCTGGAGCACCTGATCGGTGTGGGGACGTCCAAGGACGATCGGGCCCGGGTCTGCGTGATCTCGGGCAGCGGCGGTTCCGGGAAGACCACGCTCGCCGTGCGGGCCGGGCACGAACTGGTGCACCACTTCCCCGACGGGCAGCTGTTCATCGACCTGTACGGGTACACGGCCGAGAAGAAGCCCCTGGACGAGGGGGCGGCACTGGGCGCCCTCCTGCGCGCGGTCGGCGTGCCCTTCGAGGAACTGCCCGACTCGGTGGACGAACGCTCCGCGCTCTGGCGGGCGACCCTCCGGGGCAGGCGCCTGCTCGTGGTCCTGGACAACGCGGTCAGCTACGCGCAGGTCAACCCGATCCTGCCCTCCGCCGAGGGCACGCTCACCCTGATCACCACCAGGAACGACCTGGCCGGGCTCAGCGGTACCGACTACGTCTCCCTCAGCATGCTGGGGGAGGAGTCGGCCCTGGAACTCCTCGGCAAGGTCCTGGGGGAGGACCGGGTCGTCCGGGAACGGGACCAGGCCCTGAGGGTGGTGCGGATCTGCGGCGGGCTCCCCCTGGCACTGCGGGTGGTCGCCGGACGCATGCTCAGCAGACCGAAGTGGACCTTCGGCCACGTCGAGCGCCGGTTGAGCGAGCAGAGCCGCCGCTTCCGCGAGCTCCAGATGGACGGGCAGAACGTCGAGGCGGCGATCGACCTCTCCTACCAGAGCCTCAACGGCGAACAGCGGCGCGCCTTCCTCCTGCTCGGGGTGCTGGTCGGCACCACCGTGGACCTCCACGGCGCGGCGGCGCTGCTGGACATGGACCCCATGGACGCGGACGACCTCCTCCAGGGGCTCGTGGGCGTCTGCCTGCTGGAGGAGCCGGACGGCGACGTGTACCGCCTGCACGACCTCATCGGTGACTTCTCGCGCTACCGGGGTTCGTCCGACCTGGAGCCGACGGAGGCCGAGGAGGCCCGGGGGCGGCTGGCCCGGCAGTACATGCACGTCTCCCAGCGCGCGGCGGACCTGTTGGGCCCGCGCGCGCACGGCGGCTCGGACGAGGCGGGGGGCTCGCGGTACCGGGCCGAACTCCTCGACCGGGCCGAGGCGGAGGCCTGGTTCGACCGTCACCAGGACAACGTCGCCGACGTCATCGACTTCTACAGCGATGGGGAGAGTGTCGATGAGGCGTGGCGGATGGCCGACGCGGTGTGGAGGTTCTACGCGCAGCGCGGCAAGATGGGTCTCCTGCTCACCTCGCAGGAGAAGGCCCTGCGCGCCAGCGAGCGGCGCGGCAGCCAACGGGGCCGCGCGGTCACCCTCATCGGGATGGGGATCGCGCACTGCCTCTCCGGACGGTTCGACACCTCGCTCTCCTACCTCCAGGAGGCCCTCGTTCTCCTGGAGGAACTGGGCGACGAACGCGGCATCATCCGTGCCCTGGCCAACCTCAGCATGGTCCACGAGCGCACGGGACGGTTCCGGGAGTGCTCCGAGTGCGTCGAGAGGGTCATCTCCTACGCGGTGTCCCAGGGGGACAAGCAGCTCGAGGTGATGCAGCGGGCCAACCTGGCGGTGCTGTACATGAACCTGGGTCGGTACCAGGAGGCACTGGCCCTCAGCGAGGGGGTCCTGGCCCTGGGCGCGGACGAGAGCCTGGACAGCAGCCGGACCCAGGCGGCGCTCATCGCCGGTGAGGCCCGGACGGCCCTCGGGGACCTGGAGGGCGCCTACGAGGCCCTGCGGATCGCCGTCGCGCTGTCCAAGGACAAGAGCACGAAGGAGATGTACGCCCACAACTCCCTGGGCGTCGCCTACAGGGCGGGCGGGAGGTTCGACGAGGCGGTCACAGAACACCGGACGGCCTTGGAACTGGCGGACCGGAACGGCAACCGCAGCGCGGACGCGGAGGTCCTGACAGACCTGGGGGCGACCTACTCCGCCGCCGGTCGGCACGCGGAGGCCGCGCGGACCCTCGAGAAGGCACTGGCCATGGCGCACGAGCGGGGCGAGCGGTACGTCGCGGCCAGGGCCTCGCTGGCGCTCGGGGGGCTGCCCGCACCGGTGGTGGACGCCGAGCGCGCTCGGGGCCTGCTCACCGACGCCCTCCGGACCTTCGAGGAACTGGGCCTGCCCGACGCCGACCGGGCCCGGGAAGCACTCAAGGACCTCTGAACTCCCCGGCGGTCACCCCTCAGCGATTCGAGGATCTCGACGCCTTCGACGGCTTCCAGCCGCCGTTCTTCCGCATCGACCTCAGGTACAGCGCGGAGGGCAGTCTCCGGACACCCTTCGGAAGACGCGGGTACACCGTCCGGGTCACGCGCATCAGGCGGTCGAAGCGGCGCTGACGCGCCTCCGACCAGGGGATTCCGTACTGCCTCCGCAGCTCCGGGCCCAACAGGCCACCGCTCAGGAACCGTTGCGTGAGGGTCAGCGGCCACAGCAGCCGGTTGTCCGGACGGAACAGTGACTGGGACAGGCCGACGGCATGCGGGCCGACTTCCAGACGGGCACAGGCGTGTTCCCAGTAGTCTGAGAACTCCTCGGTGCTTTGGGGCCACCGCTCCCGGGGTAGGCCGAGGGCAGTGGCGTACACCGAGGTCTCACGAAGGAACTCGGCTCGTTCCTCCTCGGTCAGGTCGGCCACGGTCAGTTCGTACAGACGCACCGCGCTGTGGTACAGCGTCGCGCCGACCCACAGCAGCAGCTCGGGGTCGAGGGCGTCGTAGCCCGGACCCCGGACCCTGCGGTGCATGGCGCGCACGATGGCCTGTACGCGTTCGCTCTCCTCCGGGGTGCCCAGGGCGGTTCCGTAGACGTAGTACATCGTGCCGCGCAGCCGGTCGAGGGGGCGTGCGGCGAACTCGCTGTGCTCGGCGACCCCCCGGGCGACGCTCGGGTGGGCGATCTGGAGCAGGATCGCGTAGCCGGCCCCGGCCAGGATGCTGGCCTCGGTGTTGAGCCGCCGGAGAACCGGCGGGGCGTGGGATAGGTCCATGTCTGGATCGTAGGGCAGCGCCCAGCTTCGTCGCAGGTGACGCGCCCACCCTGGTTTATGGGGCTTCCTCCGCGTTCGTCTGGCGCGGCTCCCCGCCCGGTCTCCGGTCCTTCGGAGACACGTGCGGCACCTGTTCCGAGCCCGGTCCGACCACGGCTCGGGCCACGTTCCGAACCAACCCGACGCGCTCCAGGGCGTCGGTGCTGTCGACGAACTGGTCGACGGCTCCCACCAGTGGCCGGGCCGCGAGGTCGGGGTCCTCGACCCTCGCGAGCAGGGCCCTGGAGTAGCGCGCGGCGTCCAGAACCAGGTACGGGCGCGTGTGGAAGCGGCGGGGCTCGGGGGACAGCTCCTCCGCCAACCCGGTCCGGTTCTGCCAGGCCGCGACCAGTCGGTAGGCCTGGGCCAGGGCGTGCTGCGGGTCGGGCACGGCGAGCGCCCGGCGCAGTACCGGTCCCACCTCGGCCGCCTCGGGGAGCAGGGAGAAGGCCGACCCCAACCACTTGGAGTAGGGCGGGTAGCGGCGGGCCAACAGCAGGCACAGCCGCATGAGGTCGCGGACCAGGCGCGCGGCGACCACCCGTGCGCCGAGTTCGTCACCGGCCTCCACACAGCGTCCGACGAACGGTTCCTCCTGGGCGACCCGCTGCCATTGGCAGGCCAGCACGTGGCGCCAGACGTCGGCCGGATACCAGCGCAGGGAACGGCGCGCGGCGGTGAGCTCCCCGACGCCGTCGTGGAACACGGCGCCGCCGACCGCCCCGGCCAGGCGTTGGGTGGGCGTCGCGAGCCAGTCGGTGGTGGTCACCCCGGTGTTCGGGTCGAACCCGAGCCACTCGGTGAACCAGGCGCCCGGTTCGACCACGTCCACCAGGTGCCGCCCGCCGGGGCCGTCGGCGAGCCGGTGGACTCCGGGGTCGCCGGGCGCCGACTCGTACCGTGTGGGCCAGCCGCGCACCCTCCGGGGCAGCCCCTTCTCCAAGAGCGCCCGGACGCGTGCGTTGTCGCCCGGGAGGAAGAGCTGGAAGCGCGGTCCCCAGTCGTGGTCGGTGGAGCGGGCGGTGTCCAGCCCCAGTACCTCGGATCCCGCTCCCACACGGGCCGCCGCATGGGGGATCCCGTCCAGGAGGGGGCGGACCCCCTCCTCGTACAGGGCACGCGACAGCTCCAGCCCGGGCAGGAAGTCCGGGGCTGCCGGGTCCGCCCACCGCGTGGGAGACGCCCCGCGTTCCACGAGGGGTAGTGGGGGTTCCTGGGGGTCGCGGGAGTCCTGGGTTTTCCGAGGTGGGTCTGGTGGACGTGCCTGATGGGACATCCGTGATCACTCCGTCCTGGTGGCCGTGCGGGGGCGCCCCCTGCCCCTTGACGCGCGGTCGCCTCGACGCTGAGGGGCCTCCGCCTCGGGTCCGTTCTGTCACCCGTCACGAGCTCTGTCCACGGCTTTTCCGACGGCCATCCCCCCGTGTTCACACGGAGGAGGGGAAGGTGATTGTCACCTTTTGGTGAGGTCTGGTGGAACGTCGGCGGGGTCGACCTCTTGGTCCACTCCCGGAACGGCAGACCGGTTCCGGCAACCGATCGGCATCGGTCCTGTTCGGGGTGCCCGCCCCGCCGCCCGCCCACCAGTACCAGTGCCCGAGGAACCGGCACTGGGCCGTTCCACTGGTACGGGTGTCACTCCACACCCATGGGTAACAGGGATCTTGACGGGGGGTGACAAGCTCTTTACCGTCCTCGGTACTGGGTGGACGGAGGTTCCCGAAACCCACGGGAACTCCCGGGCGACCCCTGCCCGGGCTCGCGGAAATAACCGGCCGTGAGCGCGTTCCACCCGCCCTGGTCCGGAGACGGTCCGGGTCACCCCGCTACGGCCCCCCAGGGTCGTGACCCAGAAGAAGGGCTCCCTCATGAGTATCAGCACCAAGCTCCGCTCGACCGCGGCCGTCGGCGCCGCCACCGCGCTCGCCTTCACGTTGATGCCCGCGGGCACCGCCAGCGCCCACGGCTACATCAACAACCCGCCCAGCCGCCAGGCCCAGTGCGCCGCCGGGACGGTCTCCTGCGGACCGATCCAGTACGAGCCGCAGAGCGTCGAGGGCCCCAAGGGCCTGATGAGCTGTTCCGGAGGCAACGCCGCCTTCTCCGAGCTGGACGACGACAACTACGGCTGGGACGTCACCCCGGTCGGCAACTCCGTCACCTTCGACTGGACGATCACCGCCCGGCACTCGACCAGCACGTGGGAATACTTCATCGACGGTCAGCAGATTGAGAGCATCGACGACGGTGGCGCCCAGCCGCCGGCGAACTTCTCCCACACCGTCGACCTCTCCGGCTACAGCGGTGAGCAGACGGTGCTGGCCCGCTGGAACGTGGCCGACACCCCGATGGCCTTCTACGTCTGCGTCGACCTCAACGTCGGCGCCGCGTAGACACCCGGAGGCTCCCCCCTCCGTACGCCGTGACGCCCCACCCCCCGGGCGTCAGGGCCCACGCCCCGGACCGGCCCAGCGCCGGCCCGGGGCGTCCGCGTTCACGGGACCGGGTTCCGGTTGGCCGGAGGTGGCCGTTTTCCCCCCGGACGGTGCTCGTGCCCGGATTCGTCGGGGTGGCCATGGGAACATGCGACGGGTCAGGACACACGTACTCGTGGATGGACCCTCGCATGGGACACCCCCTCCAGCCGACCCCACCAGGCCACTCCGGCCACCAGGGGCAGCCCCCGTTCGGCCACCAGGGCCCACCGGGTCAGCCGCCGCTCCAGCCGCCCTACCCCCACCCGCCCGGTCACCCCGGGGCGCCTGGACCGAACCCGCCCCCGCCCGGCGGCCCGCCCGGACCTCCCGTCCAGCCCGGCTCCCAGGGCGTTCCTGACCAGCCCCCGGCGCCCCGGCGCCGACCCCGGACCGCGCTCACGGTGACACTCACCGCCGCCGTCACCCTGGCGGTCGCCGGTTCCCTCACCTGGGTGGTCTCCTCCGCCACCGCCTCCTCCGCACGGATCAGCCCCGCGAGCGGCCTGCCGACCGACGACCCCTGCGCGGTCCTGAGTGACCGAACCCTCGCGTCGATGAACGCTGAGGCCAGATACGGGGGAGCCAGTAGCTACTCCAGCGGCTGCGACTGGAGCGTCACGCTGTTGGGAGAGGAGAGCATCTCCCTCTACTTCCGTCGTGCCGTGCCGTTCTCCGGGGCGGACGCGGCCCTGCTCCAAGAACATGACACGCAGGGGGAGGAGCTGCCCACTGATGCCCAGGAGCTCTACGAGGCGACCGTCGAAGCGGCCTCCGAGCGCCCGCGGAGCGAGGCCGCGCAGTCGCGGGACCGACCGCTGAGGTTCGGTGACGAGAGCACGTTGGTCCTCGCCGACTTCCCCACCGGTTCCGGCGACCCCCACGAGCAGGTGGTGACGCTGGTCGTCCGGGAGGGACGCCTCGTCAGCGAGGTCACCCTCAACCTGGGCTCCACCATCGACGACATCGATCTGAACGAGGCCGAGGAGCTTCTCGCCGACGTCGCGGCCGACGTCTTCGGCTGATCCCTTCCCCCAGAGGCGCTCGGGCGTCGCACACCAACAGGAGGTCCGCCGTGTACAACGGCCCCCCACAGCAGTTCCCCCCACAGCACGGCGGGCCCGGAACCCCCGGCCAGGCCCCCCGAGCGCAGGAACCCGGAGGGCCACCCCCCGGCACGCGCCCCCCGGCTTCGGGACCAGTCCCGGGACGGCGAGGCACCGGGCGCGTCATCGCGATCACCGCGGCGGTGACACTCGCGGTCTACGGCCTGGTCGTCGGAGGCGTGTGGGCGGTGACGTCCTCGTCGGGCTCCCACCACGCGGGTCCTTCGCTCGAGGGTCTGGACCTGGACCCGTGCGCGGCGCCCGGCAGCTCGGACCTGCGTTCTCTCAACGCCGTCCTGGCCTCCGCCTCGTACTCCGAGGCGGGCACGGCGTGTTGGTGGGTCACGGAGTTCGCGAACGGGTCCCCGGGGTCGCTCCGGGTCACCTACAGCGTCCCCGCGAACGAGGAGGGCGAGAGGACCCACGACGCGTCCGACACCGCCAGCCGATTCGCGGAGGAGCGGGGCAAGCTGATCGACGGCACGGACGGCCCCCGGGGCATCGAGATCCTGGAAGGGCGTGACCTCGACCTGGGAGACGAGTCCTTCGTCTCCCACTACCTCGCGGGAACTGACGGGCAGGGCAGCAACGCGACGGTGCTCGTCCGGAAGGCGGAGTACCTGGTCGAGATCAGGGTCCTGGAGACCGGGGAGGACAGGAGCGGCCGGGTCGACTTCACCGTCGGCGAGGAGGTGATCATCTCGATCGCCGAACGCGCCCTGAGCCGCCTGGGGTGACCCTGGCACGCGGCGGCCGTCTACCGTGCCGCCACCGTCGTCACCGGACGCACGCGCTGCCCCGTCCCCGCCCGGATCTCCGGACGGCGGTCGACGCAGCGCGTGCGGTCCTCGAACGCCTTCCCCAGACGCAGCAGATCCGCGTCCCGGTAGTGGTCCACGGAGAGCTGGAAGCCCACGGGCAGCCCCGAGCCGGTGAATCCGGCCGGGAGTGCCAGGACGGGGAGCCCCGTCGCGGAGAGCGCGCAGGCCGAGCGCATCCAGTCCAGGTAGCCCGTGCTCTCGACGCCGTCGACCGCCGCCGGGTAGCGCAGCCGGGCGTCGAAGGGCAGCACCTGCGCGGCGGGGCTGACCAGGAGGTCGTAACGCGCATGGAAGGCGCGGAGCGCGGCGGCCAGGCGGGTCCGCGCGCCGGTCGCGGCGACGATCTCCCGGGCGCTCAGCGCCCACCCGGCCTCCACGTTCCCGACCACCTCGGGTTTGACCAGGTCCCGGTGTTCGCGCACCAGTGATCCCAGCGCGGCGGCGAAGTCGAGGGCGCGGGTGGTCCGGAACACCTCCTCCGCGTCGGTGAGGTCCGGGGCCGCCTCCTCCACGATCGCCCCGGCCTCCTCGAAGACACGCATGCGCCCCTCCAGGACCGCCAGCACCTCCGGCTCCACGGGGAGGCCGAGCCCGAGGTCCGGGCTCCAGGCCACCCGAACCCCGCGCAGGTCACCGAGGAGCGGGCCGGTGAAGTCGGACCCGGTGACCGGTGCCGGGGGCCGCACCCTCGGTGAGGGCCCGGCGACGGCGAACATGAACAGGGCGACGTCGGAGACCTCGCGGGCCATCGGTCCGGTACGGGTCAGCCACGCCCAGTCGTCGCCCGGCGGCGGCGTGGGGATCACCCCGTGGGACGGCCGGAACCCCACCACGCCGCAGAACGACGCCGGGATGCGCAGCGATCCGCCCATGTCCGACCCCTCGCCCAGCGGCTGGATCCCGCTGGCGACCGCCGCCGCCAGGCCGCCGGACGAGCCGCCAGCGCTCAGCCGGGGCGCGTACGGGTTGGTGGTGGTGCCGAAGACGTCGTTGAAGGTGTGCGACCCGGCGCCGAACTCCGGGACGTTGCTCTTCCCCGTGGAGACCACCCCCGCGCGCCGCAGCCGGGCGATGATCGCGTCGTCCTGGACGGGCACGTGGTCAGCGAAGATCCGGGAGCCGCTGGTGGAGCGCGTCCCGGCCACCGCGTGGGTGTCCTTGTGGGTCATGGGCAGCCCGTGCAGCGGCGGCAGGGCGGCCCCGGACACGGTGCGCCGGTCGGCGGCCTCGGCGTCGGCCAGCGCCCGCTCCGGGTCGAGGGTGACCACGGCGTTGATCTCCGGGTTCACCTGCTCGATCCGTTCCAGGTGCGCGTCCAGGGCCTCTCGCGCGGAGACCTCACGGCGTCGGATCGCCGCCACCAGGGCGGTCGCGGACATCTGCTGGATCTCGTTCATGGTGGCCCCAGTCTCCGCCGGGACCGCGCGTTCCGGAACCTCCCCTCGGTGGGTTCGCCCCGGTTTTTCGGGAAACGACCCACAGGGGTCCCTCCCGCCCCCGACCGCGAAGGAAGGCCGTATGACCAGCCCGACCGACACCGTCCTGTCCGACCTCGACACCGACCGCGCGCACCGGATCTACCGGCACCTGCACGCGCACCCCGAGCTCTCCATGCAGGAGCACGCCACCGCCGACCTCGTCGCGGCCGAGCTGGAGGAGCTGGGCATCGGACACTTCCGCTGCGGCGGCACCGGTGTGGTCGGCGTGATCCGCAACGGGGACGGGCCGGTGGTCGCCTTCCGGGCCGACACGGACGGGCTGCCCATCGCGGAGGACACCGGCCTGGAGTACGCGAGCACGGCCACCGGGACGCTGGAGGACGGCACCGTGGTCCCGGTCATGCACGGCTGCGGACACGACACCCACGTCACGTCCCTGCTCAGCGCGGCCCGCGCGCTCACGTCCCACCCCGACACCTGGTCCGGGACCCTGGTGCTGGTCTTCCAACCCGGTGAGGAGGTCGCGGCCGGTGCGCGGGCGATGGTCGACGACGGCCTGTGGGAACGCGCCCCGCTCCCCGAGGTCGTCCTGGGCCAACACGTGATGCCGCTCCGGTCCGGGACGGTCGACATCTCCCACGGCGTCGCGATGGCCATGGCCGACGCGCTGCGGGTGACGGTGTACGGGAAGCAGTCCCACGGTTCGCGACCGCAGTCCTCGATCGACCCGATCGTGCTCGGGGCGCACGTGATCGCCCGGTTGCAGACGATCGTCTCCCGCGAACTCGACCCGCGCACCCCCGCCGTGGTCACCTCCGGCACCTTCCACGCGGGCCTGAAGGAGAACATCATCCCGGACCGCGCGGAGTTCACCCTGAACATCCGCACGTTCGAGCCCGAGGTCCGCGAGCGGGTCCTCGCCGCCGTCCGCCGGATCGTCTCCGGTGAGGCGGCCGTCTCCGGAGCCCCGGAACCGCTGGTGGAGGAGATCTACTCGTTCCCGCGCTGCCACAACGACCCCGTCCAGGCGGCGCGCGTGGAGTCGGCGCTCAGGGACGGCCTGGGGGAGGGGAACGTCTCCGTGGCCGAGCCGGTGATGGGCAGCGAGGACTTCGGCCTCCTGGGCGAGGCCGTCGGAGTCCCCTCGGTCTTCTGGATGTTCGGGGGGTTCGACCTCGCACCGGGCGAGGAGGCCCCGGTCAACCACTCCCCGGACTTCGCGCCCGCCATGGGACCGGCGCTGGCGACCGGCACGCGCGCCGCCGTCGCCGCGATCCTGGCCTACCTCGGCACCGACCCACGGGGCTGACCGACCGGCACCGACCCCGGACACGACGAAGGCCGGTCCCGTGGGACCGGCCTTCGTGCTCTGTCGGGGTGGCGGGATTTGAACCCACGACCTCTTCGTCCCGAACGAAGCGCGCTGCCAAGCTGCGCTACACCCCGAAGCAACGTCCCCAAGTCTAGCGGACTCGGGGAGTGCTTGTGCACCTCGATTCCGTACGGATCGAACCCGCCGGTCAGGGACGGGCGACCAGGTCCAGGAGCGAGGCCTCCGGGCGGCAGCAGAACCGCACCGGGGCGTACGGGGACGTGCCCAGACCACCGGAGACGTGCAGCCAGGCGTCGCCCCACTCGTTGAGCCCCCAGGCGCGGCGGCGGTCGATCCCGCAGTTGGTGACCAGCGTCCCGTAGTAGGGCAGGCACAGCTGGCCGCCGTGCGTGTGACCGGCGAGCAGCAGCTGGTACCCGTCGGCCTCGAACCGGTCCAGGTTGGCGGGCTCCGGCGAGTGCAGCACACCCAGCCTGACGTCGGCCAGGGGGTCGGCGGGACCGGCGACGTCGTCGTAGCGGTCCAGCTTGATGTGCGAGTCGTGCACACCGGCCAGGGCGACGTCGAGGCCGTTGGCCTTGAGGGAGCCCTTGTGGTTGTTCAGGTCCAACCAGCCCGACGCCGACATCGACGCGCCCAGCTCCCGCCAGGGCAGGTCCGGCACCCGGCGCTTGCGGTAGTCCGTCTTGCTGGTCCGCCACAGGTAGCGCGCCGGATTCTTCAGCTGGGGCGAGAACAGGTCGTTGGATCCGTACACGAACGCGCCCGGCCGGTCCAGGAGCGGTCCCAGGGCGCCGATGAACGGCTCCACCGCGTCGGGGTGGGCCAGCGAGTCCCCGGTGTTGATCACCAGGTCCGGCTCGTAGGCCTCCAGCCCCCGGATCCAGTCGATGAGCATCCTCCGCCCGGGCGTCAGGTGCGCGTCGGACAGGTGCAGCACCCGCAGGCGGGGGCTGCCGGGGGGCAGCAGCGGCAGCTCGTACCGGCGGAGCCGGAACCAGTTGCGTTCGATGACCGAGGCGTACCCCAGCCCGGCCACACCGACCGCCCCGGTGATCGCGGCCGCGCGCCCGATCCGGCGCAGCAGTGGTCTGTTCTCGGCGCCCATCCGGCCCTCCTTCGTCGGGTACCGATCGTCTCAGATTCGGGGTGCCCCGCGCGCAAACCGTTGGTGGGCCCCGCCGGGGCGGCCATAGGATCGGGCCATGTCCGAACTCAAAGCCCGCCTCAAGTCCGACCTGACCACCGCCATGAAGGCGAAGGACAAGGTCCGCACCGCGACCCTGCGCATGGTGCTCACCACCATCGCCACCGAGGAGTCCGCGGGCTCCTCGCAGCGGGCGCTCAACGACGACGAGGTCACCAAGCTCCTCATCCGCGAGGCCAAGAAGCGTCGTGAGGCCGCCGAGGCCTTCGACAAGGGCGACCGCCCGGAGGCCGCCGCCAACGAGCGGGCCGAGAGCGAGGTCCTGTCGGACTACCTGCCCAAGCCCCTCACCGACGACGAGCTCTCCCAGCTGGTGACGGCCGCGGTCACCGAGACCGGCGCCTCCGGGATGAAGGAGATGGGCAAGGTCATGAAGATCGTCAACGCCCAGATCGCCGGGCGCGCCGACGGCGCCCGCGTGGCCGCCGAGGTCAAGCGCCAGCTGGCCTAGCGCAACGACGAGGGGGCGGTGGTGACCAGGTCACCACCGCCCCCTCGCGGGTGTCACGGGATCAGTCGCCCCGGCCGGGCTGGGTCGCCGGCGTCACCGGGAACCAGCCGTTGCGGCCCCGGTCGTCGTCCGCGTTGGCCCGGCCGCCGCCGCTGCTCAGGAACACGTTGACCGTCGCGCCCTCGGGGAGACGGGTGCCCGGGTTCGGGTTGACCGCGGCCACCGCACCCTCGCTCTCGGCGGAGCGGACCGTCGTGCCGGACACGTTCGCCGTGTAACCGGCGGACTCCAGGGCGGCCACCGCGTCCGACTCGCTCAGCCCGACGACGTTCGGGACGCCGCCGTCGTCGCTGGCCGGACTGGCCTCCTCGTCCCCGTCGTCGTCATCCCGTGGAGCGCGCGGCTCCGAGGTGGAGCCGAACTTGCCGGGCGCGGACGCCAGCCGCTCGGAGTCCAGGCCCTCGTGAGCGCCGCGCATGGTCTCCTGCCAGATCGGGCCCGGGATGGTCGCCCCGTACACGGTGCCGAAGTACCGGTCACCGATCCGCACGTTGCGCAGCGGGTACTGCTGGGGACCGCGCGGGTCACCGACGAACACGCTGCTGGCCATCTGCGGGGTGAACCCGGCGAACCAGGCCGCGGCGGAACCGTCGGTGGTTCCCGTCTTGCCCGCCGCCGGACGGCCGATGCCCAGGCTGGCGGCGGTGCCGCCGTTGAAGGTCTGCGACAGCAGGTAGCTGGTGCCGTCCGCGACCTCCTCGTCCATCACGCGCTCGCACTCGGGCTCGATGTCGATCGTGGTGCCCGCCTGGCGGTCCTCGATCTTCGTGATGGCCTGCGGCTCGCAGTACATGCCACCGGAGGCGAAGGTCGCGTAGGCGTTCGACACCCGCAGCGGGGAGACCTCCTCGCTGCCCAGCGTGAAGCTGCTGTTGGCGAGCGAGTTGTCGTTCTCCGTGAACAGGGTGCCGTCGGCGCGCTTCAGCCCGATCTTCTCGGCCATCTTCATCGTGTTGCACAGGCCCGCGCGGGCCTGGAGCTGCGCGAAGTAGGTGTTGGACGAGGCCTTCGTGCCGGAGATCATGTTGTGGTTGCCCGCGTTGCTGTCACCGGCGTTGCTCAGCGACCACGACTCCAGCCTCCCCCCGTTGCAGGAGGTCTGGCCGCTCACCGTGGTGGAGCTCGGTGAGTTGAAGGAGGTGCCGAAGGGCAGCCCCTGTTCCAGCGCGGCGGCCAGGGTGATCGCCTTGAACGTCGACCCGGCCTGGAAGCCGCTGCTGCCGCCCCGGTCCGAGTCGGTGGTGAAGTTGATGGAGGTCTCGCCGAGCTTGCTCTCGTCGGGACCGTAGTTGCGGCTCTGCATCATGCCGAGGATGTGGCCGGTGCCCGGCTCCACGATCGCCTGCGCGGCGACCTTGCGGGAGTCGTTCTCGCGCGGCACCCACTTGTCCACGGCCTTCTGCCCCGACTCCTGGGCCTGCGGGTCCAGGGTCGTGTGGATCTCCAGGCCGGCGGTGCGCAGCCAGCGCGCGCGCTCGGTCTCGTTGGGGCCGAACCGCTCGTCCTGCTCGATCTCCTGCACGACGTAGTCGCAGAAGAAGGGCTGGTCGCTGGGGACGCACCCGTTGGGCGGGGTGTCCAGATCCAGGTCCATGTCCTCGGCCTTGGCCTCCTCGGCCTCCTCCTCGGTGATGGACCCGGTGGCGACCATGCGGTCCAGGACGACGTTGCGCCGGTCGGTGGTCTGCTCGGGGAAGAAGCGCGGGTTGTACAGGTACGGGTAGCGGACGAGACCGGCGATGGTCGCCGCCTGGTGCAGCTCCAGCTCGCTCGCGGGCACCTGGAAGAAGTGCTGCGCGGCGGACTCGACGCCGTAGGCGCCGTCGCTGAAGTAGGCGATGTTGAGGTAGCCCTCAAGGATCTCGTCCTTGGACATCCGCTGTTCCAGGGCGACGGCGTAGCGCAGCTCCCGGATCTTGCGGGCGATGGTCTCCTCGCGGGCCTCCTCCAGTTCCTCCTGGGAGGTGGCGGCCTCGATCTGCACGTTCTTCACGTACTGCTGGGTGATGGAGGAGGCACCCTCGGTGTTGCCTCCCACGGTCCGGAGCGCGGCACGCAGGGTGCCGGAGACGTCCAGACCGCCGTGGTCGTAGAAGCGGGAGTCCTCCATGGCCAGGATCGCGTCGATCATGACCGGGGAGACGTCGTCGATGTCGACGAGCTCACGGTTCTGGTCGAAGATCTCGGCGATCACGCCGCCCTCGCGGTCGTAGATGGTCGATCGCTGAGGAGGCGGAGGTGTCTCGAGTTGGCTGGGCATGTCCAGGAAGCCGCTGGCGATGTTGCGGGCGGTGATCCCCATGCCGCCGACCGCCGGAAGGGCGAGTGCGGCGACGAGGAGGCCGGCGATCACACCGACGACGACCAGTTGGCTGATTCTTTGAAGCAATGTCCCCTGACCCACCCCATCAGACTAAGTGACCACGAACGCTCAGAAGCGGTGCGATCGGTAACGGACGGTGCGTTCTCACGCCGAATCGCCCCATGACTACGCACGAGCCGTACCCCGGACCATCCTTCCACGATTAACGCGGGGAGCCCCGGGAGCGGTTCGGCCGACACGCGCCCCTGCCCCGGTCGGGGAGGGTGGTCGGCCGGTCGCGCAATGGCCCGCTCGGGCCATATCCGTGAGACGGAAAGTGGGTCGAGTGGGTTCTGTTGGCGCGGCGATCCGAACCGTACTTTCGAGATACGGGGCGCCGTGACGGTACGTGCACGTCGCGCCCCACGCGGTAGCGGGAGGCCACCGTGTTCACCTCCACTCAACCAGAGCACACCAACCACCTTTGACCACGAGCGCTAGCACACGTCTGGGAAGTGGGCCACATGTGGACCAATCAGTGGACGACCGAGGCCCTGTGCCGTCAGATCGACCCCGATGCCCTGTTCGTCCAGGGCGCCGCGCAGAACCGTGCGAAGCTCTTCTGTCACGGCTGTCCCGTGCGGGTCGAGTGCCTCGCCGACGCCCTGGACCACCGGGTGGAGTTCGGCGTGTGGGGCGGAATGACCGAGCGCGAACGCCGCTCCCTGCTGCGCAAACACCCCGACATCACCGACTGGGCGCCCCTGCTGGAGGAGGCGCGCCGCGAGGGTGAGGACGATCTCTCCCGCATCGCGCGCACCCTGCGGGACACGCCCGCCTGACGCGTCGGCCCGGTGCGGCGCGGCCTCAGGCCTCCGGTGCCGTCTCCCCGGACTCCGTGGACCCTCTGGGCTCCGTGGTCCCTTCGGTGTCCGCCGATCCCCGCACGCCCCCGGCGAGCGCGACGCCGATCTCCCGCAGCCCCGCGAGGTCGTGCACGTCCTCGGGCCGCGCCGGTACCTCGACCACCCGCGCGCCCCGGTGCGCCGCCAGCATCCGGGAGCGCAGCCGCTCCTCGCGTTCGTGCGTCCGGACCCGTTCCGCGTGCAGGCGCAGCGCCGCCGCCGCGATCGGGTGGGTCCCGGCCTCCGTCAGTGAGGCGGCGGCCGCCAGCGCCTCGTCGGCGCCCAGACGGGAGCCGGGGCCGGGCGGCAGCGGGTGCGTCCGGTTGACCACCAGCCCCGCGAGCGGCATGGACTCCGTCGCCAGACGGTCCATGAAGTAGGAGGCCTCGCGCAGGGCGTCCGTGTCCGGGACCGCCACCACGACGAACGCCGTCCCCGGTGTCCGGAGCAGCCGGTACGTGCGTTCGGCGCGTTTCTGGAACCCGCCGAACACGGTGTCGAAGGCCGAGACGAACGAGCGCAGGTCGGCCAGGAACTGGGCGCCGACGATCTTTCCCACCACCGACCCCACCACGTTGACCCCGGCGCCCAGCAGCCGGAACGCTCCGTTGGCCGGGGGGCTGAGGAAGCGGATGAGCCTGCCGTCCAGGAACCGGCCGAGCCGCTTGGGGGCGTCCAGGAAGTCCAGCGCGGACCGGCTGGGCGGGGTGTCCACCACGATCAGGTCCCACTCACCGGACTGGCGCAGCTGTCCCAGCTTCTCCATCGCCATGTACTCCTGCGTGCCGGAGAAGCTCGTGGAGAGGGTCTGGTAGAAGGGGTTGGCCAGGATCTGGCGGGCCCGTTCGGGGTCGGCGTGCTCCCTGACGACCTCGTCGAAGGTCCGCTTCATGTCGAGCATCATGGCGTGCAGGCTGCCCCGGGCCGTCTCGGGGAGCGGCACCGGGCGCGGGGTGTTGTCCAGCTCGACCAGACCCATCGACTGCGCCAGGCGCCGGGCCGGGTCCACGGTGATCACCACGGTGCGCCGCCCCCGTTCGGCGGCCCGCAGCGCCAGCGCGGCGGCGGTGGTGGTCTTGCCGACCCCGCCCGAACCGCAGCACACGACGATCCTCCGGTGGGGGTCGTCCAGCAGGGCGTCCACGTCCAGCGGCGCGCCCTCGCGCGCGCCCCGCGCTCCCGGACCTCTCGCTCCCGGACTTCCCGTTCTCGGTCCTCCCGCTCCCGGTCCTCCCGCTCCCGGTCCTCCTGTTCTCGGGCCCTCGGTCACCGTCCCACCCCCTGATCGGTCAGGCACCGGGCCAGGTCGCCCAGCGCGGCGCGGTCCACCCCGCCCTCCACCCGGGGCAGCTCCACCAGCGGCGGGCCCAGATCCTCCAGCTCGCCGCGGACCCGTTCCTCCAGTAGGCGGCGCAGCGCGTGCGCGCGCACCTCGCCCGCGAGGTCGGCGGCCAGCTCCCCGTGCGCCCCCAGAAGGGCCGGGTCCAGGCCGGCGGCGCCGAGCCCCGACGCGATCGCGGCGGTGTCCGTCTCGCCCGCGACGGCGGCGGCGAGGTCGGTCGCCTCCAGCAGCGGCGGGGCGACCATGTTCACGATGACGGCCCCCGGGCGCAGCCCCAGGTCACGGAGTTCCGCGATCCCGTCCCGGGTCTCCTGCGCGGGCATCTCCTCCAGGAGGGTCACGACGTGCACGCGGGTGCGGTCGGAGCGGATCACCTCCATGACCCGGTCGGCGTGGTTGCGGACCGGTCCCACCCGGGCCAGCCCCGCCACCTCGGAGTTGACGTTCAGGAACCGCCCGATCCTCCCGGTGGGCGGCGCGTCCATGACCACGGCCTCGTAGTGGAAGGGGGCTCCGGCGGGGGCGTCGGAGGACCGGCCCCGGGCGCCCGCGCGCCGCCGGACCGCCTCGGTGGCCTTGCCGGTGAGCAGGACGTCGCGGAGTCCGGGCGCGATGGTGGTGGCGAAGTCGACGGCGCCCATCCGGGTGAGGGCCTGCCCGGCCCGGCGCATGCCGTAGAACAGCTCCAGGTACTCGAGCAGCGCGGCCTCGGCGTCCGCCGCCAGCACGTGGACGGAACCGCCGCCCGGCGCGGAGATCATCTCGCGCTCCTCGTAGGGCAGGGCGGGGCTCCCGAGCAGGGAGGCCACGCCCTGGCGGCCCTCCACCTCGACCAGGAGCACGCGCCCGCCCCGGGACGCCAGGGAGAGCGCCAGGGCGGTGGCGGCCGTCGTCTTCCCCGTGCCGCCCTTGCCGGTCACGATGTGCAGTCGGGCACCGGCGAACGCCGCTCCCCGGTCGTCTCCGCGCGGTCCCTGTTCACGATCGCTCACCCGACGGAGTCTATGTGCGCGCCCCGTCGGGAGGCGGACGCGGGTGCGCCCGGGTCCGCCTGACCTCCCGGGTGGGCGCGGGTGAGTAAGGTGAGCGGCGTTGAGGGGCGGTCCCAGGGGCCGCCGGTGACCGAGAGGGGTATGGACGATGACCAAGTGGGAGTACCAGAGCGTGGCTCTGCTGTCGCACGCCACCAAGCAGATCCTGGACAACTGGGGCGAGGACGGCTGGGAGCTGGTCTCCGTCGTGCCCGCGCCGCTGCCCGAGGGCACCGACCCGCGCAACCAGCAGTACGTCGCCTACATGAAGCGGGCCAAGTAGATGGCGACCCCCGAGGAGCGCATCGCGGAGCTGGGGCTCACCCTGCCCGAGGTGGTCCCCCCGGTCGCGGCCTACCAGCCGACCGTCCGCAGCGGTGCCCACGTCTACGTCTCCGGCCAGCTGCCGTTCGTGGACGGCGCCCTTCCGGCGACCGGGAAGGTCGGTGCCGGGGTCAGCCCCGAGACCGCCAAGGAACTGGCCGCCGTGTGCGCGCTGAACGCCATCGCGGCGGTGCGGGCCGAGGTCGGAGACCTGTCGGACGTGGTGCGGATCGTGAAGGTGGGCGGCTTCGTGGCCAGCGCGCCCGAGTTCACCGGGCACCCCGGTGTGATCAACGGGGCCAGCGAGCTGCTGGGCGAGGTCTTCGGCCCGGCCGGGGTGCACGCCCGGGCCGCCGTCGGTGTGGCCTCCCTGCCGCTGGACTCGCCGGTCGAGGTTGACATGATCGTCGAGGTCCGCTGACCGGACCCGGGGACGACCGGGCCACGGCGCGGGCCCTCGTGAACGACGGGAGTGTGTCGATGACCGAGGACGACGGTGTGGCCCGACCCCGCCCCGCCGCCACCGTGATGCTGCTGCGTCCGGCGGCGGGCTCCGACGCCGCGCGGGCCGAACGCCCCATGGAGGTCCTGCTCATGCGCAGGGTGCCCTCCATGGGGTTCGCCCCGGGCGCCTACGTCTTCCCGGGCGGCCGCGTGGACGAGCGGGACTCCGACGGCGACCTGCCCTGGACCGGTCCCTCCCCGGAGGAGTGGGCCGGGATCCTGGGAACGGACGTGCCCCGGGCCCGGGCCCTGGTGTGCGCGGCCGTACGGGAGACCTTCGAGGAGACCGGTGTGCTGCTCGCCAGCGAACCGGAGCGGGCCGACCAGGAGGCGATCACCCTTGACACCGCGACCGACGACTGGGAGCGGGACCGGCTCGGCCTGATCGACCGCACCCACTCCTTCACGGAGGTGCTGCGGCGGCGCGGTCTGGTGCTGCGCTCGGAGTGGCTGCGCGCGTGGGCGAGGTGGATCACCCCCAGGAGCCAGCCGCGCCGGTTCGACACCTGGTTCTTCACCGCCGAACTCCCTCCGGGGCAGGAGTCGCGCGACGTCGGCGGGGAGGCGGACCTCACGCGGTGGACCGACCCGGCCGTGGTCGCGGACGAGTGGAGCGCCGGGCGGATGCCCATGCTGCCGCCGACCGTGATCGCCTGTGCCGAGCTGGCCGACCGGCGGACCCTCCAGGGGGTGCGGGAGGCCCGACGGGATATCGTTCCCATCGAACCGGACGTTCGGGAGATAGACGGTCAGATCCGTGTCGTGGCGCCGGACGGCGGCGACTTCCCCCTTCCGGGGCCCGGCGCGGCACAGTGAGCGTCCGCCCCCGGCGGTGCGCGGCTCCCCGTCGCCGAGCGGCCCCCAGCGGGTCCCGCCGGACGGGTCCGGGTCGCCCGATCGAAGCGAGGTGCGATGAGGATCGACGGTTCCGGGACACTGCGCGCCGCCTGCGTGCTCTGCCCCAACCCAGGCCCGATGACGTTGGAGGGGACCAACACCTGGATCCTGCGTGAGCCGGGTGCCCGAGGGGTGCTGGTCGTCGATCCCGGCCCGCACGACGAACGGCACCTGGAGCGGGTGGCGCGGATCGTGCAGGAACAGGGCGCCCAGGTCCAGATGGCCGTGGTGACGCACCGGCACTTCGACCACGCCGAGGGCTCCCGGTACCTCTCCGAGCTGACGGGGGCCCCGGTGCACGCGGTGGACCCGGAGGTACGGGTGGGCGGCGCGGGGCTGGAGGACGGTCAGCTGTTGGACGTGGACGGCCTGGAGGTCCGGGTCATCGCCACGCCGGGGCACACCGACGACTCGATCAGCCTGCTGGTGGAGGCCGACGGCGCCATCCTGACCGGGGACACGATCCTCGGCCACGGCACCACGGTGATCGACGGGGACGACGGACTGGCCCCCTACCTGGACTCGCTGTACCGGCTCCGGGACCTGGTGGAGGAGTACCAGGTGCGGACGCTCCTCCCCGGGCACGGACCAGTTCTGACATCGCCGTCGGCGGCGCTGACCTCCTACATCGACCACCGCGAGGCGCGTCTGGCGCAGGTCCGCGACGCCGTGGCTGCCGGGGCGGAGGGGGTCGGGGCGATCATCGACCGCGTCTACCCGGACGTGGTCGAGAGCATCCGTCCGGCCGCGGCCTCCTCGGTCCGGGCGCAGCTGCGCTACCTCGCGACCAGGGGCGAGCTCCCCGAGGGCTTCGTGGAATAGGGCCGTCGCCACGGCCCCACACGGCCCGGAGAGCGCCTGAGAGGCCCCTGACAGCGCTGCGGCCGCCACCCCGGAGGGTGACGGCCGCACAGCGTCTGTGGTTCGGCTGGGGTCGTTCAGCGGGCGCGGCGGCGCATGCGCTCGACGTCCAGCAGGACCACGGCCTTGGCCTCGATCCGCAGCCAGCCGCGCAGGGCGAACTCGGCCAGGGCCTTGTTGACCGTCTCGCGGGAGGCGCCCACCAGTTGGGCCAGCTCCTCCTGGGTGAGGTCGTGGTGCACGTGCAGGCCGTCGTCGCCCTCCTTGCCGAACTTGTCGGCGAGTTCGAGCAGCGCCTTGGCCACGCGGCCGGGCACGTCGGTGAAGACCAGGTCGGCCATCACGTCGTTGGTCCGGCGCAGTCGGGCGGCCAGCGACTTCAGCAGCTGGAGCCCCACCTGCGGGCGGCTGGACAGGAAGGGCCGCAGGTCGTCGTGGCCGAGCCCGGCGAGCACGGAGTCGGTGACGGCCACGGCGCTCGCGGTGCGCGGGCGCGGGTCGAACAGCGACAGTTCACCGAACATCTCGCTGGGGCCGAGCACGCCCAGCAGGTTCTCGCGGCCGTCGACGGCCGTGCGGGTCAGCTTGACCTTCCCGCTGAGGATCACGTACAGGCGGTCGCCCTCGTCACCCTCGTTGAACAGGGTCTGACCGCGACCGAGACGCACCTCGTTCACCGAGGAGCGGAGCGCGGCCGTGTCCTCCTCGTCCAGCGCCTCGAACAGAGGGGCCTTCCGGAGCACCTCGTTGATCTCGTCCACACGTCCTCCTAAAACCTGACCGTCAACAGTGTGACGTATATCGCAACCGGGTGGGAAACCAGTTCGTTACCACGGCTTGTCCGCCGGGAGACAACGTGCCCACAACAGCCGACGTCAGCCCATGTGATCCTAGTCGTTGTCGACTTGGGTCAGGGCTTGTCCGCGCCGGGTGACCGGACATTGGTTACATAATCTCGGTCACCAGCCGAAACGTCGGCGCGGGGTGGAATCCCGGCGCCGGGGTGAGTCGACCCGGACGTGCCCCACGACCGGACGCCTACCCTGTGACGATGTCCCACACTCCAGAGTTCCGCCACACCGCGTCCGAAGAGGACGCGGCCGTGCCGGAGAACGCCACGCCCACCGGTGAGAGCCGACTCGCGCTGGTCCGCCGCGCCCGGAAGATGTACCGGGAGCTCTCGGAGCTGTACCCGGACGCCCACGCCGAACTGAACTTCACCACCCCGCTGGAGCTCCTGGTCGCGACGATCCTGTCCGCGCAGTGCACGGACAAGCGGGTCAACCTGGTCACTCCGGCGCTCTTCGCGCGCTACCCGGACGCCGAGGCCTACGCGTCGGCCAGCCGCGAGGAGCTGGAGGAGATGATTCGTTCGACGGGGTTCTTCCGGGCCAAGGCCAACAGCCTGTTGGGGCTGGGCCAGGCCCTGTGCGAACGACACGGCGGCGAGGTCCCTGGAAACCTCACCGACCTGGTCAAACTACCCGGTGTAGGGCGAAAAACCGCAAACGTACTGCTCGGAAACGCCTTCGATGTGCCGGGGATCACCGTGGACACCCACTTCGGTCGTCTGGTCAGGCGCTTCGGGTGGACCGACGAGGAGGACCCGGTCAGGGTCGAGCACGCGATCGGGGAGCTCTTCCCGCCCAAGGACTGGACGATGCTCTCCCACCGCGTGGTGTGGCACGGCCGCCGCGTCTGCCACGCCCGCAGGCCCGCCTGCGGCGCGTGCGGGGTGGCCCGCTGGTGCCCGTCCTTCGGGGAGGGCCCCACGGACGCCGCCACCGCCACCAAGCTGCTCCGCATGCGCTCGTTCGCCTGACCGCCGCGCGCCCTGGGACGCGGGCGCGGGTCGCCGCGGTTTGTACCCTGAAGCACGTGAGTGCGCGCACACCGGCTCCCGAGGCGTCCGCACCCGCACAGACGTCGGCGCGACAACCCCCGGAACAGGTTCCCTGCGTATGAACTCGACCCCGCTCTGGCTGTCCGCTCTCGCGGACGCCGCCCGGACGATGCCGGTACCCAAGCCGATGCGCCCGCCGGAGCGGGGAGGGCGGGAGTCGGCGGTCCTCATCCTCTTCGGAGAGACCGACCTGGGCCCCGACCTGCTGCTCATCCAGCGCAACGCCGGGCTGCGCCGCCACGCGGGCCAACCCGCCTTCCCCGGCGGACGGATCGAGCCCACCGACGCCTCCCCCGAGGCGGCCGCCCTGCGCGAGGCGGAGGAGGAGACCGGGGCCGTGCCGGACGGGATCGACGTGGTCGGCCGCCTCCCCGAGCTCTACCTGAGCTTCAGCGACTTCCGGGTCGCCCCCATCCTCGGCTGGTGGCGCGAACCCTCCGAGGTGCGCGCCGCCGACGTCGGGGAGGTCGCGGCCGTGGCACGGGTCCCCGTCGCGGACCTGGCCGAGCCCGCCAACAGGGTCAAGGTCCGCTACGGGGGAGGCCCCATGTGGGGTCCGGGCTTCCGTGTGGACGGCATGCTCGTCTGGGGATTCACGGGAGCGATCATCGACAGCCTCCTCGTGCTCGGCGGATGGGAACTTCCCTGGCGCGACCGGGGTCTCACTGACGAGTTCGAAGCCACCCCGCAGGGCCTGCGCCCGGTCGGGTAACGCTCACTTCTTGGAGGGCATCCGTGCTCGACGCGGTTCTGGTCATCCTGTTGCTGCTCTTCGCGGTGACGGGGTACCGGCAGGGATTCATCGTCGGCGTCTTCAGCTTCGTCGGCTTCATCGGCGGGGGGATCGTCGCGGCGCTCACCGCTCCGGGGCTCATCCAGGACTGGGTGGCCGACCCCGGTCGGCAGGCGCTGCTGGCCATCGCCGTGGTGTTCCTGTCCGCCGCCCTGGGCCAGTTCCTCGCGTCCTATCTGGGCACCATGGTGCGCAACAAGGTCACCTGGGACTCGGCACGCGTCGTGGACGCGCTCGGCGGCGCCGTGGTCAGCGGGATCTCGGTGCTCCTGGTCGCCTGGTTCATCGGCAGCACGGTGGCCAACTCCGCCCTGCCGTACGTGTCGCAGCAGGTCAAGGAGTCGCGCATCCTCCAGTCGGTGGACGCGCTGATGCCGGACGCCGCCCACCAGGGCTTCTCGACCTTCCGGCGGGTGGTGGACCAGAGCGCCTTCCCGCAGGTGTTCAGCGGTCTGGGCACCGGTGAGCTCGCGGAGGTGGAACCGCCGGACCCCGACGTCCTCACGACCCCGGAGCTCATCGAGTCCAGCCGCAGCGTGGTCAAGGTGCTGGGCACCGCCCCCTCGTGCCAGCGGAGGGTGGAGGGCACCGGCTTCGCCTACGCTCAGGACCGCATCATGACCAACGCCCACGTGGTCGCCGGGGTCACCGAGGACCTGCGCGTGGTCACCCGCGACGGGCACCAGCTGGAGGCCACCCTGGTGCTCTTCGACGCCCAGCAGGACCTGGCCGTGCTGCACGTGCCAGGGATGGACCTGGAGCCCCTGGACTTCAACGGTGAGGCGGCCCAGGGCGACGACGCGGTCGTGGCCGGGTTCCCGCGCAACAGCGGGTTCACCGCCGTCCCCGCCCGCATCCGCGCCAAGCAGACCGCGCAGGGCTCGGACTTCTACCACTCCCAGCAGGTGAGCCGGGAGATCTACCAGGTGCGCGCGGTGGTGCGCCCGGGCAACTCCGGCGGCCCGCTGCTGGCGCCCGACGGCACCGTGTACGGCGTGGTGTTCGCCGCGGCCACCAACGAGGACGAGACCGGGTACGTGCTGACCGCGGACGAGGTCGCGGCCAACGCGGAGGAGGGGCTGACCGCCACCGCGGAGGTCTCCTCCCAGACCTGCGACTGAGCCACGGGGCACCCGGGACCGGACGACTGATCACCGGTCCCGGGCCCCCGGGGCCACCGGTCCCAGACCCGGGAACGACGAGGGGGCGCCTCCCGTGCGGGAGGCGCCCCCTCGTGACGTTGACGTCTAGTTCGAGCTCGGGTTCTGGGTCTGGTCCGTCTGGATCGGCCAGCTCATCCGGACCACCGTGCCCGACTCCTCGGGTTCGATGCTGACCTCGTCAGCGAGGCCGGTGATCACCGCCAGGCCGAGGCCGGGGGAGAAACCGGAGATCCCGCCGGGAGGGGTGTCCTCTCCGTCGAGGAAGAGGCCGTCGAGCAACGGCTCCAGGTGGGTCGTCTCCTCGGTGTCCTTCGCGGGGGCACGGTCGGAGACGACCACCTCGAACCGTCGTGTCGCGCTCCCGTTGGAGTGCGGCGTCGGGTTCGGGGCGTCGGCCCGGGGGTCCGTCACCGGATCGGGTCCGCTGCCGTCGATCAGCTGGAGCAGGATCGGCTCTGTGGGGCAGTGCAGCTTGTGCGCCGCGACCGCCCGTGAACAGGCCTCACCGACCGCCAGCCTGATCTCGTCGATCGCGGAGGCGGCGATACCCGCCCGACGTGCGACGGTCGCGGCCATGAGCCGGGCCGTGCGCACGTGGGCCGGGAGCGCGCTGATCGTGAGCGTGATGGTTGCCATCGCTCGCTCTGGGTTACTTCGACGAACGCTTGTCGATGGCTTCCTGCACCGAGCTGTGGATACCGAACACCTTGGTCAGTCCGGTGATCCGGAAGATCTTCAGAATCCGCTCCTGGGTGCAGACCAGGTCCAGCGTCCCGTCGTGGGCACGGACCCGCTTCAACCCGCCCACAAGCACACCGAGGCCCGTCGAGTCCAGGAACTCCACCTTCTCCATGTTCACCACGAGGTGGAAGTTGCCCTTGTTGACCAGGTCGATCAGCAGCTCGCGGAGCCGGGGCGCGGTATAGACATCGATCTCACCCTCAACGACGACGATCTCGGTGTCGCCCTCGGTGTAGTGATCAAGCTTCAAATCCACAAGTCCTCCAGCGCCGAACCGCGAAATATCGCGAAGTATCTCTGCCGGGCGTTACCCCACCAGCACGCATTCAACCACGGGTGTCGCGAATGTCCGTCCGTCATGCACGGAAAAACGGCGACCCCGCGCCACTCCTACCCCGGATGTCACACTGAAACCGACGTCGAGCGGTGCCCCGCGTCTCGGAACGAGGGCCCACGACTCGTGAACGTGTCCAGTGAGGAGGGGACTCGATGAGGCGATCGGAGCCCGCGCTCCCCGGTGTGTGGCGTGACGACACCCGATACCCGCAGGTCACCCATATCGAGCATGTGGCCCGCAACGCGGGAGTGAGTGGGGACTGGCCGGACTGGACAGGCCCCCACCTGGTCGAACGACTGGCCGAACGGGGGATCACGGGTCCGTGGTCCCACCAGGCAGCCGCCGCCGACCTCGCACGCTCGGGCCGTGATGTGATCATAGCCACGGGTACAGCCTCGGGGAAGTCGCTTGGCTTCCTTATGCCCGCTGTGGACGCGATTGACTCAGGCGGGACGGTGCTCTACCTCTCTCCTACGAAAGCGCTTTCCCAGGACCAGCTCAGATGGATTACGGACCTGGGACTTTCGGCCATGCGCGCGGCCGTCTACGACGGCGACACCACCCCCGAGGAACGCTCCTGGGTGCGCGAGCACGGGAACTACGTCCTGACCAATCCGGACATGCTCCACCACGGCATCCTGCCCCGGCACGGGGCGTGGTCGAGGTTCCTGCGGCGGCTCCGCTACGTGGTGATCGACGAGGCGCACCGGTACCGGGGGGTCTTCGGCTCGCACGTGGCCCAGATCCTGCGGCGTCTGCGCAGGGTGTGCGCCCGCTACCGTTCGGAGCCGGTGTTCGTCCTGGCCTCGGCCACCTCGGGCTCACCCGCCGAGAGCGCGACCCGGCTGACCGGGGTCCCGGTCACCGCCGTGAGCGAGGACGGCTCGCCCCGGCCCGGGATGTCCGTGGCCCTGGTCGAGCCCGAGCTCACCGACCTCACCGGCGAGAACGGAGCCCCGGTGCGCCGCACCGCGCCCTCCCAGGCCGCCGAGATGCTGGTCGACCTGGTCCGAGACGGAGTCAGGACGCTGGTCTTCGTGCGTTCGCGTCAGGGGGCCGAGGTGGTCGCGATGAACGCCCAGCGGATGCTCACCGAGAACGGCGAGCACGATCTGGCAGGGCGGGTCGCGGCGTACCGGGGCGGGTACCTGGCGAGCGAGCGGCGTGAACTGGAGGAGGCCCTGCGCACGGGGGAGCTCCTCGGTCTGGCCAGCACGAACGCCCTGGAACTGGGTGTGGACATCAGCGGGCTGGACGCCGTGCTCATCGCCGGTTGGCCGGGCACGCTCGCGTCCCTGTGGCAGCAGGCGGGCCGGGCCGGACGGCGCGGTGAGGACGCCCTGGCGGTCTTCATCGCGCGGGACGACCCCCTGGACACCTACCTGGCCCACCACCCGGAGGCCATTTTCGGCCGTTCGGTGGAGGCCACCGTCCTCGATCCGGAAAACCCGCACATCCTCGGCCCGCACCTGTGCGCGGCCGCCCAGGAGCTCCCGATCACGCGGGAGGACCTCGCCCTGTTCGGTGAGACCACCGAGGGCCAACTCGCGGAACTCGTGGACCGGGGACTACTGAGGAAGCGCCCCAGGGGCTGGTTCTGGACGAGTCACGAACAAGCAAGTGACCTGGCCGATATTCGGGGCGCGGGCGGGCCGCCGGTCCAGATCGTCGACACCGCCAGCGGGCTGCTGCTCGGGGAGATCGACGAGGCGGCCGCGCACGGCACCGTCCACACGGGGGCGGTCTACCTCCACCGGGGCGCCACCTACCTGGTCGACGACCTCGACCTGGACGAGGGCGTGGCCCTGGTGCACGCCGCCGAACCGCCCTACAGCACCTGGGCGCGGGACACCACGGACATCTCCGTGCGGTCGGTGCTCCGCGAGGAGACCTGGCCCAGCGGGGCGTCGGTCTGCTTCGGGGAGGTCGAGGTGGTCCGGCAGGTGGTGGGCTTCCTCAAACGGGACGTGCGCACCGGCTCGGTCCTGGGGGAGCAGTCCCTGGAGATGCCCGAGCGCACCCTCCAGACCCGCGCGGTGTGGTGGACGCTGCCCCGCGAGGGCGAGGACCGGCTGCGCGGGGAGGACGTCCCCCTCCTCGGCGCCGCGCACGCCGCCGAGCACGCGGCGATCGGCCTGCTGCCCCTGCTCGCCACCTGCGACCGTTGGGACATCGGCGGGGTGTCCACCGCCGTGCACGCCGACACGGGGAAGCTGACGGTCTTCGTCTACGACGGCTACGAGGGCGGCGCCGGGTTCGCGGAACGCGGCCACGCGGCGGCCCGCGAGTGGCTCACCGCCACCCGCGCGGCGATCGCGGACTGCGAGTGCGAACAGGGCTGCCCCTCGTGCATCCAGTCGCCCAAGTGCGGGACCGGCAACGAGCCCCTGAGCAAGTCCGGGGCCCTCCGCCTCCTCGACGAGGTCCTGGGCGCCGGGAGCTGAGTTGTCCACAGGCCGGGGACGACGCCTTCCCCTCCGCCGGACGTCACCGCACTCTGGAAGGACCGGGCGGAACCCACTCCTCCCGGACCACCCGGGAGGCCCGATGTTCTCTTTCCCGACGTCCACCCTCGACCGCGGCATGAGCACCGCCGAGTACGCGGTCGGCACGATCGCCGCCGTCGCCATCGCGGGGGTGCTCTACCTCATCGCCACCAGCGAACCCGTCTCGGCCGCGCTCACCACGGTGTTCGTCGATGCCCTCCAGCCCCGCCACTGACCGCGGCTCCGTGACGATGGAGGCCGCCATGCTGCTTCCCACCCTCATGCTCGTGCTGGCCGTCGCCCTCGGCGGGATCGCCGCCGCCGAGGCCCGACTCTCCTGTGCCGACGCGGCCCGGATCGGGGCCCGGGCCCTGGCCCGTGGGGAACCGCCCGAACGGGCCCGGTCCCTGGCCCTGTCGGCCGCGCCGGAGGAGGCCGGCGTGGAGTTCTCCGAAGGAGACGGCACGGCCCGGGTCACCGTCAGAGCCGAACTCCGGATCGGTCCGCTCCGAGCCCCGCCGATCAGCGTCGGCGCCGACGCCGCGGTCCCCCTGGAAGCGCACGGGCGGTGAGCCGGGGTTCCGCGGCGGCCCCGGAGGTTCCCGGCCCGATGGGACGGTCGCCCGCCCCGGGGCCTGCTCCGCGCGGACGGGGACCGGGGGCGCCGGGTTCGGCGGACGCGGGCTCCGCGACGGTCTGGTGGATCTCGCTCAGTCTCGTCCTCTGGTTCCTGGTCCACGCCGTGCTGCTCACCTCGACGGCACGCCTGGACCGGGACCGGGCGGCGACCGCCGCCGACCTCGCCGCCCTCGCGGCGGCGGCCCGCGTGCACGAGGGAGCGGACGCCGCCTGCGCGGTGGCCCGACGGACCGCCGAGGCCAACGGGGCGGATCTCGACGCCTGTGACCTGGACGGCCTCACCGTCGAGGTGACGGTGTCCCGCACCGCCTCGTCCCTGCCCCACGAGGTCATCGCCCGTTCCCGAGCCGGACCCGTCCACCATCCCGAGTGAGCCGACCGCCCGCCGGGCCGGTCCTTAGGGCTCGCCGCCCGTTTCCGAGCTGACCCGTTCACCGTCCCGAGTGAGCCGACCGCCGGGCCGGTCCGTAGGGCTCGCCGCCCGTCCCGAGCCGGACCCGTCCCCGAGTGACGCGACCCCCGCCGGTGGGGCAGGTGTGGTCCTGCCCCCGTGAAGTCGGCTCACCACGCCCCGGCGGGGGACGGGTGTGCGCGGTCGTCACGGTCGAGGTGGGAGAGCTCGGGCCCCGCCGGGTGATCGGGTCCGGCCTGGACGTGACTTCGGTGACCGGGCCGGCGCCCGGTTCGATGCCCGGCCTCGCCCGAGGGCTCAGGGCGAGGCCGGTTCCTCCGTCCCGGGCCTTCGGCGGGGGACGGGGCCGCTCCAGGTCCCGTCGGTCCTGTCGGTCCCGGGGGAGCTCGTGGTGCGCGCGGCCCCAACCTCCCAGGTGGGCGGGTCCCGACGGGTACCCTTCCACCGCCAGTGAAGGGCGGGACTCCAGTGATGGATAGCCCTCCAGTGACGGGGCGGGCTTCCGGTGATGGGCAGGCCTCCGGTGACGGGCAGGCCTCCTGTGACCCGGGTCATGTACTGGTCCGCAAGAAAAGTCTCCTCCCGACCGAACACACACCCCCTCCACAGACATAGACGGGTGAGAGAACGGGAGGAACGCCGATGCGAGAAGGCCGGGCCGGAGACGAACACTCCGACCGACGCGACTTCAACGACATGTTCGAAGAGCACTACGACGCGGTCTACCGCTACGCGCGACGGCGTGTGGGGCCCGACCAGGCCGATGACGTCGCCTCGGAGGCATTCGTCGTGGCCTGGCGGCGTCGGGGGCGCGTGCCCCCGGGGCAGGAATTGCCCTGGCTCTACGCCTGCGCCCGCCGGATCGGGCTCGCCCACATGCGCACGGCGCGACGGCAGGGGCTGATCGCCGAATCGCTCGGGCGTGAGTCCGGCGCGCCCCACCACGACGACGCCGACCAGTTCCTCGACCGTGCCGGTGCCCTCGCGGCACTGGCCCGGCTGACGGAGGTCGAACGCGAACTCGTGATGCTCGTGACCTGGGAGGGGCTCGACTGCCGCCAGGCGGCGAAGGTCGTCGGCTGCACCCACGTCACCGCTCGCGGCCGTCTGCACCGGGCTCGAAGGAAACTCACCGCGTACATGAAGGAAGACGCCCCCGCACCCGCTCGGGTCCGCGTCCTGAAGGAGGCCCCGTGGACGACCTGACCGCCCTGCGCAACGCGTTCGAGGGCACCGACCCCGCCAAGGACGCGCGCCCCACCCCCGAGTCCCGACAGCGGGCGCGTCTCGACGCCATCGCGAAACTGGAGGAAGAGAAGACCATGGCCCGTCCCCTGTGGAAGCGCGTCCCCGTCCTGGCCGCCGGTGCGGCCACCGCCGCCCTCGCCGTCGGCGCCGGAGTGATCATCCTGCCCGGCGACGACCCCACGGGCATCCCCCTCGCCTACGCCGCGCAGCCCGAACCCATCGAGGTGACCGGAGGCGCGCCGGTCGACGGCACCGAACCGCTGACCGCACTGGCCGATGTCACCGAGGCGCGCGGCGCGGCTCCGGGTGAGGGCGACGTCGCCTTCGTGTCCACCACCGGCACGCAGCTCCACCTGCTCACCGCCAACGCCGGTGACGAGGACCCCGACGAGACGTACGGCTACCGGTTCGTCCCCTATGACTGGACCGGCTGGGAGGACCCGAAGGGCAACACCCGCCTGGACACCGAGCCGAAGCCCCCGCTGGAGACCGGGGGCGAGGAGGCCGACCACGAGTGGTTCCTGGAGCAGGGGAGCGAGTCACACGAGGACACCCTGCACGAGAGCCTGGTCTGGCCCGCAGAACTGCCCACCGACACGGACGGCATGCTGGAGGTGCTCGCGGACTTCGGTGAGGGACCGCTCGACGAGACCCTGCCCGCAGTGGCCAACGCGGCGGACAGACTCTACGAGTCACGCCCGCTGTCCGGCGCGGAGGAGGCGGCGGTCCAGCGGGTGCTCGCGGAGGTCGCGGACGTGACCTATCTGGGCACCGCCACCGACACCCTGAACCGTGAGGGCGAGCTGTTCTCCTTCACTGTCGAGGACGAAGGACGCGTGTCCGAGGTCCGGTACATGTACGACGCCGAGGACGGCGCGCTGCTCTACCGCGACACCACCGTGCTGGAGCAGGACCCCGACTACGGCGACGCCGCCGACTTCGGGCTGGAGTACCCGCTCCTCACCGAGCAGGTCGGCTTCGTGTGGTCAGGCTGGGTCAGCGAGATCGGTCAGCGCCCCTGACCCGACGCGGGGGCGGTGGACCGGGGTCCACCGCCCCCGTCTCCTCAGTGGGAGAGGGCGGCCGACAGGAGTTCGGCCGCCATGGGCACGATGCCGATCAGGACGAAGGCGGGCAGGAAGCACAGGCCCAGCGGGGCGACCACCAGGACCCCCAGCCGTTCCACGCGGGCGGTGGCCGCCGACCTCGCCCGGCGCCGGAGGTCCCGCACGTGCCGGTCGAGCAGGTCCGCCACGGGGGCGCCGGTCTCGGCGGCCCGGGCCAGGTCCGCGCCGACGGCCACCAGGGGCGCGGGCAGCGCCGAGCGCTCCCACGCGAGGGCGGGCTCGGCACCCAGTCTCAGCTGGTCCCGGACCGCGAACAGCTCCGTGCCGAGGTCGCCGCGTGCCGCTCCGGCCACCGCGCCCAGACACGCCGGGAGCGTGGCCCCGGCCCGGACTCCCGACGCGAGCAGTCCGATGAGCACGGGGAGGTCGTCGGTGACCGGCAGCCGCGCGGACCGGCGTCGTCCCCGACGGGAGCGCCACCACAGGTGGGCGCCGACCCCCAGCGCGACCAGCACGCCCGTCCATCCGAGGAGCGCGACCAGCAGCGTCGCGCCTCCGACGAGGGCGACGATCCGCAGCCACGGCCCCGCTCCGTGCCCGAGCCCGGTGCCTCGTCCGTGGTCTCCCTCGGGGCGCACGCGGGCGCCGAGGACCTCCCGGAGCACCCGTGGACGGTCCGAACCGCACAGGACCCACACCGAGCCCGCCGCGAACAGCACCGCCATCACCTCGAAGAACATGCCTCCTCCTTCCGCGTTCTTCCTCGCCGGACCGGCTTCACGCCACCGCTCCCCGGACCATGCGCAGGGTCCACCAGGCGCCCAGGAGGTCCAGCAGCACCCCGGCCCCCAGACAGAGCAGGCCCACGGGTGTGGTGAACAGGAACACCAGTGGTGAACCGCCCAGCCCCGCCGACATCGCCATCCCCACCAGCGGCAACCCGGCCAGGACCAGTGCGGTGGTGCGCGGACCTGCGGTTCTGGCCCACACCTCGCCGCGCTGCTCCTCGCGTTCGGTCAGGCTCTCCGCCAACTCGTCCACCACCCCGGCCAGCCCGGCACCGGTCTCCGCCGCCACCTCCCAGCAGGCGGCGAGGTAGGCGAGCGCCCACAGGCCCTCCTCCCGTTCGGCGGCCCTGCGGAGTGAGGCCACGTCCGACACCGCGCCGACCACCGGGCCGGTCTCCAGGACCGCGACCCGCAGCGCCGTCTCCGGGGGCTGCCCGGAGCGGAGCTCGACCGCCATCACCCGGCAGAGCTGGACCACCGCCCACCGTCGTTCCGCCGCCAGGGCGCGGCGGATGAGCGGCGATGTCGGGCGGAGCCGGGGGAACCGGAGAACCGGGCGCGGGCGCGCGGGCACCAGGGCCGCGATCCGGTACCAGCCCGTGGGCGCGGACCAGGCCAGAGCGGCGGCCAGCGCGCACACCACCAGGAGGGTCACCGTCGCCACCCCCGCCCCAGGCGGGCCGCCACCTCCTCGGCGCCGGGATGGTCGTGTCTGCGCCCGTCCGCAGTGAAGGAGACCGCCGGCTCGGCCCGCACCAGGCCGGAGTCACCCTGGCGGAGGACCCGGATCTCGGACAGGCGGCGCCCTCCGTGGTCCCGGACCAGGTGGACCACCAGGACCCCGGTGGCGGCGAGCTGGCTGTGCACCGCGCCACGGCTGAGCCCGGCGGCGCACCCCATGGCCTCCACCCGGGCGGGCACCTCCTCCGCCCCGTTCGCGTGCAGGGTTCCGGCGCCACCTCGGTGCCCCGTGTTGAGGGCACCCAGCAACGACACGATCTCCGGGCCGCGCGCCTCACCGACCACGAGCCGGTCCGGTCGCATCCGCAGGCCCTGACGGACCAGCGTCTCCAGGGACACCTCCCCACTGCCCTCGATATTGGCGGGGCGGGTCTGGAGGCGCACCACGTGCGGGTGCTCGGGGCGGAGCTCGGGGGAGTCCTCCGCGAGCACGATCCGTTCCTCGGGGGCCACCAGGGACAGCAGTGAGGAGAGCAGCGTGGTCTTCCCCGTTCCGGTCCCGCCGCTGACCAGGAAGGGTTCGCGCCGGGAGACGAGGGCGCGGAGCAGGTCCGCGCCCGAGGTGGTCAGGGTGCCGCTGGCGGTCAGCGCCCCGAGTCCGAACACCCTCCGTGGCGGGATCCGCAGGGACAGGCAGGCCCCCTCGGGGGCGATCGGCGGCAGTACCGCGTGCAGCCGGGCGCCGCCGGGAAGGCGGGCGTCCACGTAGGGAGCGGCCGCGTCGAGGCGGCGTCCCGCCTGGAAGGCGAGCCGCTGGGCGAGCCTGCGGACCTCGTCCTCGGAGGCGAAGCGGACGTCGCGGACCCGGCGCAGCCCCTCCCCGGAGTCGACCCAGACCTGGTCCGGGCCGTTGACCAGGACGTCGGTGACGTCGGAGGTGAGCAGCTCCTCCAAGGGGCCGGCCCCGGACAGGTCGGCGGCCAGCCGCCTGGTCATCGCCAGCAGTTCCCGGTCGCCCAGGGCGCCGCCCGCAGAGCGGATCGCGGTGGCGACGTTGGCCGGGGTGACCGGCGCGCCGGATGCCACGAACCGGTCGCGGACCCGTTCCAGCACGGAGTCCTCGGCAGGGGGCTCCGTCGTCCGGGCGGGCGCCCAGTGGGTCAGGCGGTCCCAGACGGCGTTCACCGAGCCACCCGGTCGTGGACGAGGGAACCCACGACCTGGTCCGCGTAGCGGGCCAGCGGCGAGCGGGGGTGCCGGGCGGGGACCTCGCCCACGCGCAGGGTGCGGGACAGCCCCGGTTCCGGGGGCAGGTCGGCGCCGAGCTCCACTCCCAGAGCCGCGGTGACCACCCCCGTGGACAGGCCGCCCCCTGCCCCGCGCACCACCGCGCGCACCCGTGCGGTCTCCTGCCGCAGGCGGTGGGTCATCCGCGCGGCGGAGACCACTGAGTACACGTCGGCGGGGACCACGACGAGAACGAGGGTGGAGTGGTTGAGGAAGACGGTGGTCCCCGGGTCGAAACAGCGGGGGAGGTCCGTCACCACCAGGTCGGTGCCCCGACGGGCGGAGTCCAGCGCGGCCCGTGCCGCACCCACGGGGAGCGGGTGCCCCTGTTCGCCGCCGTCGCGCCGGGCCCAGGTGAGCACGTCCACCCGGCCGACCCGGGGCAGACCGTCCCGCAGGGTCCGCCAGGGCACGCGGCCGCGCTGGCGGAGCAGGTCGGCCCAGCCGGTGCGGGTCCGTGGGTCGCTGTGGTCGCACCCCAGATAGACGTCGGGTCCGCAGCCGAGCGGATCGGCGTCGAGCAGGGCCGTGGCCAGTCCGGCCCTCTCCCCGGCCAGGGACAGGGCGGCGGAGAGGAGGCTGGCCCCCGCGCCGCCGCGACCGCCGACCACCGAGACCACGGGTGCCGGGGAGCGGTCGGAGACGGAGGAGAACAGGTCGACGAGGGCCGACTCGTCCCTCGGTAGCAGGTGGACGCCCTCCTGACGGGTGCCTTCGGTGTCGTGGGCGACCACCGCGACCCGTGGGTGGGGCGGGGGTCCGGCCGCGCGCAGGGCGGGGTCCAGGTCGTGGCCGACCACGACGAGCGGGGAGCCGCTCCACGCGCGCAGGGCCTGTTCGGGGTCGGGGGCGACGGTGACCTCGGTGGCGGCGGCCGCCGCCAGCCGGAGGAGGTCGTCGAGGAGGTCGGGGTCTGCGGTGGCGATCAGGGTGCGCTGCGGGGCGTCCATCGGACCTTCCGGGAAGGGCGGGAACCTGTCCCTTCGACCTTCGCCGAAGCGGGGGCGCGGCGGAAGCCACACGTGCGCGCCTGTGGATAACCCGGGGCGATGTCCGTGGATGACCCCGCGCGGTGACCGATGGCGGGGGAGGGGCGTCGGGGACCGGTGGCCCCACCCGGCGGGCGGGACGCACGTACGGGGGCTGTCGTGCGTCCCGGCCCGTCAGGTGAGACGGAGCGGACGTCGTCGAGCGGACCCCACAGGGGGAACTGGGGGCCACTCGGTTCCGGCCTCGGGGGGACAGGCCGGGGCCCGCTCTCCGGGGAAGGGTCCATCGGAGCGTGGTCCGTACGCGCGGAACCCCGTGCGGGTTCCGGTGTTCGTACTTCTCGCGAGGAACGACGATGATTCGCGGGCGCAATGTCCGTATTGGCGGCTTGTGTCCTTTAGGACGAGTAGCCCGGAGTTTTGGCCCGTCGCTGTCGACCCTTCGCGCGACTCCAGAACAGACGCTATCACGAGACCCTGAGTATGGGTTCGGGAATCCAACAGAAAAACTTCGCCCCGCCACCTTTTGGAAGAAGGGTTCCCGGGCCACAAACAAAGGAGACGGTCCCTGAGGGGGCTCCCACGTGTGGGTCGAGAAGCCGCGTGACCCCCGATCCCCCGGGGCTGGGGCGAGCTTGGGAAAGACGAGTTTCTCCAGGTCGGACTATATGCGGTGGCATCTGCTAACACGATCCCGCCTACCGTGAACGGCACCCCGGACGGTCTTCTGGAGTGCCGTTCACATGCACGTGCATGTGCGCGAGCAATCAGGAAACATTCGCGCACGGTCAAGCGTGATCGAAATGAGACGCGTTCGCGGCATTGCCTGTCGGCAAAACACCGAGTGGAGTGAACTGGCGATTATCCGAGAGCCCGAACACGGTTCGTCGAACGCTGTTCGGTTCCGCTCGGATCAACCGCGCTTGAGCGCCTCACACGTGGCGAGGGAGTCCTGGGCGCCGGCCCGCACCGCGCGGCAGCAGTACACGACCCACTCCGCGACACCGTCGGCGGTGCCGGACATGTACGCGCGCAACGCGGGGGCGTACTCGTCCCTCAGGGTCTGGTGACCCAGCTCCGACGTGACCAGCGACTTCGGGTCCAGGCCGCGCTCCACCAGGGTCAGCCTCTCGGCGGCGCGCGCCACCAGCCCGTCCCCCCAGCCGAACGGACGGATCGCCATCAGCTCGCCGTGCACCAGCGCCGACGTCACCAGGGCGGGAACCTTCGTCCGCGCGCCGAGCAGCGCGTACAGGCCCTCCAGCCGGGCGGCGGCCTCCGCCGCGCTCGGGGCCGGACCCAGGTCCAGCGGGTCCTCGACCCGCTCACCCTCCAGCCGGGGGCGGCCCAGGGCGTCCTCGGAGACCGCGTCGGCCGCCGCCAGGGTGTGCAGCCGCGCCAGCGCCTGCCGGGGGGCCTGGGGCCAGGTGTCCACCATCGTGCCCAGCTCGCCGCCGACACGGAGCGCGCCCTTGATCCGGGTGTCGTACACGTGCCCCTCGCGGATCTCCTCCATCGAGACCTCGGCGCCCTCCAAGGCGGCCGACGCGCACGCGCCCCGCAGGGAGGACTCCATGGACACGTCACTGCTCCGACGGCGTAGGACGCGGTGCCCCAGCAGCCTGTCGACCAGGGTCCGCGTCTCGTTCACCGCGTCGCTCACCCCCGGAAGACCGGCGATCCGGGACAGTGGGTCGGACGGGGATGCAGAAGTCGATTCGCTCACGAAAACCAACACTACGCGTCGGTAACACCGAGCGCTCCACGGCCCGGGCGGGCTCCACGGGAACCGCTCGTCGCGGACCGGCGACCGTTCACCGACCGTTCGTCGCGCGCCCGCGCCACGCGGTCGCTGTACGCCGACCCGGCTGTTCCCCCGGTATGGACCACATGATTAGGCTGGACGCACAGCCGACGTAAGGAGAATCACAGTGGCCGACAGCACTCCCCCGAGCCAGGAGACACTGTCCAACCTTCTCCACGAGACCAGGAGCTTCCCGCCGCCCGCGGATCTCGCGGAGAACGCCAACGTCAAGGCCGACGCCTACGACACGGCCAACGGTGACCGCCTGGGTTTCTGGGAGGAGCAGGCCCGGAGGCTCCAGTGGGAGCGGACCTGGGACACCGTCCTGGACTGGCAGCCGCCCTACGCCCAGTGGTTCGTCGGGGGCCAGATCAACGCCTCCGTCAACTGTGTGGACCGGCACGTCGACGCCGGTATCGGTGACCGCGTCGCCCTCCAGTGGGAGGGGGAGCCCGGCGACAGCCGCGCGATCACCTACGCCGAACTCAAGGACCAGGTCTGCCAGGCGGCCAACGCCCTCACCTCGCTGGGCGTGACCAAGGGCGACCGCGTCGCCATCTACATGCCGATGATCCCCGAGACCGTCGTCGCCATGCTCGCCTGCGCCCGCATCGGCGCCGTGCACATGGTCGTCTTCGGCGGCTTCTCCGTGGACGCCCTCGGCCAGCGCCTGGACGACAGCCAGGCCAAGCTGGTCATCACGGCGGACGGCGGCTACCGGCGCGGCAAGCCCAGCGCCCTCAAGCCCGCCGTCGACGGCGCCGTCGCGGACCGCCCGGCCGTCGAGAACGTCCTCGTCGTGCGCCGCACCGGTCAGGACGTCGAGTGGAACGAGCGCGACGTGTGGTGGCACGACGTCGTGGAGACCGCCAGCACCGAGCACATCCCCGAGGCCCACGACGCCGAGCACCCGCTGTACATCATGTACACGAGCGGCACCACGGCCAAGCCCAAGGGCATCCTGCACACCACCGGCGGCTACCTCACGCAGGCCTCCTACACCCACTGGGCGGTCTTCGACCTCAAGCCGGAGACCGACGTCTACTGGTGCGCCGCCGACATCGGCTGGGTGACCGGCCACTCCTACATCGTCTACGGCCCGCTCTCCAACGCGGCCACCGTCGTCATGTACGAGGGCACCCCGGACACCCCGCACAAGGGCCGCTTCTGGGAGCTCATCGAGAAGTACAAGGTCACCATCGCCTACATGGCGCCCACGGCGATCCGCACCTTCATGAAGTGGGGCGACGAGATCCCCGCCGAGTACGACCTCTCCAGCCTGCGGGTGATCGGCTCGGTCGGTGAGCCCATCAACCCCGAGGCCTACATGTGGTACCGGAAGAACATCGGCGGCGGGAAGACCCCGGTGGTGGACACCTGGTGGCAGACCGAGACCGGCGCGATCATGGTCAGCCCGCTGCCCGGAGTCACCTCGGGCAAGCCCGGCGCCGCGATGCGCGCCATCCCGGGCGTCGTCGCGGACGTGGTGGACGAGGAGGGCAAGTCCGTCCCGGACGGCGAGGGCGGCTTCATCGTGATCCGCGAGCCGTGGCCGTCCATGCTGCGCGGCATCTGGGGCGACGACCAGCGCTACAAGGACACCTACTGGTCGCGCTTCGAGGGCCTCTACTTCCCGGGTGACGGGGCCAAGAAGGACGAGGACGGCGACCTGTGGCTGCTCGGCCGCGTGGACGACGTCATGCTGGTCTCCGGCCACAACATCTCCACCACCGAGGTGGAGTCCGCGCTGGTCTCCCACCCGAAGGTCGCGGAGGCGGCCGTCGTGGGGGCCGTCGACAAGGTGACCGGTCAGGCCATCGTCGGCTTCGTCATCCTGCGCGGCGGTGCCGAGGAGGTCCCCGCGGACCTGGTCCAGGAGCTGCGCAACCACGTCGGCACGTCGCTCGGCCCCATCGCCAAGCCCGCGCGGCTGCTCGCCGTTCCCGAGCTGCCCAAGACCCGGTCCGGCAAGATCATGCGGCGCCTGCTGCGCGACATCGCGGAGGAGCGGGAGGTCGGTGACACCTCGACCCTGACCGACTCGTCGATCATGGACGTGATCGCCAAGCAGCTGCCCTCCGCCAGGAAGGGCGACTGACCGGTCCGACCGCGCGACCCCGCGCGGCGTTCCCGGCCACCGATCGGCCCGGACACCACGGCGCCCCGCCCCTTCCGAAGGGACGGGGCGCCGTTCCCGCTCACCCACGTGACGAAACCGAAGCCTCCGGTTTTGCGTGCCGTGAGAGACACGGGAGGGAGGGCATGTGCGAGGATGCGGAGGATCATCCACGTGTACGGACCGAGAGAAGGGAACCCCCACGATGGTGGACAAGCCGGGTACCGGCCGACCTGGCACTGCCAGCGACTCCGACCGTTCCATCGGTGAGCTGGTCTCCGACGCCACCGACAACCTCTCCCGCATCGTTCGGCTGGAGATCAGGCTCGCCAAGCTCGAGGCCAAGGCCGATGCCACCAGGATCGGCAAGAGCGTCGGTGAGTTCGGGGCCGCGGCCTTCGTCCTCCACCTCGTCCTGATCCTGTTCTCGGTCACCGTGGGGCTCTTCCTCGCCGAGGTGGTCGGGTGGGCCTTCTGGCTCTCCTTCCTGACCGTCACCGGCTTCTACCTGCTGATCGCCGCCGTCCTCATCCTGGTCGCCGTGATCAACCTCCGCCGCCGCCAGGGGTTGGCCCGCACGGCGGTCACCGCCTCCCGGCTCATGGGCATCCTGCGCGGCGACATCCGCCCGCCCAGGGACGGTGCGGTCGAGACCGTCGCGGACAGCGAGACATCCGAACCCGCCAGCCGATAGTTCCCGGTGCTGGACGACTCGGCCGCCTACGTCGACGGCCCCTGGACCCACCGGACGGTCAGCGCCGCCGGTGCCCGGTTCCACGCGGCCGAACTCGGTGAGGGCCCGCTCGTCCTCCTCCTGCACGGATTCCCCCAGTTCTGGTGGGCGTGGCGCGCCCAGCTGACCGGTCTGGCCGAGGCCGGATACCGCGCCGTCGCGGTCGACCTGCGCGGCTACGGCGCCAGCGACAAGACCCCGCGCGGTTACGACCTCGTGGGACTGGCCCAGGACATGGCGAGCCTGGTCCGCGCGCTCGGCGCGGCTGACGCCGTCGTCGTCGGCCACGGAGTCGGCGGACTGGTCGGCTGGACCATGACCGCCCACCACCCCGGGGTGGTACGCGCCCTGGCCGCCGTGTCAGCGCCCCACCCCCGCCGGGCCGCCCGTGTCCTGTTCTCCGGGGGGCCGGGCACCCCGCACCTGCTCCGTGCCCAGGTGCCGGTCCTGCCCGAGCACCGACTCCTCACCGACGGCTGTGTCCGGGTGGGCGAGCTCCTGGACTCGTGGTCAGCTCCCGGATGGCCGGACCCGGAGACGGCGGAGCGCTACCGCCTCGCGTTCGCCATCCCGAAGGTCTCGCACTGCTCGCTGGAGTACCACCGCTGGATCTTCCGGTCGCGGTTCCGCGCGGACGGGTTCAGGTACGGGATGAGCATGCGGCACCCGGTGGGTGTCCCCGTCCTCCAGGTCCACGGGGCACTGGACCGGGTGTGTCCGCCCGGGGTGGCCCGCGCCTCCCGCGGGTTCGTGCGCGGCCCCTACCGGTGGGTGGAGGTGCCGGGCGCCGGACACTTCCCGCACGAGGAGCGCCCGCGCGAGGTGGAGCGCGCTCTCGTAGGGTGGTTGCGGGAAGTCGACGGTGGACTCGGTGTCACGGGTGACCGGGGCGCCGACGGCGAACGGCGGTGAGGAACGTATGACCAGGGAACCCCGGCCCGGGGCGGACGGCGTCCGCGATCGCAACGAGTCCGGCCAGGCTCAGAACCAGCGCCCGCGTGACCGCTACGGCCGCCCGATGCCGCACGGCGGTGTCGGTGAGGTCGACCGGGTGCCCGACGACGCGGTGTTCACCGTGGAGGAGGGCATCGCGGAGGCGCAGCGCCTGCTCGACGGCGGTTTCGCCTTCACCGCGCACGAGGTGCTCGAAGCCGTCTGGAAGTCGGTTCCGGACCCGGAGCGGGAGCTGTGGCGGGGCCTCGCGCAGACGGCGGTCGGCGTCACCCATGCCCAGCGCGGCAACCGGGTGGGCGCGGCCCGGCTGCTCAGACGTGGCGCGGACCGGGTCGAGACCTTCGGGCCGGACGCACCCCACGGGGTGGACGTGGCCGGAGTGGCGGCGTTCGCGCGGGGACTGGCCGACGACCTCGACTCCGGTGTGGCGACCTCGGGGGACGGGATCGACGCCTCCGGGATGCGGCTGCGTCGAGCGTAGTTCCGTACGGTCCGACAACCGTTCCCTTCGCCTCTCGGTTCCGGGGGAGGGCCCCACCCCGTGCCCTGGATCGGGGCGGACCAGCGCGTAGCGGTGTGGAACCTCGTCGTGTACCGGGGCGGGCGCGGTTCGGATGTTGCGCCTGGGTCCCGTGTGTTGGATGAGGCCAAAGGGGCAACTTCCATGTTCCAGGCTTTATGCGTACTTTAACGTTAACATCGAGTTAACGCATTATGCGAGCCTATGCGAGCTCAACAATGCCACTGAAGGCATTTATCCGATTCCCAGGATCACCGTGAGATCACATCTTTCATCTCTCTTGGACAAATGCCGAATCGACCCTCTGCTTTATTCGGTTCCGTGCGTAGAATCCCGGGATCACCGTCCGCGCGTGCGTGACTGCGGGCGGCGTTCACCACACAGGAAGGTGGCACCGCTTCGACCCCGGCAAGCGTGCCGTCGATCCAGTTCAGGAGCCTTCGGACGGCGGTACGTCCACGGCGGTGCGCGGCACCGGAGCCCACGTGGCCGATCGCCCGCGCACCTCCGACCAGGGGCCGAAAAGGACGTGCCCGTCTCAAGGAGGACGGATTGTCTGGGCTCAACCTCGCCACGGGAAGTGGCATGGCACTGGCACTGGAGGGCCGGGACCTCACCCTCGTCATCCTCGTCATGGTGGTCGCGCTCCTCGCGCTCGCCGTCGCGGGGATGCTGGTTCGTGAGGTACTCGCCGCCGGCCAGGGCACCGAGCGAATGCGCAACATCGCGGTCGCGGTACAGGAAGGAGCCGCGGCCTATCTGAAACGACAGTTCCGCACCCTCGCGGTCTTCGTCGTCGCCATTCCCCTTCTCCTTCTGCTGCTCCCGGCCGACACATGGGCCATCGCCATCGGCCGGTCGGTCTTCTTCGCGCTCGGCGCGCTGCTCTCGGCCGCCACCGGGTTCATCGGCATGTGGCTCGCGGTACGCGGCAACGTCCGCGTGGCCGCCGCCGCCCGGGGAGGCACGGAGAGCGACAACCACACCGCCATGCGGATCGCCTTCCGCACCGGCGGCGTCGCGGGCATGATCACCGTGGGCCTCGGCCTGTTCGGCGCCGCCCTCGTCGTGCTCCTCTACCGGGGCGACGCCCCCATCGTCCTGGAGGGCTTCGGCTTCGGCGCCGCCCTCCTCGCGATGTTCATGCGTGTCGGCGGCGGCATCTTCACCAAGGCCGCCGACGTCGGCGCCGACCTCGTCGGCAAGGTCGAACAGGGCATCCCCGAGGACGACCCGCGCAACGCCGCCACCATCGCGGACAACGTCGGTGACAACGTGGGCGACTGCGCGGGCATGGCCGCGGACCTCTTCGAGTCCTACGCCGTGGTGCTCGTCGCCTCGCTCATCCTCGGCCGCGTCGCCTTCGGTACCGAGGGCCTGGTCTTCCCGCTGCTGGTCCCGATGATCGGTGTCCTCACCGCGATCATCGGCATCTTCATCGTGGCGCCCAGGACCCGGGACCGCAGCGCGATGACCGCGATCAACCGGGGCTTCTTCATCTCCGCCGCGATCTCCGCCGTCCTGGTCACCGTCACGGCCTTCTGGTACCTGCCCAGCAGCTTCGAGCAGATGTCCGGGGTCAGCGACACCGTCCTCCAGGAGATCGCGGACGCAGGGACCAACCCCGACCCCAGGTTCATCGCGATCGCGGCGGTCCTCATCGGCCTGGTGCTCGCCGCGGCCATCCAGCTGCTCACCGGCTACTTCACCGAGACCGACAAGCGTCCGGTCCGGGACATCGGGGAGAGCTCGCAGACCGGTGCCGCCACCGTCATCCTGTCCGGCATCTCCGTCGGCCTGGAGTCGGCGGTCTACTCGGCCCTGCTCATCGCGGGTGCCGTGTACGCGGCCTTCCTCCTCGGGGGCGGGTCCATCACCCTGAGCCTGTTCGCCGTCGCCCTCGCCGGAACGGGCCTGCTGACCACGGTCGGCATCATCGTCGCGATGGACACGTTCGGCCCGGTCTCCGACAACGCCCAGGGCATCGCGGAGATGTCCGGGGACGTCGAGGGCAAGGGCGCGGACATCCTCACCGGGCTCGACGCGGTCGGCAACACCACCAAGGCGATCACCAAGGGCATCGCGATCGCCACGGCGGTCCTGGCCGCCACCGCCCTCTTCGGCGCCTTCCGCACCTCGGTCCAGGAGCGGCTCGGAGGCACCGACGTCTTCTCCCTCTCCCTGGACCAGCCCGACGTGCTCGTCGGCGTCATCATCGGCGCCAGCGTCGTGTTCTTCTTCTCCGGCCTGGCGATCATGGCCGTCGGCCGGGCCGCGCAGCGCGTGGTCCTGGAGGTGCGCAACCAGTTCCGCACCCGTCCGGGGATCATGGACGGCACGGAGAAGCCGGAGTACGCGCGGGTGGTCGACATCTGCACCAAGGACTCGCTGCGGGAGCTGGTCACCCCCGGTCTTCTCGCGGTCCTGGCGCCCATCGCGGTCGGCTTCGCCTTCGGGTACGCCCCGCTCGGCGCCTTCCTGGGCGGCGCGATCGCCGCGGGCGTGCTCATGGCCGTGTTCCTCTCCAACTCCGGCGGCGCCTGGGACAACGCCAAGAAGCTGGTGGAGGACGGTAACCACGGCGGCAAGGGTTCCGCCGCCCACGAGGCGACCGTCATCGGTGACACGGTCGGTGACCCCTTCAAGGACACCGCCGGACCGGCCATCAACCCGCTGCTCAAGGTGATGAACCTCGTCGCCCTGATCGTCGCGCCCAGCGTGGTGATCTACGCGGACAACGTCGCCCTGCGGGTCGGGGTGACCGTGGTCGCGGTCGGTGTGCTGGTCGGCGCCGTCCTGTGGTCGAAGAACCGTGGGTCGGGTACCGAGACGGACCTGGCGGAGACCAGCGGTGCGTCCGCGCCCAAGGACGCCCCGGAGGCAGGTGACGGTGGTGCGGTCACCGGAGGCGGGGACCAGGACACCGACGTCGCGGGCGGGGACGCCGCCGCTCCGGCGAAGGAGGACGGCGAGCGCAGGGAGGAGGCCCGCGCCGGGGAGGCCAACCAGGGCTGACCCGAACCACGGGTGACGAGGGCGGCGACGCCCGAAGCCCCGGTCCGCGGTGACCGACCAGGCCTGAGGCCCGGTCCGGGCCACCGGGCCGGAACGAACAGGTGGCGCGGCCGTCCGGAACCGACCGGGCGGCCGCGCCGCGTGTGGTGAGGGCGCGGTACCGGACATCAGGGGCACACCTAACCTGGGTGGACGCGTCCGTGCGGGACCCGGCGGAGCGGTCAGACAGCGGGGACAGCCAGAGCGAGGGAGTGGGCCTTGTCCGGGATGAAGGGTTTGATGGTCATCGTGGGGGTGATGCTGGGCTTCATGGCCCTGCTCGCCATCGTCGCGACGGCGCTCGCGTCATGAGCCGCACACTGTTGCTCATGCGCCACGCGCAGGCGGAGGACGGTCACGGGGTGATCGACCACGATCGCTCCCTCACCGGCAGGGGCAGGGAACAGGCCGCACGGGTGGGGCGGGTCCTGACCGAGCTCGGTCACGTCCCCGACCACGTGATCTGCTCGACCGCCGAGCGGACCCGCCAGACGCTGGACGGGGTCCTGGGTGCCATGGACCCGAACACGGGGGCGGATGTGGCCGTCGACTACTCCCGGTCCGCGTACCTGGCCGGGGTGGACGAGTTGATGGAACTGGTCAACCAGGTCGACGCCGACGCCGACACCGTCCTGGTGGTGGGTCACAACCCGACCATCGCCCAGGTGGCCGCGTCGTTCGTCGGCCCCGAGGCCCTGACGGCGTTCTCCCCGGCGACCGTGGCGGCCGTGTCACTGGAGGTGGAGTGGCTGTACGCCGCCCCGGGAACGGGAGACGGACGGGTCCTCACCTGATGTGACCCACGTCATGCGCGGAACCGTTTGCGCCGCTCCGACCCGAGGGGTAATGTTCTCCGAGTCGCCTCCGACCGGCCCAAGGTCGCAAGGAGGGACCAGGATCCTCTCGGTCGAAACGAACACGGGCTCTCCGTGGGCGTGATCAGATCTTCGAGTCAGACAATCTCCGAAACACAGCGGTTCGAGCACTGCTCGGGCCATGTAAACTCGGAGAGTCGCTTCAAGGAAACGAGCAAAAGCCGCAAGGTAGCAACTCGGAACCAAACGG
>NZ_CBDRIY010000022.1:0-94844 GCF_965344335.1 Nocardiopsis eucommiae
CCCCCCCCCCCCCCCCCCCCCCCCCCCCGACGTCACTTTGGGGGAGGGGAGCACCCGGGGTGGCGCTCACTCACGGTGACGGTTCTGTCGTCATCTCTCGTCCGCTCCTCAATCGCTGTGTGACCTTGGTTGCGTAGGGTGTCCACGCACGGGGGTGAGTCCGGCCCGCCGGTTCCACCCCGCCGCCGTTCGTCCCGGGCCCGAGAGAACTCCGGGCGGCAACCAGTGGTGCGGCACGGTGCCGCGTCCTGACGCGAGTGATCACGAGGTGGGTGCTCCATGTTCGAGGAGAGAGCGCGACGGCGGCCGTGGGCCGCCCGGGTCGCCGCGCACCCGCTGGGGGGCCGGTGATGGGAACCAGGGCACGCCGCCTGGGACTGTACGGGTTGGGCGCGCTTTTCCTGCTCTACCTCGCCGCGACCTTCGTACCGGCGGGAGACGCCACGCTGGCCGCCTCCCTGGGGCAGTGGCCCACCGCCGTGGTGGCCGGTGTCGCGGGTGGCTCCCTGCTCTACGCCTCGCGGCGCTGGGCGCGGACCGGCGCGGACCGGGACGCCCACGTGGACGGGGCCGACGGGCCCGCGGCCCTGCGCTTCCTCGGACTGGCCGCGCTGTCCTGGTGCGCGGGTGGTCTCACTCACGCCATCACGCGCTCCTTCAGCGGTGCGTCGGTCCTCTCGCTCACGCTGGGTGACCTCTTCGCGCTCGCGGCGCTGCCACTCTTCGTGATCGGGTTCACCCGGTTCGCTCCCTGGCCGGGCGGCCTGCGTACGGCCGTGCGGCACATCACCGACAGCTACGTGTGCGCCGCCGCCGTCTTCTCCGTGGTGTGGATCCTGCTGTTCTCCCCGCTCTACGAGGAGCTGGGCGAGGGGGCCGGGTTCCTCGGCTTCGCGCTGGTCTACCCGGTCGCGGACATCGTGGTGCTGTGCCTGCTCATACCGCTGGTGTTCATGTCGCCGCACAGCACCCGGCGCGCGGTGCTGGTGGCGATCGGCGCGCTCGTCGTCATCGCCGCCTCGGACATGGTCGGCGCGGTCACGCGTCTGACCGGCCCCCCGGTGGCGGGCGGCGTCGAGCAGCCCGTGCGCTTCCTCGGCTTCGCCCTCCTGGGCGCGCTGCCGTGGCTGGTGGAGCACCGGCCGGGCGCCGCTCCCCGGAGGATCACCGGCCGGGGGCTGTACCGGTTCGCGCCGGAGATCGCCGCCGTGGGCTCGGTGTTCCTGGCCACGGTGGTGCTGACCGTCGCCGCGCTGCGCCTGCCGGACGTGGCGCCCGTGCTGCCGTTGGCGGCGGGCACCGCGGTGCTGGTCCTGCTGCTGCGGGTCGTCGGGATGCTGGAGGAGAACTCCACGCTCGCCCGCATGGTCCGCAACCGCGAGGGGCACTTCAACGAACTGGCCCGCAACAGCGGTGACGTCATCCTGGTCCTGGACCGCGACGGCGGCGTCCACTACATGAGTCCCGGCACGGCCGAGGCGTTCGGCTACCGGCTGGACGACGTCCTCGCCGCTCCGGTGACCACCCTCATCCACCCCGAGGACCTGGCGCGGACCAAGGCCGTCACGAAGCTGTTCACCGAGCGGGCCAGCCAGGGCGTGCACCTGCGTCTGCGGGTGCGCGCGGCGGACGGCACCTGGCGGCACACCTCCTCGACCATCTCCCTGTACGAGCAGCCGGGCGAGCCCGACCGTCTGCTGGTCACGACCAGCGACATCAGCGCCCAGGTCGCCCTTCAGGACGAGGTCCAGCACCTGACCTTCCACGACGGCGTCACGGGTCTGCCCAACCGCGCCTACCTGGAGGAGCGAGCCAGCGACGTGCTGGCGCACCGGGCGATGAGCGAGGACGCCACGGGGGACGTCGCGGTCATCTTCCTGGACCTGGACGGGTTCACGGCGGTCAACGACTCGGCCGGACACGTGCGCGGCGACCACATGCTGGGACAGGCCGCCCGCCGTCTCCGGGGCGAGCTGGGCACCGACGCCACGCTGGCCCGCTGGGGCGGCGACGAGTTCGCGGTCCTGGTGGAGGACGTGCCGGAGGCGCAGCGGGTGGTCGACCTCGCCGAGCGGCTGGGCCGGGTGATCGCCTCCGAGCCCTTCCAGGTGGCGGACCGGGACATCCTGCTCACCGCCAGCATCGGCGTGGCCTTCGTGGACGCGGCCACGGACAGCGGTGAGCTGCTGCGCAACGCCGACGTCGCGATGACCCGGGCCAAGGAGCGCGGGGCCGGGAACGTGGAGGTCTACGCCGCCCACATGCACGACATGGTCGTGTCCCGGCTGGAGCTCCAGATCCGGCTGCGGCAGGCCCTGGCCAACAGCGAGTTCTTCCTGGAGTACCAGCCGGTCGTGGACCTGGGCACGTCGCAGGTGAACGCGGTGGAGGCGCTGGTGCGCTGGGACCGCGACGGTGAGGCGCTGGGCCCGGCCGAGTTCCTGGGCGCCGCCGAGGAGTCGGGCCTGATCGTTCCCCTCGGGGAGTGGATACTGCGGGAGGCCTGCGAGAAGGTCGCCGTGTGGCGGGTCTCCGACTGGGACATCGGCCTGTCCGTGAACCTGTCCGTGAAGCAGGTGCTGTCCCCGAGGTTCGTGGAGACGATCGAGGGGGTGCTGGCCGAGACCGGTCTGCCCGCCGAGGTGCTCACCCTGGAGGTGGACGAGGAGGTCCTCCTCGACGACGAGGACGACGCCGTCGCGCGCCTGGGCGAACTCCGCGAGCTCGGCGTGCGCCTGGCCATCGACGACTACGGCATGGGGTACGCCTCCCTGGCGCACCTGCGTGAGCTGAGCGTGGACGCGATCAAGATCGACCCGTCCTTCATCGCGGACCTGGGCCGCGACGACACGGTCACCCTGCTCACGCACACGATCATCCAGCTCGGCCGCGACCTGGGCGTCCAGGTGGTCGCGGAGGGTATCGAGCGTCCCGAGCAGCTGGAACAGCTGCGGGTGATGGGCTGCGATCACGGCCAGGGGTTCCTGGTCGCCCGCCCCATGGCCGCGAGCGGGGTGGAGGCCCTGGTGGGCGGAGAGGCCGGGGTGCACCTGTAGTCCGGACCGGGCACCGTGGGACCAACCCGGACGTAGCGGAGTTCGCCTGCCAAGACCTGGGCAGGCCCGCTACTTTGCCGACATGCCCTCTCATCAGCACGAGTTCCCCCTCGACCTGATCCGTCATGATCCCGGGTCAGCGGTGGAGCTGCTCCAGGAGATCACCGGCAAGCCGCTGCCGGAGTTCACCAGGGTCCGATGCGACGCCTCCGAGGCGACGAGCACGGCTCTGACTCACCTGACCGCGGACTCCGTGGTGGTCTGCGAACGGTCGCCCTACCCTCACGAGAAGGGGGCGGACCCGGTCCCCGTCCTCGCGATCATCATCGAGCCCCAGAACGGTAGGGACGACCGCAAGCTCTTCAGCTGGCCCGCCTACGTGGCCTACACCCGTCTGCGCCTGAAGTGCCCGGTGGTACTCCTGGTGCTCACGCCGACGTCGGCACTGGCCGACCGCTACTCCACCCCCATCGACCTGGGGTGCGGGGAGATCCGGCCCTTGGTGCTGGCGTTGGACACCCTCACACCCGTCACCGACGAGGAGATCGCGGCTGACCGGCCGGTGCTGACGGTCCTGGCCATCGCCAACAACCCGACCGAGGACGAGGCGGCGCTGAAGGCACTGCTCGCAGCCCTGGCGAGCCTCGATGGATCGTCCTCGTCCTTGTACTCTGACTATGTGATCGCGGCCCTGTCCGCCACGGCTCTGGGATCATTGGAGAAGCTCATGAAGCTGAAGGACTACGAGTTCAGGACCGAGATGATCGGCCGCCCCTACCGTGAGGGTCAGGCCAAGGGGCGTATCGAGGCCCTGTTCACGATTCTTGAGGCCAGGGGGATCACGTTGTCCGAGGCGGAGCGGGAGCGGGTCGCCGCCACGACCGACCTTGACACTCTGGACGCCCTGGTACGCCGGGCCGCGCGCGCCGAGCGGACCGAGGATCTCTTCGAGGGCGAGCCCGAGTTGGGACGTTAAGTCCGGCTTACGACAGAAGTTTCGAGCCCCTGTCGCGTGTTCTGCGTTACACGCGACAGGGGCTTCGTCGTCGTTCGCGCAGGTCAGGGCGGTGGCGGCAGTGCGCACTCGGCCGCATTCTGACATTTCTGTATCACATAGTGAGACAAACTTCAGTTCTGGTTGACGCGCGACCTCTCCGTCGGCCAATGTTGTCAACGTGCAGAACAACTCCCTGATTCTCGTACTTGGTCGGCGCGCAGCCCACTGAGCTACTTCTGCTGCGCGCCACCCTCGACCGCCACCCGGCGGTGGGGGTTTTTTTATTGCCGCACCAGGCCGAGAACCAGAACCACCACCGCCAGAGCCGCAGTACCGCTCTGGACCCTCGCTGAAGGATCTTGAGATGACCGAGCAGATGACCGGCGCCCAATCGCTGATCAGGTCGCTGGAGCACGTCGGCGTTGACACTGTCTTCGGGATTCCCGGCGGCGCCATCCTCCCCGCGTACGACCCCCTCTACGACTCGGTGAAGGTGCGCCACATCCTGATGCGCCACGAGCAGGGAGCCGGGCACGCGGCCGAGGGCTACGCCTACGCCACCGGCCGACCCGGGGTGTGCATGGCCACCAGTGGACCCGGGGCCACCAACCTCGTCACCCCGCTGGCCGACGCCCACATGGACTCGGTCCCGATGGTCGCCATCACCGGCCAGGTCGCGTCACCGATGATCGGCACCGACGCGTTCCAGGAAGCCGACATCTGCGGCATCACCATGCCGATCACCAAGCACAACTTCCTGGTCAAGGACGTCCGCGACATCCCCCGTACCATCGCGGAGGCCTTCCACATCGCCTCCAGCGGCCGCCCCGGCCCGGTGCTCGTCGACATCTCCAAGGACGCCCTCCAGAACAGCACCGACTTCGTCTGGCCCGAGCGCCTGGACCTGCCCGGCTACCGCCCGGTCACCAAGCCGCACGGCAAGCAGGTCCGCGAGGCGGCCCGCCTGATCGCGGACGCCAGGCGCCCGGTCCTCTACGTCGGCGGCGGGGTCCTGCGCGCCGGCGCCTCCGCCGAGCTGCGCGTCCTCGCGGAACTCACCGGTGTCCCCGTCGTCACCACGCTGATGGCGCGGGGCGTCTTCCCCGACAGCCACCCGCTGAACGTCGGCATGCCCGGCATGCACGGCGACGTCGCCGCCGTCGGCGCCCTCCAGAAGGCCGACCTCATCGTCGCCCTCGGCGCGCGTTTCGACGACCGCGTCACCGGCCGTCTGGACAGCTTCGCCCCCGACGCGAAGATCGTCCACGCCGACATCGACCCGGCCGAGATCTCCAAGAACCGCCACGCGGACGTGCCCATCGTCGGCGACTGCCGGGAGGTCCTCGCGGACCTGGTCGTGGCGGTCCGCGCCGACCAGGAGAAGGGCCGTCAGGGCGAGTACGAGGCCTGGTGGGACCGGCTCAACAAGCTCCGCACCACCTACCCCAAGGGCTTCGACGCCCCCGACGACGGCACCCTGTCACCGCAGGCGGTCATCCAGCGCCTCGGCCAGGTCGTCGGCCCCGAGGCCACCTACGTGGCGGGCGTCGGCCAGCACCAGATGTGGGCCGCGCAGTTCGTCGACTACGAGCGCCCCGGCTCCTTCGTCAACTCCGGCGGCCTCGGCACCATGGGCTTCTCCGTCCCGGCCGCCCTGGGCGCGAAGGTCGGGGACCCCGACCGCGTGGTCTGGTCGGTGGACGGCGACGGCTGCTTCCAGATGACCAACCAGGAGCTGGCCACCTGCGCGATCGAGGGCATCCCGATCAAGGTCGCCGTGGTCAACAACGGCAACCTGGGCATGGTGCGCCAGTGGCAGACCCTCTTCTACGAGGGCCGCTACTCCAACACCAACCTCCAGACCTCCCCGCTGGACGAGAAGGTCCGCATCCCGGACTTCGTCCGCCTGGCGGAGGCCTACGGCTGCGTCGGCCTGCGGTGCGAGACCCCCGCGGACATCGACGCGACCATCGAGAAGGCCATGGCGATCAACGACCGCCCCGTCGTCGTCGACTTCACCGTGAACCACGACGCCATGGTCTGGCCCATGGTCGGCCCCGGCGTCAGCAACGACAACATCCAGTACGCGCGCGACATGGCGCCCAACTGGGAACACCAGGACTAGGAGTAGGGCCGAACCACCATGAGCCGTCACACGCTTTCCGTTCTGGTCGAGGACACCCCGGGCATCCTGGCCCGGGCCTCCGCCCTCTTCTCCCGTCGTGGGTTCAACATCGACTCACTCAGTGTCAGCACCACTGAGTACACCGGACTGTCCCGGATGACGATCGCGGTCAACTGCGACCTCCACCCTTTGGAGCAGGTGACCAAACAGCTCAACAAGCTGGTCAACGTCGTCAAGATCGTGGAGATGGACACCACCGCGTCGGTGCAGCGCGAGCTGCTCCTGGTCAAGGTCAAGGCCGACGCGTCGAGCCGCACCCATGTGCTTCAGACGGCCGAGCTGTTCCGCGCGCACGTCGTGGACGTCAGCCCGGACGTCGTCGTCATCGAGGCCACCGGCGACCCCGAGAAGCTCGATGCCCTGGTCAGGAACCTGGAACCCTTCGGGATCCGGGAACTGGTGAAGTCAGGGCTGGTCGCCCTGGGGCGGGGCCCCCGTTCGATCACCGACCGCTCCCTGCGGGCGGTCGACCGCAGCGCCTGAGCCGTCACCGGCGAAACGGCACCCGGCGGAGCTCGAACTGAGAGGCTGTCCGGACACGGCCGGACGGCACCCCGCCCCCACGTACGTGAGAAACAAGGAGTAACCCCAAGTGGCAGCACAGATGTACTACGACGACGCCGCCGACCTCGCGCTCATCCAGAGCAGGAAGGTCGCCGTGATCGGTTACGGCAGCCAGGGCCACGCCCACGCGCTGTCGCTCCGTGACTCGGGTGTCGACGTCCGGGTCGGTCTGGCCGAGGGCTCGAAGAGCCGCGCCAAGGCCGAGGAGGAGGGCCTGCGGGTCGTCACTCCCGCCGAGGCCACCCGCGAGGCCGACGTGATCATGATCCTGGTCCCGGACCACATCCACCGTGACCTGTACGCCCAGGAGATCGCGCCCAACCTGGAGGCGGGCAACGCCCTCTTCTTCGGGCACGGCTTCAGCATCCGCTACGGCCTCATCGAGGCCCCCGAGGGCGTCGACGTCGCCATGGTCGCTCCCAAGGGCCCGGGCCACCTGGTCCGCCGCCAGTACGAGGCCGGGCGCGGCGTGCCCTGCCTGGTCGCGGTCGAGAAGGACGCCAGCGGACAGGCCTGGGACCTGGCCCTGTCGTGGGCCAAGGGCATCGGCGGCACCAAGGCGGGCGTCATCAGGACGACCTTCACCGAGGAGACCGAGACCGACCTCTTCGGTGAGCAGGCCGTCCTGTGCGGTGGCACCGAGGAGCTGGTCAAGGCCGGTTTCTCCACCCTGGTCGAGGCGGGCTACCAGCCGGAGATCGCCTACTTCGAGTGCCTGCACGAGCTCAAGCTCATCGTCGACCTCATGTACGAGGGCGGCATCTCCAAGATGAACTGGTCCGTGTCGGACAACGCGGAGTACGGCGGCTACACCCGCGGCCCGCGCCTCGTCACCGAGCAGACGCGCGAGGAGATGCGCAGGATCCTGGGCGAGATCCAGGACGGCTCCTACGCCAAGGAGCTCATGGACGAGTTCGACGCCGGTCAGCCGACGTTCTCCAAGCGCCGTGAGGCCGAGCAGAACGAGCAGATCGAGAAGGTGGGCGCCGAGCTGCGTCCGCTGATGAGCTGGCTCAAGGCCTAGGGAGTTCTTTGTGGATGCTTTCGCCGGTGGCGGCGGAGCCGCCGTCGATGCGAGCGGCCGCCAGGCCATCTCTCGCAAGACGAGGAGCGAGAGGCAGCCCGGGGTTGGCTGTCCGAGCTTCGTCGGCGCGGTGAGAGGCAGCCTGGCAACGCGAGCGCGGAATGATCCACAAAACACGACCTAGCAGCGACGTCGTTTCTCGAACTCCCCACCGGGGCGGGGCGGGTGCTCCGCCCCGGTGGCGTTCGCGAGGGAGGGTGACTCTTCTTTCGTCGGAGGTCCCCCCTCCGCCCGACGGGCTTCCCTACCCCGCTAGTAGACTTTTGACCGGCCGTCACACCCGACTCGGGCAGCGCCTCCACCTGCGCGATCGGGTCGCACCACCCGAAAAGGAACCGTTGTGACCAAACCCGTCGTACTCGTCGCGGAAAAGCTTTCACCCGCCGGAATCGCGCTTCTCGAGGAAGACTTCGAAGTACGCCATGTGGACGGTGCCGACCGGTCCCAGCTGCTTCCCGCCCTTTCCGGCGTCGACGCCCTGATCGTGCGCAGCGCCACCCAGGTGGACGCCGAGGCCGTCGCCGCGGCCAACCGCCTCCAGGTCGTCGCCCGCGCGGGCGTGGGTCTGGACAACGTGGACGTGGACGCCGCCACCAAGGCCGGTGTCCTGGTGGTCAACGCCCCGACCTCCAACATCATCAGCGCCGCCGAGCAGGCCATCAACCTCCTGCTCGCCAGCGCCCGCCACACCGCCCCCGCCCACAACGCCCTCATCAACGGCGAGTGGAAGCGGTCCAAGTACACGGGTGTGGAGCTCTACGAGAAGGTCGTCGGCGTGGTCGGCCTCGGCCGGATCGGCGCCCTGGTCGCCCAGCGCCTCCTGGCCTTCGGCACCCGCGTCATCGCCTTCGACCCCTTCGTGCAGCCCGCCCGCGCCGCCCAGATCGGCGTGGAGATGGTCACCCTGGACGAGCTGCTGGAGCGCTCGGACTTCATCACCATCCACCTGCCCAAGAACAAGGACACGGTGGGCCTGATCGGTGACGAGGCGCTGAGCCGGGTCAAGCCCTCCGTGCGGATCATCAACGCCGCGCGCGGAGGCATCCTCGACGAGGAGGCCCTGTACCGCGCGCTCAAGGACGGCCGGGTGGCCGGTGCGGGCATCGACGTGTTCGCCAAGGAGCCCACCACGGACAGCCCGCTGTTCGAGTTCGAGAACGTCGTGGTCGCCCCGCACCTGGGCGCCAGCACCGCCGAGGCGCAGGAGAAGGCGGGCACGCAGGTGGCCCGCTCGGTGAAGCTGGCCCTGTCCGGCGAGTTCGTCCCGGACGCGGTGAACGTGCAGGGCACCGGGGTCGCGGAGGAGATCAAGCCGGGTCTGCCGCTCACCGAGAAGCTCGGCCGGGTGTTCACCTCGCTGGCCGGTGCGCTCGCCGCGCGGATCGACGTCGAGGTGCGTGGCGAGATCGCCCAGCACGACGTCAAGGTCCTGGAGCTGGCCGCGCTCAAGGGCGTGTTCACCGACGTGGTCGAGGACACCGTGACCTTCGTGAACGCGCCGCTCCTCGCCAAGGAGCGCGGGGTCGAGGTCAACCTGGTCACCAGCGACGACAGCACCGACTGGCGCAACCTGATCTCCGTGCGCGGTGTGCTGGCAGACGGCACCCGGGTGTCGGTCTCGGGCACGCTGACCGGCCCGCGCCAGTCCGAGAAGCTGGTGGAGATCAACAACTACACGATGGAGATCGGCCTCGACGAGCACATGGTGTTCCTCTCCTACGAGGACCGCCCGGGGATCGTCGGCAAGGTCGGCGCGCTGCTCGGTGACGCGGAGGTCAACATCGCGGGCATGCAGGTCATCCGGGACCAGGAGGGCGGCAAGGCGCTGATCGCCCTCACCGTGGACTCCGCAGTGCCGGACGACATCCTGACCTCGATCTCCGCCGAGATCGACGCCGAGATCGCACGTCAGATCGATCTGGAGGACTGACGGCCCGAGTCGGTCCGAAAGGGACCGTCCCTCCCGGATATCGAAAATTCGACATCCGGTCGGGGTGGTCCCTTTTTCGTGTCACGAGAATGCGTCACAAATGAATCTTTGATATTCGATTCCCCTTTTCGGGCGTCCCTCCAAAATGTGCGTCAGGGATCGGTAAACAACCGGAGACACGCGCCTGCCTGGTTCTTCGCTTCCGTCGGTGCGGTGGAACTCTGTCCCCGAACCGGCCGTGTTCGGCATCCTCGGGAGTCGGTTCCCGGCCATCCGGTGTTCCGTGCGAATGGGGTGTGAATTGCGTATTCTGCGGCAGCGACGTGTTCTCGTGGCATTGGCCTCGATGGTCGTGGTCTCCGGGACCTTCGGATCACTGTTCCTCGCGGGGTGGGTCGATCTGTGGTCGGCCGTGGAGATCACCGCTCTCGCGGGGCTCTCCGGACTGGTCGCCCTGCTGGTTCTGCAGACGCGGCGCACGGCCGCGCAGATCAGACACCTGCGACGCGGCCTCGACCGCCAGGTGCGCGAGGTCGCGGAGATCGCGGGTGAGAACCGGGCCGAGATGTTCGGCCGCGCCGACGACCTGACCGACCGGTTGGACACGGTGGCCGAGTCGGTGGCCGACCTGCGCACGGAGATGAGCGGTCGGCTGTCCGAGGTCCAGGTCATCAAGGGCTCCACCGTGCACAGCCGGGTGGTCTCGTGAGGGAGGGGGCCCTGAACGAGGCCCTCCGTGGGCGTGGTCCGGGGCGCCTGGTGCTGTGCCACATCGGTGAGGGGACCGATCCCGGACCCGACGTACCCGGGGACGGGGTGGAGGTGGTCGACCTCCGGAAGGCGGACGGGCGCGAGTTCGACGGGCCGGTCGAACGCGTCGTGGTCCTCGCGGGCACCACGGCGGACCTGCGCGCGGCGGTCCCGCTGAGCGCGGGACTGCCCTCGGCTGCCGACCTGCGGGTGGTGGTCGCCGCCTCGGCCCGGCACACCGGGCCGCCCCTGCCCACCCCGCCTGGCCTGGGCCAGTGGGAGGGCCTGCTCCACTTCCAGGTGGGCCGTCTCCAGGGACGGGGCTGGTCGTGCTCGTTCGCCTTCACTGATCCGGTCGATTCGGGGGCTGTCCTGAGGGCGGTCGCGCAGGCGATGGTGGGTGGTCGGCGGGGCCAGGCCCCGCCGAGGAGGCAGGATCCGGACGTCGTTCCCGCCACGGTACCCACCTGGGCGGTTCTGGGCCGTCCCGGCGCGCTGTCGGCCCGTCCTGCGCTCCGCGAACTGTCGGTGGAGGACGTTCCGGTGGTGGACGAGCGGGTGGTGAACCCGATGGGCTTCAGGCGTGGTTCCACCCCGCGTGTGGGCCGGTTGGTCTCGCGTGGTGGGCGTTGGGTGCTGGTCGCGGGGAACGGTGTGCGTTGGCGGGTGCCGGAGGACGGCGCCGTGTCGGACGTGGACGTGGCGGGTCTGCGCGATCTGCGCGCTGTGCGGGTGGAGTGGGGCCGCCACAGTGGCCCGTTGGCGGCGGTGCGGGCGGTGGCAGGGCTCGCCGCCGCGGGGATTCCGCTGGTGAGCGGCCCGGTGCCCGGATGGGCGCGGTGCCTGGGTGGGGAACTGTCGGATCTCGTCACCTCCGTGGAGGAACGGCTGATGGTGGACCCGCAGTCGCGTGAGGAGCACAGCGTCCGGTTGCGGCGTGCGGCCCTGCGCCTCCATGGTGCGCACGGTCGGGCCCGGCTCCTCGCGGACGCGGGAGGTCCTCCGGTTCCGGCGGAGCCCTCGGTGTCGGTGGTGCTGTGTACGCGGCGTCCCGAGATGGTCCGGTTCGCGTTGCGGCAGGTGGCCCGCCAGCGGGGCGTGGACGTGGAGGTCGTGCTGGCCCTGCACGGGTTCTCGGCGGAGGCTCCCGGGGTCGCGGCCGCGATCGCGGAGTTCCGGCGGGGCGGCCGTTCGGCCGTGGTCTGGGAGCTGCCGGAGGACCTGGTCTTCGGCTCGGTGCTGAACGGTGCGATCGCGCGGGCCAGCGGAACCCTGGTGGCGAAGATGGACGACGACGACTGGTACGGGCCCGAGCACCTGTCCGACCTCGTGCTGGCCCGCCGCTACTCGGGGGCCGACCTCGTCGGGAGCATCGTCTCCTTCGTCTACCTGGAATCCCTCGACCGCACGGTGCGTCTGGCCGGGAAGACCGACACCCTGTGGCACCGGGCGGCCGGAGGCACCCTGATGACGGACCGCAGGACGCTGGAGGAGGCGGGCGGGTTCGCCCGGGTGTCGACCGCCGAGGACACGCACCTGCTGGCGGCGATCGAGCGGATGGGGGCCCGCATCCACCGGGGGCACGGCTGCAACTACGTCCTGCGGCGCAAGGCGGGCGGCCACACCTGGGGTGTCGGCGCTGGTTACTTCCTGCGGCTGTGCGGTGAACAGCAGCTTCCTGGGTGGCGGCCCAGCGCCCTTCTGGAGCCCGATCCGGAGGACCTGCCGACCACCGTGCTGGCCGGGACCTGGACGGATCTGGCCGAGGCGGAGGAGGAGCGGATCCGCTTCGCGGGGGCGACCCGGTGATCGAGGCACTGTTGACCCGCGCGCGGCGGGCGCACGGGGCGCGGAGAGTCCTGGTCGCCCACACCGGCCCGGGTGCCGCCGCGACCGCCACGGCGCTGGTGGGCGAGTCCGGGAGCCGACTCGTCGACCTGGGGCGGGGCCGGGGCGGAACGGGCGGACGGGCGAAGCGCCCGGTCGACCTGCTCGTCCTCGTCGCCGTGACCGCCGCCGACCTGCGCGCCGCCGTCCCGCGCGCCGAGCGGCTCCCCGACGCGACCGGGTTCGGTATCGCGGTCCGGAGCACGGCACCGCGCCAGTCACCGCCGCTGCCCTCCCCGCCGGGGCTCGGGCAGTGGGCCGGTCTGCTGTACTCGCGGACACGACGACTGCCGGACGAGGGCTGGCTGTGGGAGTTCTCCTTCGCCGACCCGGTCGAGGCGGCACTGGTGCTGGACGCCGTCGCCCGGGGACTGACGGGGGGCAGGCGGGGGCCCGGCTGGGCCGCGCCGCCCAGCGCTCGGAACCGGGTGGTGACCGACCCTTCCTGGCTGCACCTGGGCGGCCGGGGGGCGGTGGCCCGGGCGGCCGGGACCGCCCGCCTGTCGGTGGGGGACGTTCCGGTGGTGGACGAGCGGGTGGTGAACCCGAGGGGTTTCAGCCGGACGTCGACGCCTCGTGTGGGCCGGTTGGTCTCGCGTGGTGGGCGTTGGGTGCTGGTCGCGGGGAACGGTGTGCGTTGGCGGGTGCCGGAGGACGGCGCCGTGTCGGACCTGGACGTCGCGGAGCTGCGTGACCTGCGTGCGGTGCGGGTGGAGTGGGGTCGCCACAGCGGCCCGTTGGCGGCGGTGCGGGCGGTGGCCGGGCTCGCCGCCGCGGGCGTACCCCTCCTGGGCTCCCGCCCGCCGCTCTGGGCGCGCCCGCTGGGGAAGGAGCTGCACGACCTCCTCGCGAACGCGCCCGAGGAGGGGCTCGCGGACGAACTCGTCCGCGAGGAGCACAGCGTCCGGTTGCGGCGCGCGGCCCTGCGCCTCCATGGTGCCCACGGTCGGGCCCGGCTCCTCGCGGAGGCGGGCGGCCCGGTGGCTCCGCCGGAGCCCTCGGTGTCGGTGGTGCTGTGCACGCGGCGTCCCGAGATGGTCGGGTTCGCGTTGCGGCAGGTGGCCCGCCAACGGGGCGTGGACGTGGAGGTCGTGCTGGCCCTGCACGGCTTCGCGGTGGACGCTCCCGGGGTCGCGGCCGCGATCGCGGAGTACCGGAGGGGCGGCCGATCCCTGCTGGTCTGGGAGCCGCCGGGCGACCTGGTCTTCGGTTCGGTGCTGAACGGCGCGATCGCGCGGGCCAGCGGAACCCTGGTGGCGAAGATGGACGACGACGACTGGTACGGGCCCGATCACCTCTCCGACCTCGTGCTGGCCCGCCGCTACTCCGGTGCCGAACTCGTGGGGTGCGCGGCGGAGTTCCACCACCTGGAGCACCTCGGCCTGACCGTGCGGCGTCTGGTCCCGTCCGAGGTCTTCGCCCAGCACGTCACCGGCGCCTCGATCCTCACCGACCGCACGACCCTGGAGGAGGTGGGCGGTTTCCGGCCCCTCCGGGTCGACGAGGACGCCGGGCTCCTCGACGACGTGCGGGACGCGGGCGGTTCCACCTACCGCATCCACGGTCTGGGATGCGTGATCCGGCGCAGGGGAACCGGCCACACCTGGAGTGAGACCTCCGGCTACTTCCTGCGCGAACCCCTGCGCCAGTGGCGCGGTTGGCGCCCCAGCGCACTGCTGGAGTCCAGCCCGGAGGACGCCCCGGCACCGACGACCGAGACGACCACACCCGACTCTCCGACAGCTGGGAGTGACCGATGACGCTTGTGCAGGGCGGTCCGGCGGAGGCGCCGCCGACACTCCGTCCGTTCGTCCGCCGCAACGACTACTCGGTACTGGAACCGCCGTCCCTGGGGGAGTGGGAGCCCACTCTGTCGGTGTGCGTGGTCGTCCCGGCGTACGGCGGGCAGGAGAAGCTCGACCTGACCCTGGCGTCGATGGCCGCGCAGAGCTATCCGCCCGCCCTGACGGAGGTCGTGGTGGTGGACGACGGCAGCGATCCCGCGTTGCGTCTGCCGCCGATCCGCCCCGAGCACACCCGGATCGTGCCCAACGAGCCCGGCGGGTGGGCGCGGGGGCACGCGCTGAACACGGGCGCGGCCTCCACCGACGCGGACGTGCTGTTGTTCTTCGACGCGGACATGATCGCGTTCCGCGAGCACCTCGAGGCGCAGATGCGCTGGCACCACCTGGCCGACTACGTCGCGGTCACCGGGCATCTGCGCTGTGTCGACCACGTGCCCGGGGCCCTGTTCCCGGCGGCCGTCCTCGACGCGGTGCGCCGGGGCGATCCCGAGGCGCTGGTGGCCGGCCCGGGTGAGGAACTGCGCTGGCTGCGGCGCGCCTACAAGCGTACGAAGTTCCTGCGCGAGGTCGGCCACCAGGGCTTCCACTACTTCATCGGTGGGACCGGGTCCGTGCGGCGCGCCTTCTTCGAGGAGTCGGGCGGGGCCGCGTCCGCGCTCGTCCTGGGAGAGGACACCCACCTCGGATACCGGTTCGCCCAGAACGGGGCGGTCTTCGTCCCCGAACCGGAGGCCGGGAGCTGGCATCTGGGACTCCCGCAGATGGAGACCCGCAGGGAGGAGGGCGGCCGGTTCCGTCGCCCCTTCGTCGGCAACCGGCTCCCCCTCGCCGAGGAGCGTCGTGCCCTGACCGGACGCCAGTGGGAGGTGCCGCTGGTCGACGCGGTGGTCGACACCGTGGGGGCGGGGTTCGACGAGGTCGCGGAGACGGTGGACGCGCTGCTGGCCGGTGAGGTGGCCGACGTCCGCGTCACGTTGGTGGGTGAGTGGGAGCGGGTGACCCCGGGACGGCACCGGGTTCTGGACGACCCGGACCTGGACGTGCGCCTGCTCCACGAGCACTACCGGTGTGAACCGAGGGTGCGACTGGCCGAGTCGGAGCCGACGACCGACCCCGACGTCCCCTTCGTGCTGCGGGCCCTGCCCGGGCAGCCCCTGACCCCGCACGCACTGAAACACATGATCGGCCTGGCCGAGGAGACCCACGCGGGGCTCGTGCGCGCCACGGGACCCGACGACGACCTGGGCGGACCCCGGCTGGAACGCGTGGCGGCCCTCGCCCGAGCGCGGAGGCTGCGGGTGGCGGGGGAGGACCTGGACGACCTGCTGGACCGGGTGGCCGGAGTGCACTGGATCGACGGCGACGCGGTGCTGTCCACGCAGCGGGAACCGGAGGGGGCACGCCCCGCGAAGGCGGTGGCGGAACCGCCGGGGGATTGGCGGGAGCGGCTGGAGGAGGCCCGGGCACGGGCGGAGTCGGAGCGGCTCCGAGCCGAGCGCCTGGAGGGTCGGTTCCGCTGGTTGACCAGGAGCCGAACCGGTCGGCTCCTGTACCGGATCATCGGTTGAGGACGTGGGACGGCACATGGTGAACGAGGGCGTGCGCGACGCGGGGACCGGTTCCGGAACCGTGCGAGGAGGGGACCCGCAGGGGCGGCCCCGGGTGGTCCGCAACGACTACTCGGTGCTGGAGCCGCCGGCCCTGGGGGAGTGGGAGCCGCAGATGACGGTGGGCGTGGTCATACCGGCGTACGGGGGGCAGGAGCGGCTCGACCTGACCCTGGCCGCCCTGACCGCCCAGACGTACCCGGCCGACCTGACGGAGGTCGTCGTGGTGGACGACGGCAGCGATCCCGCGTTGCGGCTGCCGCCGATCCGCCCCGAGCACACCCGTCTGGTCGTCGCGCCCGAGCACGGGTGGGGCCCCGGGCACGCGCTCGACGCCGGGGTGGCCGCCACCGGGGCGTCCGTCGTGATGCGGTTGGACGCCGACGTGGTGGTCGGCCGTGAGCACGTCGAGGCGCAGATGCGCTGGCACCACCTGGCCGACTACCTCGTGGTCATGGGCCGGGTCGAGTTCGGGGACGGGCCCGACGGCGGGCTCACCCCGCCCGAGGTGTACGAACACGTGCGCGGTGGGAGGTACGCGGATCTCACGGGCGGCGACACGGACACCATGGACTGGATCACGGAGCTCCTGGAGCGCACCGACGGGCTGCGTTCCGCCGGGCACCGGGCCTGGCAGGTGTTCACCGGGGCCACCGCCTCGCTGCCGCGCGAGCTGTACTCCACCGCCGGAGGATCGGCGTCCGGACTGGTCATGGGTGAGGACAGCGAACTCGGCTACCGGCTCTCACAACGGGGCGCGGTGTTCGTTCCCGAGCCGGCGGCCACCGGCCTGCACCTGGGGCGTCCGACGACCGAGCTGCGAGGGGGTGAGGCGGCGCGCTTCCGGCGCCCGTTCATGGAGAACCGCGTGCCACGGCTGAACTCCCGCCGCGTCGCCCCGGCGCGGACCTGGCAGGTGCCCTTCGTCGATGTCGTGGTCGACACGGCGGGCCGGGGGTTCGACGACGTGACCGCGACGGTGGACGCCCTGTTGGCCGGTGACGTGGCCGACGTGCGGGTCACGTTGGTGGGGGAGTGGTCGAGGGTGACCCCGGGGCGGCACGCCACCATCGACGACCCGGCGCTGGACGTGCGGCTCCTCCACGAGCACTACCGGTGCGAACCGAGGGTGCGGCTGACGGAGTCCGAGCCGGAGACCGACCCCGACGTCCCCTTCAGGCTGTTGCTGTCACCCGGTCTGCGCCCGACGCGGCGGATGGTGCGGGCCCTGACCGGGGCGGCGGACCGGGAGGGCGCCGGGCTGGTCAGGGTGCGCGGCTCCGGGGGACGTACCCACTTCCTGAGGCTGGAGCGCACCGCGGCCTTCGCCCGCGCGCGGCATCTGGGGGTGGACGCGGTGGACCGGGACGCGGCGGTGGCGGCCCTGTGGGGCGTCCACGTACTGGACCGGGCCGGGGTCCTGGTCGAGGACGAGCGGGACGGCGACGGTCCGCCGAAGGACTGGAACAGGAAGATGCGCCGGGCCGAGCGGGAGACGACTCGCTGGCGGACGGAGGCCGAGCGATGGGAGCGCCGGGTCCGTGCGCTCACCCAGGGGCGCGGCACCTGGCTCCTGTTCCTGGGCCTGCGGAGGTGAGACCTGCTCCGGCGTCGCGTTTCGAGGTCGTCATGGCACTCGTGTGAACAGGCGAAACGCCGAAGCGTCTCACAATGTGAGAATCTCTGGTCATATAGTTGGACCTCCGATATTCTGACGTCCTAGGAGTCAGTGGTGCCGGCTCACCGCCGTGCACCACGGTCCAGCGCCCATCCGCCGCCCGGGCGCCACCCTTGTCCGGGCGCCACCCGACGCGGTGCTCCGCGTCCGGGTCGTGTCGGCGCCTCCGGCAGACGATCCCGCCGGGGCGAGCTCCTGTCCCATCTGTCGTGGACAACGTCGCCCACACCGCGCCCGTTCGGATCGACCCGGCCTCGCCGCCGTCGGACCCTCGGGGCGCACCACCGTCGACCGCCGACGGCCGAGCCGTACGCTCCCGCCGTCACGCAGAGCCTCCGGAGGATCACATGTACGACCTGATCGAGTACCCGTCCGCGCCCGACTCCGACGACGAGATCCACCGCGCCCTTCAGGACGCGATCAACCGCCGCGACTGAGCGAGCCGAGGTCGGACGACTGTACCGGTCACCTGGGCCGGTACAGTTGTCTCACCTACTGTTCCTTTGATCTCGCCAGGTGAGACGACCGTGGTGGGGTCACGTCCGAGTTAGAGGCAGTCCAATGGCAGCTCGCACCGTGAAACTGGCCGTCATCCCCGGTGACGGGATCGGCTCCGAGGTGGTCGCTGAGGGTCTCAAGGTGCTGGAGGTCGCGGCCGCCCGGTACGACCTGGCCGTCGAGACCACCGAGTACGAGCTCGGTGCCAGGCTCTGGCACCGCACCGGCGAGACGCTGCCCGACTCGGTCGCCGCCGAACTGCGCGAGCACGAGGCGATCTTCCTGGGGGCCGTCGGCGACCCGTCCGTCCCCAGCGGCGTCCTGGAGCGCGGTCTGCTGCTCCGCCTGCGCTTCGACTTCGACCACTACGTCAACCTGCGTCCCGTGCGCCTCTACCCCGGGGTGGACAGCCCCCTGGCGGGTGTGGCCCCCGAGGACATCGACATGCTCGTCGTGCGCGAGGGCACCGAGGGCCCCTACGCGGGCGCCGGAGGCGTGCTCCGCAGGGGAACCCCGCACGAGATCGCCACGCAGGACAGCGTCAACACCCGCTTCGGTGTGGAGCGCCTGGTCCGCTACGCCTTCGAGAAGGCCGCGAACCGCCCCCGCCGCAAGCTGACCCTGGTGCACAAGGACAACGTCCTCACCTTCGCGGGCGAGCTGTGGCAGCGCACAGTCAAGGAGGTCGGCGCCGAGTACCCGCAGGTCACCGTGGACTACTGCCACGTGGACGCCGCCGCGATGTACTTCGTCAACCAGCCCGGCCGCTTCGACGTGGTCGTCACCGACAACCTCTTCGGTGACATCATCACGGACATCGGCGCCGCCATCACCGGAGGCATCGGCCTGGCCGCGAGCGGCAGCATCAACCCGGACCGCACCGCCCCCAGCATGTTCGAGCCGGTCCACGGCTCCGCGCCGGACATCGCCGGTCAGGGCAAGGCCGACCCGACCGCCACCGTGCTCTCCGCGGCGACCATGCTGGACCACCTGGGCGTGCCCGAGGCGGCCCGCCGGATCGAGGACGCCGTCTCCGCCGACCTCAAGACCCGCGCCCAGGACGGTGCCGTCCGCACCACCTCCCGGATCGGCGACGACCTCGCCGCGCGAGTAGCCGAGCAGGGCTGACACCATCGACGTCGGCCCTGCCACTTCCGAGGCGCGGCCGACGAACGAGACAACCGTGATCGTCAGCGGGCGCGCCGGAGACCCCTCCGCGCGCCCGCTGTCCGTGTGACCCGACCTGGCACCGGGTGCGCCTTTCCGACACACTAGATCCCAGGTCGGCGGCGCTGCCGACCGGTTGCATCCGAGAGGACCACCGACGACATGAACAACAACACCACCACCACTGGGTTGACGTTCGACATCCAGCTCTCCGACCAGCGGAAGACCCCGCGGGAACGGGAGGCACTGCTGGAGAACCCCGGGTTCGGTCAGGTGTTCACCGACCACATGGTGAGCATCCGCTACACGGAGGGCAAGGGCTGGCACGACGCCAGGCTGGAGCCCTACGGTCCACTGACCCTGGACCCCGCCACGGCCGCCCTGCACTACGCGCAGGAGATCTTCGAGGGGCTCAAGGCCTACCGCCACCCGGACGGTGCGCTCGCGTCGTTCCGCCCCGAGGCCAACGCCGCCCGCTTCAACAGGAGCGCGGCGCGGATGGCGATGCCCGCGCTGCCCGAGGAGCTCTTCCTCAAGTCCATCGAGCTGCTGCTCGAACACGACGGCGACTGGGTTCCGTCCAAGGAGTACTTCAGCCTCTACCTGCGCCCGTTCATGGTCGCCACGGACGTGGGCCTGGGCGTCAACAACCCCTCGCGCAGCTATGTCTACCTGCTCATCGCCTCTCCGGTGGGCTCCTACTTCTCCGGCGGCGTCAAGCCGGTGACGGTCTGGCTGTCCAAGGACTTCACCCGCGCCGCCCCCGGTGGAACGGGCGCCGCGAAGTTCGCGGGCAACTACGCCGCGAGTTTCCTGGCCCAGGCCCAGGCCGTGGAGAAGGGCTGCGACCAGGTCGTGTGGCTCGACGCCCGCGAGCACCGCTGGGTCGAGGAGATGGGCGGCATGAACCTGTGGTTCGTGTTCGGTGAGGGCGAGAACGCCCGCCTGCGCACGCCTCCGCTGACCGGCACGCTGCTGCCCGGCATCACCCGTGAGTCGCTGCTCAGCCTCGCCCCGGACCTGGGCATCCCCGCGGAGGAGGAGCCGCTGTCCATCGAGGAGTGGAGGGCGGCCGCCGAGTCCGGTGAGATGACCGAGGTCTTCGCCTGCGGCACCGCCGCCGTGGTCACCCCGGTCGGCCACGTGAAGAGCGACGACGGCGAGTTCACCATCGGTGACGGCCAGCCCGGTCCGGTCACCATGCGCCTGCGCGAGGAGCTGGTGGGACTCCAGACCGGCCTGCGCGAGGACCGCCACGGCTGGATCACCCGCTTCTAGCAAGCCCGGACCCCCCGTCCCCTCAGGGGCCGCCACCGGACGCCCGGGGCGGCCCCTGACGCGTGCTACGGCTCGTCCAAAGCCATGCGAAGCGCCCGGAGTGTCCGGTATGAGGATTATTCGTCTCGCCCAGTGAGACATCTTGGCTCCGAGCTGCGACTCCACCGGGGTCGTGTGGCACACTGACCACATGCTGTCCCAGGTAGTCATTATTTTGGGGCGCGCTGGCTGACGACTTCCCGCGTAGACGCAGGGAAGAAACCGGACCCTGCCAGCGCGCTGACCTCTCGTGTCCACGAGGGGTCTTTTTTGTTGGCCGGGGCCGCCACACACAGCACCGACCGGGAGTTCCACCCATGAGGGACGACAGTTTCCACGTCTTCGACACCACGCTGCGCGACGGAGCCCAGCGCGAGGGGATCAACCTGAGGGTCTCCGACAAGCTGGCCATCGCGAAGCTGCTCGACGACTTCGGGGTCGCGTTCATCGAGGGCGGCTGGCCGGGCGCCAACCCCAAGGACACCGAGTTCTTCCAGCGGGCTTCACGAGAGCTGACGCTGGAGCACGCGCGACTCACCGCGTTCGGCGCGACCCGCCGACCCGGTGTGAGGGCCGCCGACGATCCCCAGGTGGCCGCACTGCGCGACAGCGGCGCGTCGGTCGTCACCCTTGTCGCCAAGAGTGACGACCGGCACGTCGAACGCGCCCTGCGCACGACCCTCGACGAGAACCTCGCCATGGTCGCGGACACGGTCGCTCACCTGCGCGAGCACGGGCAGCGCGTGTTCGTGGACTGCGAGCACTTCTTCGACGGCTACCACCACGACCCGGAGTACGCCCTCTCCGTGGTCCGCGCCGCCTCCGACGCCGGGGCCGACGTCGTCGTCCTGTGCGACACCAACGGCGGCATGCTCCCCTCGGACGTCACGCGCGTGGTGACCGAGGTGCTGGAGGCCACCGGCGCCCGCCTGGGCATCCACGCCCAGGACGACACCGGCTGCGCGGTCGCCAACACCCTCGCCGCCGTGGACGCGGGGGCCACGCACGTCCAGTGCACGGCCAACGGCTACGGCGAGCGGGTGGGCAACGCCAACCTCTTCTCGGTGGTCGGCGCGCTGGGTCTCAAGCGCGGCATGGAGGTCCTGCCCGAGGGATGCCTGGCCGAGATGACCCGGGTGTCCACCGCCGTCGCGGAGATCGTGAACCTGGCCCCGGACACCCACCAGCCCTACGTGGGGGTGTCGGCCTTCGCGCACAAGGCCGGCCTGCACGCCTCGGCGATCAAGGTCGACCCCGACCTCTACCAGCACACCGACCCGGAGCTGGTCGGCAACCGCATGCGCATGCTCGTCTCCGACATGGCCGGGCGCGCGTCCATCGAGCTCAAGGCGCGGGAGCTGGGCCTGGACCTGTCCGGCGACCGGGAGCTGTCCGGCCGGGTCGTGGAGCGCGTCAAGAGCCTCGAACTGTCCGGGTACAGCTTCGAGGCGGCCGACGCCTCTCTGGAACTGCTGCTGCGCGAGGAACTGGGTTCGCCGGTCCGCTACTTCGACACCGAGTCCTGGCGGGTGCTCACCGAGCGCCGCCCGGCCGTGGGGTCCAGCCCGCTGTCCAACGAGTACGAGAGCCTCAGTGAGGCCACCGTCAAGCTCCGGGTCAAGGGTGAGCGAATCATCGCCACCGCCGAGGGCAACGGTCCGGTCAACGCCCTGGACCGGGCGCTGCGCAGTTCGATGGAGAACGTGTACACGGCGCTGGCCGGGCTGGAGCTGACCGACTACAAGGTCCGCATCCTGGAGGGGACGTCGGGCACCAACGCGATCACCCGCATCCTCGTCAGCTTCAGTGACGGCACCGAGGAGTGGACGACCGTGGGCGTGGGCCCCAACGTCGTCGACGCCTCGTGGGTGGCGCTGGAACAGGCCATCACCTACGGGCTGCTGCGGCAGGGCTACCCCCGGGGCTGATCCCCGCGCCGGTGTGCCGCCACCACCGCTCCGGTGTCGTCCCGGTGACGTGATCGCCACGGGCGTAACCCCCACGTCACACGACCGCCTGATCTCGAAAGTTGAGGTCAGGCGGTCGAGTCTTACTCAGAGGTAAGACAGACCTGTCCTCGGGGTCATAGCCAGTGTGTCCCCGGTCACTCGATACTGCGGACTTTGACGATGTCCGAAATGTACGAGTGGTGATAGATGCCGGTCATAACCAAGGCGCGCGCTTTCGTTGGCGCGCCGTTCGTCTGCCCGCGAACCGCGGGTCACTCGCCCCGTGAAGACTTCGGGGCGTGTCCTCACCCACCATCCGACGGGACGGGGGGAACGGTGTGACCCACGGTTCGGTGACAGAACGCCGCGCCGCGTCGACACCCTCCCCCACGTCCTCGAACAAACGCGCCCGCCCCGGCCGGGACGCGATCCTCGCCTGGGGCTTCCTCGGCCCCTCCGTGGCGGTCTTCGCGCTCTTCCTGGTCTATCCGCTGGGCCGCACCGTCTACCTGTCGATGCACGGCAACGACATCATCGGCCAGCCCAACCGCTTCGTCGGGCTGAGCCACTTCGCGGAGATGGCCTCACCCGAGTTCGGGCGGGTCCTGCTCACCACCCTGGTGTTCACCCTCGGCGTCGTCGTCCCCGGCGTCGTGGGCGCCCTCGCGGTCGTCCTCCTCCTGGAGGGCGTGCTCCGGGCCCAGCGGTTCCTGCGCGGCGCCTTCGCGCTGCCCTTCGCCTTCTCCGTGGCCAGCGCCTCCGTGATCTTCGCGGTCTTCTACAGCCCCGGGAACAGCGTTCTCAACGGCGTCCTCTACCGGATGGGCCTCGACCAGGTCCCGTGGCTGACCTCCCAGGAGATGGCCCTGTGGTCGGTCGCCCTCACCACGGTGTGGATGAACCTCGGGTACGGGGTCCTCGTGCTCGCCGCCGGGGTCGGCTCCATCCCCAAGGAGGTCAACGAGGCCGCCCGCATCGACGGCGCCACCGGGCCGCGCCTGGCCTGGGACGTCACCATCCCGATGCTCGGGCCCCAGCTCTTCTTCCTGATCGTCATCTCCACGATCAACGCGCTCCAGAGCTTCGGGCAGATCCACATCCTCACCGCGGGAGGGCCGGTCGGGTCCACGACCACCCTCGTCTACTCCATCTACCAGGACGCCTTCGCCTACGGAACCAGCGACTTCGGCCGGGCCAGCGCCCAGGCGCTCGTGCTCCTCGTCGTGGTCCTGGTGTGCACCGTCGTCCAGTTCGGTGTCATCGAGCGGAAGGTGCACTACTCATGAGCCGGACCTCCGCGACGGCCACCGCCGACCAGCTCTCCCGGAACGAGCCGGTCCGCGCCCGCCACCGGCACGGGCTCGGGCACGTCGTCGGCCGCGCCCTGCTGTACCTCATGCTGGCGGCGCTGCTGATCCCGGTGCTGTTCCCCGTCTACTACGTGTTCGTGGGAACCCTCATGGAGCCGGGGGAGCTGTCCACGTTCCCGCCGCGCCTGCTCCCCACCGGCGTGCACTTCGAGAACATCCAGGGCGCGCTCGCCGCCGTGCCGCTGCTGCGCATGTACACGAACTCGCTGGTCATGGCCGGGATCATCACGGTCTGCCAGCTGGTGACGTCGGCCCTGGCCGCGTACGCGTTCGTCTTCCTGCGGTTCCGGGGGAGCGCGGTCGTCTTCGCCCTGTTCCTGTCCACGCTGATGGTCCCCGCCGAGGCGACCTTCATCCCCAACTACCTCACCCTGACGGGGTGGGGGCTGGGCAACACCTACGCGGGCCTGGTGCTGCCATTCCTCGCCTACGCGTTCGGCACCTTCCTGCTGCGCCAGAGCTTCAAACAGTTCCCCCGGGAGCTGTACGACGCCGCGCGCATCGACGGCATGGGACACCTCAGGTTCCTGTGGACCATCCTCATGCCGCTCAGCAAGCCGGCCCTGACCGCCGTCGGCATGTACGTGTTCATCACCAGCTGGAACATGTACTTCTGGCCGCTGATCATCACCCGCAGCACCGAGATGCAGACCCTCCAGATCGGTCTGAACAGCCTCAAGGCGGGTGAGGCCGCCAACCCCGGCCTCGTCCTGGCGGGCGCGGCCCTGTCCGTCATCCCCACCCTCGCCCTCGTGATCTTCGGACAGCGCTTCATCGTCCGGGGCCTCACCGCGGGCGCGGTCAAGTAGGACCCGAAACCCAGTGGAGACGAAGAACCCATGACACGTATCCCCCGACGTCGCGGTGTGCGGGCCGCGGCCCTGCTCGCCGGCCTCGGCCTGGCCCTCAGCGCGTGTTCCGGAGACGGTGGCGGCGGTGGCGGCGGCGACCTCACCGCGCCCGGTCCGGAGGTCCTGGACGACCTCGACGAGGCGGTCCAGGTCGAGTTCTGGCACAGCATGGACGCCACCAACGGCCAGGTGCTGGACGGGCTCATCGACGACTTCAACGCCCAGAACGAGGGCCGTGTGCAGGTCACCGGCTCGTTCCAGGGCCAGTACGACGAGGCCCTGGCCAGCCACCGCGCGGCGATCCAGCAGGGCGACACCGCCGAGATGATCATGATCTTCGACCTCGGCACGCAGTTCATGATCGACTCGGCGCAGACCGTCCCCGCGCAGTCCTTCCTCGACGTGGACGACTACGACACGTCCTCGATCGAGGACGCGCTCCTCAACTACTTCACCGTCGGCGGGGAGCTGCGGTCGTTCCCCTTCAACAACTCGACCCCGCTGATGTACGTCAACCGGGACGCGTTCGAGGAGGCCGGACTCGACCCGGACGCGCCGCCCACCGACCTCGCCGGGATCCGGGAGGCCGCCGAGGAGCTCACCGTCAGGGACGACGACGGCACCGTGGTCCAGTACGGCTTCGGCGCCTCCGTGTACGGGTGGTTCATCGAGCAGTTCATGGCGCGTTCCGCCGTCCCGTACTGCGACGCCTCCAACGGCCGTGACGGCCGCGCCTCCGAGGTGCTCTTCGACGACCCGAAGATCGTCGAGCTCGTCGAGTGGTGGGACCAGATGATCGAGGACGAGCTGGCGGTCCAGATCGGTCGCAACACCGACGACGGACAGGCCGCGTTCACCTCCGGCCGCGCCGCGATGACCCTGGAGTCCACCGGCTCCCTGGGCGGCTTCATCGAGCAGTCCGACTTCGAGGTCGGCGCCGGGTACTTCCCGCTGGTCAGCGCGGACGACCCGGGCGGGTCGATCATCGGTGGCGCGTCCCTGTGGATCAACGGCGAGGGCCACACCCCCGAGGAGATCCGCGGGTCCTGGGAGTTCGTCCAGTTCCTGCTGACCCCGGAGTCGCAGTCGGTCTGGCACGCCGGGACCGGATACCTGGCCGTGAACACCGAGGGCTACGACGGGCCGGAGGCCTCCGAGCGCGCCGAGGAGTTCCCGCAGTTCTCCGTGGCCGCCGCCCAGCTGGCGGACTCGGAGATCAACGAGAACACGGCGGGCTGCATGATGGGCGTGATGTCCGAGGCCCGCGTCGCCGCCGAGGAGGGCTGGGAGACCGCCCTCACGAGCGACACCTCGGCCGAACAGGCCATGGCCGACGCGGCCGAGGGCGTGTCCCGCACCATCGGTGAGTACAACGCCTCGGTCGAGGACTGACCCGGCCCGGTGACGGGGGAGGGGCCGTGGTGGTGACACCACCACGGCCCCTCCCGTGGTTGCTCAGGCGAGGACGATCGAGTCGCCGTCGACCCTGATCGCGACCTCCTCCAGGGGGCTCCGCGCCGGTCCCTCGGTCGGGGAGCCGTCCTCGACCGAGAAGCGGCTGCCGTGGCAGGGGCACAGGATCTGTCCGTCGACGACCTGGTCGACCGGGCAGCCCTCGTGTGTGCAGGCGGTGGAGAAGGCGCGGAAGACACCCTCCTCGGGCTGGGTGACGACCACCTCGTGCTCGCTGAGGACGGCCCCCTCGCCCACGGGGATCTCCTCGGTGGTGGCGATCGGGGCGTCCGCGCCCTCCTGGCCGGTGTCCGGTCCCTGCTCGTCGGGGCCGTCACCGTCCCCGCCGTCCTCGGATCCGCCGCAGGCGGTCAACACCCCGGCCAGGGCCCCGCCCCCGGCGACACCGAACACGGAGCGTCTGGTCACCCCGGGATCGACGGTCCCGCCTCGGGCTGCGCGGCAGTCACACATACGGCCTCACTCTCTCGCCCGACGCGGCGCGGGCGGACCCCCGCACGGGGCGCGGGCCCCGTGGCGGGCGACGTACGGCCCCGGTCGGTGGGGCCACCCCCATGGAACACGGTGCGGCGCCTCCGTGTCCGGAGAACCAGCCAGGTCCCCCGGGAGCGGAACGATCCGCGGAACACGATCTAGGGGTGCACCCAGCCGTTGGCCTCGCAGCCCTGGAGACCCAGCGTCTGCTGCTGCATGACGGGGGCGAGCTCCCCCTCGCCGGGGCAGTCGACGTGCCCGTGGCCGAGGGTGTGGCCCACCTCGTGGTTGATCAGGTAGATCCGGTAGGTCTCCAGGTCGTCACCGAAGTCCTCGACACCCGACACCCAGCGGTTCTGGTTGATGATGGCGCGGTTGCCGTTGGCGCAGGACACGTACCCGTTGGTGTTCAGCGGCGCGCACAGGCGGTCCACCGTGTCCGGCGCGGCCAGCAGCACCCGGATGTCCGCGTCGTCGCCGTCCACCCGCTGGAGGGAGCGGTCCCCGTCGTTGCCCCAACTGCGGGGATCTCCGAGGATCTCCTCGACGGCGTCCACGAAGTCCCCGTTGCGGCCGGGCAGGCCCTTCTCCACCTCCACGGCGAAGGTGGTGAGGGGGCCCTCACCCATGACGTCGCCCTCGCCCTTCATCACCTTGAGATCGCCGTCGGCGGTGTCGACCTCCTCCACCACCGAGCGCAGCAGGAGGGGGAGGTCGTCCTCGTCGGTCGGTGACGCGCTGGGGGAGGGGTCCGTCGCGTCGGATCCGGCGTCCTCGGAACCGGGGTGCCGGCGGGCGCCGTCCTCGGGTACGCCGTCGCCCACGGGGCCCGTGGCGGAGGTCTCCTCGGGGGAGTCGAGCTCGGATCCGGGCTCGGGCACGCTGACCATCAGCACGGCGGACGCCCCCGAGACCAGGCACAGCCCGAGGGCCAGTCCCATGGGGTAACGGCGGCGTCGGCGGTGCTTGGCTCGAGGAGCGGAAGCGGGCACGAGGCTCAACCTCTCGACAGTGGACTGTGGTGCCGCCGGAACCTCGGCGGGGGTGCGTGGCCTCCCACCGCCCGGCGGTCGTGGGACCGCTCCGACCAGCACGGTCGGTGGAGACGCCCCCACACGGACGGACGAGTGCCGCGGTGGCCCGAACGGAGTCGCCACGCACACCGGTGGTGTCGCCGACCTCCGGAACGACGGTTCCCGAGGGCTTCGGACCACGATCCCAGCATGCCAGAGTTCGCCCCCGAGGAGGGCCAGGTCGCGTTCCGCGAAGGGTGGGTGTGTCACGCCTTCGGGCGATTGCCTCCGCCTTATCGTGAACAACTCGTCACTCTCGGTGTTCGCCTCGGGCTCCGCACACCCGGACGTACCGGGCGCCGTCGCGTCGGGCGCCGCTACGCTGCAAACGGCAAGAACGAGCAAGAGGGCTGCTGGGAGGCATCAGGTGCGTATCGCACGGTTCGCGGCCGGTGACGAGGTCGGGTTCGGCCTGGTCGAGACGGACACGGACAGCGGAGAGGAGTTCGTGGCCCGGCTGACGGGACACCCTCTGCTGGGGGACATCAAACTGACGGGTGAGCGGGCCAGGCTCTCCGACGTGCGCCTGCTGTCGCCGGTCCTGCCCACCAAGGTGGTGTGTATCGGCAAGAACTACGCCGACCACGTGGCGGAGATGCAGGAGGTCACGGGGGAGTCCACCGACGAACCGGTGGTCTTCCTGAAGCCGTCCACCGCCGTCACCGGACCGTACGACCCCGTGTTCTACCCCTCGGTCTCGGAGTGGGTCAGCTACGAGGGAGAACTGGCCATCGTCATCTCCCGCCCCTGTCGCGAGGTGCCGCGCGAGCGCGCCAAGGACGTCATCTTCGGGTACACGGTGGCCAACGACGTCACCGCCCGCGACCTCCAGAAGACCGACAAGCAGTGGACGCGGGCCAAGGGATTCGACTCCTTCTGCCCGATCGGGCCGTGGATCACCACGGGCCTGAGCATCGAGGAGGCCCAGGACCTCGCGGTCACCACGACCGTGGACGGTGAGGTCCGCCAGGATGGACGTACGTCACAGTTCATCCACGACATTCCGGGCATCATCTCCTACGTCACCTCCTTCATGACGCTCCTTCCGGGCGACGTGGTCCTGACCGGCACCCCCGCCGGAGTGGGCCCGGTCGAGGTCGGCCAGGAAGTCGCCGTCACCGTGGAGCGCCTGGGCACCATCACCAACAGGGTGGTCACCCGGGACTGATCCCGTCCCTCCGCGCGCGGGCGCGCCACTGGCCCGCGCGCGGAGGCGCCCACCGACCCACCGAGCGGAAGGTCCGAACCCCTTGGCACCTCGACTGGCACGACGGCCCGGCCTCGGCCGCCCCGCGATCCTCGCCGGGGTCCTCACCCTGGTCCTGGCGCTGGTGGGCTCCGCCCTGTGGCTGGTCACCCGGCCCGGCCTGGGCGCCCCCGACTCCGTGGAGGAGGCCGACAGGGGTGCCTGGCTGGAGGACCGGTCACGGGTGCGCGTGATGCTCGCCGGGGACTCCATGACCCACGGCGCGGGCGGCGACCGGACCTGGCGCTTCCACCTGTGGAACCACCTCGAGCCGCACGTGGGGAACCTGGACTTCGTCGGTCCCTACTCCCAGCCCGCCACACCCGAGCAGATCATCCCGCCCGAGCTCTTCGGCGGCGACGGGCAGGCCGAATCGGGAGGAGAGGTCGAGCCGGGGGGCGAGGGAGAGGTCGAGTCCGGTGGCGGACAGGGCGGCCTCCTCGGGAGCCCCGAGGACCGGCCGGTGGAGGACCGCGCCCCCACGGCACGGCCAGAGCCCTCCGAGTTTCCGGGCCTCCCCGACCCCTCCGACGCCGAGGACGGCGTCACCTACCGCGACCCGGACTTCGACCAGGACCACAACGCCCGCTGGGGGCGCACCCTGGCCGACGCCCTCACCACCATCGAGGCCGACGTCGCCGCCCACCGGCCGGACGTGCTGTGCGTGATGATCGGCATCAACGACCTGCTGCACCCCATCACCGCCGAGGACATGGAGCAGCGGCTGAGCTCCTACGTCAACGCGGCCCGCGAGGCCAACCCGGAGATCCGCGTCCTCTTCGCCGAGGCGCTGCCCATCACCCTCGCGGACCAGGACCAGGGCTTCGCGCTGCGCGTGTACGTGTACAACGAACTCGTCCGCTCGGTGGCCGCCGACCTGTCCACGGAGGAGTCGCCGGTGGCCAGCTTCGACCTGGCGGCGGCGGAGTCCTGGGACCCCTACACGGACACCTACGACGGCACCCACCCCAACGACGACGGTGAGATCAAGATCGCCGCCGGGTTCGCCGACGCCCTCTCCCGCGAGTTCGGTCTGGGCCCCGCACACGCCCGGCCGCTGCCGATCCGGCCCTGACCGGCGTCTCGGCGACTCCGTCCCGTCCCGTCGCCCTCTCCGGGACTTCCCACAGGTCATCCCGGGCCACCGATATCCTCGGAACCGTGACTGAGACTCCGATTCGTACCCGCTTCGCCCCGTCCCCCACGGGCATGTTCCACGTCGGCGGTGCGCGCTCCGCCCTGTTCAACTGGGCCCTGGCCCAGCAGCAGCCCGAGGGCCGCATGGTCCTGCGCATCGAGGACACCGACGCCGCCCGCAACCGTCCCGAGTGGACCGACGGCATCATCCGCGCGATGTCCTGGATCGGCATCGACGAGAGCGACCCGCACTTCGAGGGGCCCTACTTCCAGTCGGCCTACGTCGAGAAACACCGCGAGACCGCGCAGGAGCTGTACCGCTCCGGCCGCGCCTACTACTGCGACTGCACCCGCGAGCAGGTGCAGGAGCGCCGCGACAACCCGAACCTGGGCTACGACGGCTTCTGCCGCGACCGGGGTCTGGAGCCGGGCCCCGGCCGGGCGCTGCGCTTCCGCGTGCCCGAGGGCGGCCCCACGGTCGTCCGCGACCAGATCCGTGGCGACGTGGAGTTCGACCACGCCGCCATCGAGGACTTCGTGATCGCCCGCGCCGACGGCTCCCCGCTGTTCGTGCTGGCCAACGTCCTCGACGATGTCGAGATGCGAATCACGCACGTCATCCGAGGCGAGGAGCACCTGTCCAACACCCCCAAGCAGCAGCTGCTCTGGGAGGCGCTGGACCTGACCCCGCCGGTGTGGGCGCACCTTCCCGTCATCGTCAACGAACAGCGCAAGAAGCTGTCCAAGCGCCGCGACAAGGTCGCCCTGGAGTCCTACCAGGAGGAGGGCTACCTGGCCGAGGCGATGGTCAACTACCTGATGCTGCTGGGTTGGGCACCGGGTGAGGACCGCGAGATCATGCCGTGGTCGGAGATGATGCCGCTCTTCCGCGTCCAGGACGTCAACAGCTCCAGCGCGTTCTTCGACGAGAAGAAGCTGCGCGCGTTCAACGGCGAGTACATCCGCGCGCTGGACGTCGACGCGTTCGTCGAGCGCTGCCAGCCCTGGCTCACCGGCGAGGGCACCCCCTGGGACGCCGCCGACTACGACCCCGAGGTCTTCGCCGCCGTCGCCCCGCTGGCCCAGAGCCGCGTGGCGGTGCTCAGCGAGATCGTCCCCAACGTGGACTTCCTGTTCCTCAGGGAGCCCGCCGAGGACGAGAAGAGCTGGAAGAAGGCGATGAAGCCGGGCATCGGCAAGGAGATGGTGGAGGCCGCCCTGGCGCGCTACGCCGACCCCGGGCTGGAGTGGACGGCCGAGGCCCTCAAGGACGCCACGGAGGAGACCGGGACGTCGCTCGGCCTGAAGCTGGGCAAGGCCCAGGCCCCGGTGCGTGTGGCCGTCACGGGTCGCACGGTGGGTCTGCCGCTGTTCGAGTCCCTGGAACTGCTGGGCCGTGAGCGGGTCCAGGCACGCCTGGAGGCAGCCCTGGAACGCCTGCGCGCCGAGGAGAAGGCCGCCGCCGGGAGCTGACCGCCGGGGTGGTCGGGGCCACAGACCGGCCACCCCGTTTCCGGTTCGCGAGCACTCCGAATGTCCGCTAGAGTTAACACGTCGCCAAGGGGGACAGGGAAGCGAGAGCGACCGGGTCCTCCGAAAGCATTGGCCTATGGTGTAATCGGCAGCACGACTGATTCTGGTTCAGTTAGTCTAGGTTCGAGTCCTGGTAGGCCAGCGCATGATCACGGTTCGCCGTGGTCGGCACAGGGTCAGTGACCCAAGGTGCGCCCCCGTCGTCTAGTGGCCTAGGACGCCGCCCTCTCAAGGCGGTAACGGCGGTTCGAATCCGCTCGGGGGTACCAACGGCAGGAAGTCTCCACCCCGTGGATCCTTCCTGTTGGCCGGTGCTTGTCACCGGTGTCCGGTTCGCGCGGGTATCGTAGAGTTACGGTTCACGCGGACCAGCGGTCCGCGCGACCGCGTAGGCCCCCGTCGTCTAGTGGCCTAGGACGCCGCCCTCTCAAGGCGGTAACGGCGGTTCGAATCCGCTCGGGGGTACCAACGGAGAAGGCTCCATCCACTGGATGGGGCCTTCCGTCGTTTCCGGCGGTGACGGCCGGGCCGCCGTCGGCGCTCAGCCCGTGTGGGCGGCCAGGAGCTCCCGTTCCTCCCCGGGGCCCCCGGCGGCGAGCAGCATGGCGGTGAGCTGGTCGAGGAGCCAGTCCGCGAGCTCGTCACGGGACATCTGGCGTTCCCGCAGCCAGGACATCACCGCGGTCTCCACCGCCGACACCCAGCAGCGCAGTGCCAACAGCAGCAGGGGTGAGGGGTCCGTGACGCCGACCCGCTCCAGGATCAGCGCGCGCACGCCGTCGCGGACACGGTCGATCTGGGCCTCGGTCTCCTCCGTGGAGATCACCGATCCCCCGTTGAGCAGGGCGGCGTAGGACGGGGCGTAGGAGTCCGCGAAGTCGACGAAGGTGCGCAGCGCCGCCCGCAGCTGCTCCGCCGGCGGCAGGTCCTCGGGCGGCGCCAGCCGCGACATGAGCTCGGACATGGCCTGTTCCAGCGCGGCCCTGCGCAGCTCGGCCATGTTGGGGAAGTACCGGTACACCAGGGCCCGGGAGACGTCGGCCTCCTCGGCGATCTCCTCCGGGGTGACGTCACCGGGCGGGCGCCGCGCGAACACGCGCAGCGCCGTCCGGATCAGGTCCGCCCGGCGTTCGTGCGGCGCCATGCGACGTGGCCGCCGCCGGGTCCCCGGTCCGTGGACCGGGCCCGCCGAACCCGTCACCCGCGCCTGGTGACGGTCGGTCCTGTGGGACACCACCGCTGCCGCTACCTCCCGAACCCTCGCCGCGCCCCCGCCGTCGGGGTCCTCCTCGAAACTACCGCCCCCGGGACCCCCTCACAGGTCCAGCACCAGCCGCTCGCCCTCCTCCGCGCGGGAGACGCACAGGGCGAACCCCGCGCCGCGAGGGGAGCCGCCGGTGGGCCGGTCCCGGTCGTCGGGCGTCCCGGACAGCAGCCCCACCCGGCAGGTGCCGCAGAAGCCCTGGCGGCACGAGTAGGCGGTCTCCGGGCGGGCCCTGAGCACCGTGTCCAGCGCGGACTCGTCCTCCGACACGGTGAGCACCGGCCCGGAGCGGCCCAGGCGCACCTCGAAGCGGCGGCCGTCCACGACGGGCGGGGGCGAGAAGCGTTCGGAGAAGAACGGGGTGCCCGGGGGCACCCGGCACCGCAGCGCGTCGATCAGCGGGGCCGGTCCGCACACGTACACGGCGGTGCCCGGGGTGATCCCGGCCAGGAGCGCGTCGGCGTCGGGGCCACCGTGTTCGTCGTCGGGGCGCACCGCCACGTCCGCGTTCCCGGACGGTGCGGGGATCTGGTCCAGGAAGGGCATGCTCTCCCTGCTCCGGCCGGTGTAGACGAACCGGAACGGTCGGTCGGCGGCGTGCGCCGCCCGGACCATCGGCAGGATCGGGGTGATCCCGATCCCGCCCGCCACGAAGAGGTACCGCTGGGCCCGGGTGAACGGGAAGGCGTTGCGCGGCCCGCTCAGCGCGAGCGCGTCCCCCTCGGTGAGCGCGTGCGCCAGGCCCGAACCCCTGCCGTCCTCGATCCGTCGCACCGCGATCCGGTAGGAGGAGCGGTCCTCCGGGTCGCCGCACAGGGAGTACTGCCGCACGACGCCGTCCCCGAGCACCACGTCCACGTGGTGGCCCGGCTGCCAGCGCGGCAGCGTCGTGCCGGGGCGGACGGGGACCAGCGTGAGGGCCACGACGTCCGGGGCGGGGCGCTCCACCCGGGCGACCCGCACCGGAAGGTCCCCGGCGGGCGGCGGCGGAGGACGGCCGGGCCGCCAGCGCGAGGTGACCGGTTCGATCCGCGAGGCCAGGCGCTCCAGGGTCAGCATGAACCGGTCCGGGCGCTCGGACCGCCCGAACAGCGACACCGGGGTGCGCGGGTCCGCGTAGGACTCGGCGCTGTGCGCGATCCGCCGGTCGCCCCGGTCCGGGCCGTCCGCGTCCCGAGGGGTTGCGCCCGTCACCGGGACCCCTCCCCGCGTGCCGCCTCCCGCTCCGCGGCGTCCGCGGCCCGGGCGGCGGGGGAGACCGCCAGGTAGGCGACGGCCTGGCTGGTGGAGCCGTAGTGCGAGGGGTGGTACCTGCGGCGGAGGTACTCGGGGATGGCGCGGGCCAGCCGGCCCAGGTGCGGGATCAGGCCGCGCCGACCGTCCCGCAGGGCCCAGGAGGCCTTCGGCGCGCGTCCCCCGATCCGGCCCCGGAGATAGGGGTCGTTGGCGACCAGGAACCGGACCCCGCGCACCCACAGCGCGGCCAGGGCGAAGGCGGCCACCCCCATGGCCAGGGCGCGGCGCGGATAGCCGCCGTCCAGGTGCGCGTAGAGGTCGTGGGCGACGGCGCGGTGCTCCACCTCCTCCGCGCCGTGCCAGCGCAGCAGGTCCAGCATGGTGGGGTCGGTGCCCACCTCGTCCAGCGCGCGGGCGTCCAGCACCCACTGGCCCAGGACGGCGGTGTAGTGCTCGATCCCGGCGATCACCGCGAGCCGGGTCCGCAGCCAGGCGAACTCGCGGTCGCCGGTCAGGTCGCGGTCCCCGAGCACGACCCGGAACATCCAGGCGATCTGTTCCACGTAGGGGCGCGGGTCCAGCCCGTGCGCGTCCATGTGGTCGAGGACGCCCGCGTGGGCCTCGGCGTGCACGGCCTCCTGGCCGATGAAGCCGAGGACCTGCTCGCGGAGCTCGTCGTCGGTGATGTGCGGGACGGCCTGCTTGAAGACCTCGACGAACCAGCGTTCCCCCTCCGGCAGCAGCAGGTGGAGGACGTTGATGACGTGGGTGGCGAAGGGTTCGCCGGGGATCCAGTGCAGGTCCAGTGCGCTCCAGTCGAACTGGACGTCGCGGGCGTGCAGGACGAGCCGGTCGGGCTCGTCCACGCCGGTCCGTGCGGGTGTGGTGGACGCGAGCGCGTCGTCACCGCTCATGGTCGGCCTCCGTGGCGAGTCGAGGGGGCGAGGGGTCGGAGTGAGGGGCGGGAGCGACTCAGGACGGCGGCGCCAGCCGGGCGTACGCGCGCAGGGCGGCCGGGGAGAGCCGGGACAGGGCCAGGCCGATGTGGGCCTCACTGGTGACCGGGACGATCTCCGGGTCGGACTCGACGGCGTCCGCGATCCGTCGCGCCGCCCTCTCCGGGGTGTAGCCGCGCAGCCGGTACAGCCGGTTGAGCCGCTCCTTGGCCCGGGACACCTCGCCCATGCCGGAGAGGCGGGCGCTGGAGATGATCCCGGTGTCGATCAGGCCCGGGCAGACCGCCGTGACGGACACCCCCCGGCCCGCGAGCTCACCGCGCAGGGAACGGCTCAGGCCGAGGACCGCCGCCTTGGTGGCCGAGTAGGCGCCGTACAGGCGTGAGGGCAGGTAGGAGGCGGCCGAGGCCGTGTTGACGATCCGGCCCCCGCCTCCGCCCTCCACCATCATCGGCGCGAAGGCGCGGACGCCGTGGATCACGCCCCACAGGTTGGTGTCCACGACCCGTTCGAGGTCCTCCGTGCTGGCCTCCAGGAAGGGGCCGGCCACACCGATCCCGGCGTTGTTCACCACCATGTCGGGCACCCCGTACTCGTCACGCACCCACGCGGCGAGCGCGTGCATGGCGGCGGCGTCGGTGACGTCCACGCGCTGGGCCGCGGAGCCGGGTGTGACCAGGGAACAGAGCGCGGCGGTCCGTTCGGCGGCGGGCCCGTTGACGTCGACCGCGACGATCCGCGCCCCGCGCTCGGCCAGCTCGAAGGCGAGACAGCGTCCGATACCGCTGCCCGCCCCGGTGATCACGGCGACCTGACCGGCGAACGCGCCCCCGTGACGGCGGGCCTGCTGGGCGGTGAGGTTGCGGACCGGGCGGGGCGCCCCGGACTCGATCTCGGCCACGAACGCGCGGACGCGGCGGGCGACGGGGGCGGGCCGGGAGCGGACCGACCAGTGCCCGCCCTGGAAGCGGTGGAACCGGAAGTCGTCCACCCAGCGCCCGGCGTTGGACTGGAGCTGGTCGACCATGAACGCGTCGTGGGTGGGGGCCAGGGCCTGCACCGGCACGCTGGTGCGGCGTTCGGTGGGGCGGGTGAAGCGGCGGAGCATGTTGGCGCGGTACAGGGCCAGCCCGTTGAGGTAGTCGCGGGTGGCGCGTCGGGCGGGCACGCGGGGGCCGCCGCCGACGCGTTCCAGACCGGCCAGGGCCAGGCCGCCGATCCCGCTGAGCCAGGCGGCCTCGGGCAGCCCGAGGGTGCCGAAGAACCCGATGTAACTGGAGCGCACGGCCTGGCGCAGCACGGTGCGGACCCCGTCCGGGGCCTTTCGGAGCCAGTGGCCCGCGTGGTCGAGGTCGGGGCCGGAGATCGAGGTGAAGGACGCGAAGCGGGGGGAGTGCTCGGGCTCGGTGACCGCGTGCCAGGCCTGGATGGAGCCCCAGTCGTGCGCGACCACGTGCACGGGGTGGTCCGGGCTGACGGAGTCGACCACGGCGCGCAGGTCGTCCGCGAGCTGGTCCAGCAGGTAGCCGGAGCGGTCGTCGGGGGCGGTGGAGCGCCCGGCGCCCCGGACGTCGTAGGTGACGACGTGGTGGTCGGCGGCCAGGTCGTGGACGAGGGCGTCCCAGACGGTGGCGTTGTCCGGGTAGCCGTGGACCAGGACGAGGGTGGGGCGGGCGGGGTCCCCGGCGGAGTAGACGGCCAGGCGCTGGCCGTCGGTGGCGGTGACGCGGTGCTGCGGGCGGGTGCTCATACGGTCGCGGTCTCCTGGCTGGTCGCGGCGGTGGCGGGGGCCGTCCGGGCCCAGCGGCGGACGTGCGGCAGGTCGTCGTCGAGCCAGTGGGCGCCGTCCTCGGCGACGACGAGGATCTCCTCGAACTTCACCCCGATGTCGCGGAAGCCGATGTGGGGCTCGACCGCCCACAGGCCGGGGGTGGCGGGGTGCGCGGAGACGTCGCCGTCCGCCCACAGGGGTGAGCGGTGGTGCAGGCGTTCGACGACGAGGTCCCCGACCAGGGTCTGGAGGGAGCGGACGCCGAACCCCGCGACGATCGCCCGGGGCAGCCGGGACCTGACCCTGCCCACCCGGTGCGCGATGACGCGGCCGGGGTAGACCCGGTGCCGGTTGTCGTGGCCCTGTTCGCGGATGAGGGCGTCCACGGCGCGGTACACGTCCTGGAGGGTGTCGCCCGCCCCGACCCGCTCCACGATCAGGTCCCGGTGCGCGCGCAGGTCGTCCATGAGGAGGTCGTGCAGGGCGTTCTCACCCAGGTAACCGGAGTAGCCGATGTCCGCGACGTAGCCGTCCCGGACGGGGGCGCAGTCGAGGATGAAGGGCATGCCCTCCTCCAACCGACGTCCGGTGGGGAAGAACTGGAGCGGCACGCGGAAGTTCCGGAAGGCGGTGCGGTCCCCGAACCAGGCGAAGGGGGTGTGGAACCAGTCCTGGACGCCGCGCGCCTCCAGGTGTTCACGGACGCGCCGGGCGGCCTCGCGTTCGGTCACACCGGGTTCGAGGGTGGCCGCCACGTCGCTGGCGGCCTGGTAGGCGAGCTGTTGCAGCTCACGGAAGGCGTCGAGCTCGGCCCGGGTGTCTGTGTTCCCGGTCACGTTCTTGTGAGACATTCCGTCATGTTAGACAGAGTGTCAATAAGAGTCCAGAGGCGGGGCCGCTCTTTCGGAGCCCCTCGCGGAGGCGCCCCGGGGACGACGGAGGCCGCGCCCGCCGGGTTCGGCGGACGCGGCCAGTGCGCGTTCCTGTGGGGGAGGGGGTGTGCGGGTCCGGGGTGGTGTGGTGGTCGGGCGCCTAGTGCGAGCCCTCGTAGGTGTGCAGTGACTCGCTGATCTTCTCGGCGGCGGACACCACGGCCTGCGAGTGGATGCGGCCGGGGGAGCGGGTCAGACGCTCTATGGGACCGGAGACGGACACCGCCCCGATCACGCGGCCGCCCGGGCCGGACACCGGAGCGGAGACCGAGGCCACGCCCTGCTCGCGTTCCGCGACGCTCTGGGCCCAGCGGCGGCGCCGTACCTGGGCGAGGCTGGCGGCGGTGAAGCGGGCGCCCACGAGCGAGCGGCGGATGCGGTCGGAGTCCTCCCAGGCCAGCAGTACCTGGGCGGCCGAACCGGCGTTCATGGGCAGTTCGCTGCCGACCGGGACGGTGTCGCGCAGGCCGCTGCTGCGTTCGGAGGCTGCCACGCACACGCGCAGGTCGCCCTGGCGGCGGTAGAGCTGGGCGCTCTCGCCGGTCAGGTCGCGCAGCTGGACCAGGACGGGCGCGGCCACGGCGAGCAGGCGGTCCTCGCCGGTGGCGATCGACAGCTCTCCCAGGCGCGGCCCGAGCACGAACCTGCCCTGGCTGTCCCTGGTGACCATGCGGTGCCGTTCCAGGGCGACGGCGAGACGGTGGGCGGTGGGGCGGGCCAGACCGGTGATCTGGACCAGCTGGGCCAGCGACGCGGGCCCCGACTCCAGGGCGTCGAGGACGGACATCGTCTTGTCCAGGACACCGACACCGCTGGATGAGCTAGAGTTGTCCATGGCTTGATATTGCCGTCTCGAAATATGGAATGCAAGTCGGCCGCACATCCGTGCGCGAGGCCCGCGGCCCTGGCGAAGCACCCCGTGACGAGGCGAGCACGAGACGCGACACACGAGAGGGGCGATCGCCCATGGCACGCACGATGGCCGAGAAGGTCTGGGAGGAGCACGTCGTCCGGCGTGCCGACGGCGAGCCGGACCTGCTCTACATCGACCTCCACCTCGTCCACGAGGTGACCAGTCCGCAGGCCTTCGAGGGCCTGCGCCTGGCGGGTCGCGGCGTGCGCCGCCCGGACCTGACCATCGCCACCGAGGACCACAACGTCCCGACGATGGACCTCCTGGCCCCCATCGCGGACCCGGTCTCCCGCAAGCAGGTCGAGACCCTGCGCAAGAACTGCTCCGACTTCGGTGTGCGCCTGCACCCCATGGGCGACATCGACCAGGGCGTGGTGCACGTGGTCGGCCCCCAGCTCGGCCTCACCCAGCCCGGCATGACCGTGGTCTGCGGAGACAGCCACACCAGCACCCACGGCGCGTTCGGCGCCCTGGCCTTCGGTATCGGCACCAGCCAGGTCGAGCACGTCCTGGCCACCCAGACCCTGCCCATGCAGCCGTTCCGGACCATGGCCGTCACCGTCAACGGCACGCTCCGGCCCGGGGTGTCCGCCAAGGACATCATCCTCGCCGTGATCGCGAAGATCGGCACCGGGGGCGGCCAGGGCTACGTCATCGAGTACCGGGGCGAGGCCATCGAGGCCCTGTCCATGGAGGCCCGCATGACGGTGTGCAACATGTCCATCGAGGCGGGCGCCCGCGCCGGGATGATCGCCCCGGACCAGACCACCTTCGACTACGTCCAGGGCCGCCCGCACGCTCCTCAGGGCGCGGACTTCGACGCCGCCGTCGAGCACTGGAAGAGCCTGCGCACCGACGAGGGTGCCGAGTTCGACGCCGAGGTGGTCCTGGACGCCGACGAGCTCAGCCCGTTCGTCACCTGGGGCACCAACCCGGGTCAGGGCGTGCCGCTGGACGCCGAGGTGCCCGACCCCGCGTCCTACGAGGACCCCTCCGCGCGCGCCTCCGCCGAGAAGGCCCTCAGGTACATGGACCTCGCGCCGGGGACGCCGATGCGCGAGGTGCGGGTGGACACCGTCTTCCTCGGCTCGTGCACCAACGGCCGGATCGAGGACCTGCGGGCGGCCGCCGAGATCGTGCGCGGACGCAGGGTCGCGGACGGCGTCCGGATGCTCGTGGTGCCCGGTTCCATGCGGGTCAAGGAGCAGGCCAACGAGGAGGGCCTGGGGCAGGTCTTCCTCGACGCGGGCGCCGAGTGGCGCGAGGCGGGCTGCTCGATGTGCCTCGGCATGAACCCGGACCAGCTCAAGCCGGGCGAGCGCAGCGCCTCCACCTCCAACCGCAACTTCGAGGGGCGCCAGGGCCGGGGCGGTCGCACCCACCTCGTGTCGCCGCAGGTCGCCGCCGCCACCGCCGTGCGCGGCACCCTGTCCTCGCCCGCCGACCTGGACCCGCAGTAGTCCCCGACCCCGTCAGGAGAGTCCTCCCATGGAGAAGTTCGACGTCCACACCGGTCGGGCCGTCCCGCTGCGCTCCAGCAACGTCGACACCGACCAGATCATCCCCGCCGTCTACCTCAAGCGGGTCAGCCGCACGGGGTTCGAGGACGGCCTGTTCGCCGAGTGGCGCAAGTCCGACCCGGACTTCGTGCTCAACCGTCCCGAGTACGAGGGCGCGTCCGTCCTGGTGGCCGGGCCGGACTTCGGTACCGGTTCCTCCCGTGAGCACGCCGTGTGGGCGCTCCAGGACTACGGCTTCAGGGCCGTGCTGTCCTCGCGCTTCGCGGACATCTTCCGGGGCAACTCGCTCAAGGGCGGCCTGCTGACCGTCCTGCTGCCGCAGGAGGTCATCGACCGGCTGTGGGCGGCCGTCGAGGCCGACCCCGCCACCGAGGTGACCGTGGACCTCGTCGCCCGCGAGGTGCGCGCTCCGGGGGCGGACGTGCGGGAGCCGTTCGAGCTCGACGACTACACCCGCTGGCGTCTGCTGGAGGGTCTGGACGACATCGCGCTGACGCTCCGTCACACGGACGAGATCGGCGCGTTCGAGACCACGAGGGAGCCCTGGAAGCCGGTCACGCTCTAGCTCCGGAACGCCGCTCCGACACGGGATCGGGGGTCGCTGTGACTCAGCGCACCCCCGGTCCCGAATAATTTTACCTTTACTTGACGTGAGCGCTCGCTTACGGTCTTTGTGTCCTTAAGCGCGGCGTGGCCGGAGCCCGGAATCCGGTTATACGTAGGCTTTTGAGGACCACAGAAGGGGGCAAAAGGGGCTGGTTCACCACCCCCGCCCCATGCTTCCCCACCGTCGCGCAGGGTGACCTCGCAGGTCGGAAGGGGCCCGACACGCCTTGCCCGTGGGCGTTTGTATTTGTGTAAGGGCCTCTGCTTCCCCTAATTTCGTGCGAGCAAGGGGGAACCGGAGGAACCTTATGAACAAGCGTGACCTGATCGACGCGATCTCCGACCGTCTCGGAGACAAGAAGACCGCGACCGAAGCGGTCAACGCTGTGCTTGAGACCATTCAGGCCACCGTGGCGTCGGGCGACAAGGTCGCCATCACGGGCTTCGGCGTTTTCGAGAAGTCCGAGCGTGCGGCTCGTACCGCGCGCAACCCCGCCACTGGCGCCACGATCAACGTCCCCGCGAGCTTCGTTCCGAAGTTCCGCGCTGGCGCTGACTTCAAGGCGCTCGTCAACGGCGACAAGAAGTAGCCCTCACCGCCGCCAGGCGGTCAGGACGCACCCGCCCGGGTTCCCACGAGGGGCCCGGGCGGAGTGCTGTCCGGGGCCGGTCCGGGCACGTCGTCGCCGCCCGTGGGCGGTCCCTGCGTCCCGGCGTCGGCCTCAGGACCGGGCCCGCCCGTGCGTCCGGTCCGCGTGACCGGTCGGGAGACGCTCCAGCAGCGCGCTCGTCCGGGGGCCCACGCCCATCTCCGCGACGGCCGCCAGGTCCTCAGGGGTGTCCACGTCCCGCCGGACCGACGCCACGTCGGGGATCAGCAGCTCCCGAGCTCCACCGGCCAGGTGACGCGCGCGTGAGGCCCCCTCGAAGGCCGGGGCCAGTCGACCGCCGGGCGCCGCGGCCAGCAGGGTGGTCCCCGCTCCGGGCGTGTCCGCCAGGAACGACCGTCCGTGGGTCGAGGCGGCTGTCAGGACCCGCTCCAGCTCCTCCGGGCGCAGCGCGGGCAGGTCGGCCGAGAGCGCGCACACGCCGAACCCCGGGAACCCGGCCGCGGCGACCCGCGCCCCGTGCTCCAGGGCGGGGTTGAGACCTCCGCCCGGCTCGCCGCCGACCACCGCCGCGCCCAGCTCCGTCAGTTCGGCGCGCGCACGCGGGTCCTCGGTGACGGCGAACACCGCCGCCGTCGCCGCGCACGCCAGTGCGGCGGCCACCGTGTCGCAGGCGATCGCGAGCGCGAGTTCCTCCCGCAGGTCCCCGGCGGCCCGGGCCAGTCGTGTCTTGGCGCGACCGAGGTGCTTCACTGGAACGATCAGGGACCAGCGCGCCCCGAGGTGCGAGGCCCCGTCACGCTCTCCAAAGCCGGTCACGCTTCCCCCGGGACGTCGATACGGCCACGACAGTGACGAGGGTAGGCCTTCGGGGTACGGCGCGGCGCGGGCGCCCTGGGTGTGTCCGTCCGGGCCGGAGACGGCGTCACCCGGAACTTCGGTACACGTCCTAGACTGAGTCGGTTGAGCTTCCGTGGTCCGGACCGGGCCGGGAGCGAGAAGTGAGGAGTCCCCCGTGGCCAAGCAACGAGAATCGCGATGGGTCAAGTGGGTCGTGTCCCGCATCGTCCGGTTCGTCCTGTGGTTCGTGACCAAGCCCGAGTGGAAGGGCACCGAGAACGTGCCCGCCCAGGGCGGGGTGATCATCGCCGCCAACCACCTGTCGGTGACCGACCCCCTGACCGTCGCGCACTTCCTCTACATCGGTGCCCGCCGCTGGCCGACCTTCACCATGAAGGACGGGGTCATGAAGATCCCCGTGGTCCGCTCGGTGGCCAGGAGCACCGGCCAGATCCCGATCAAGCGCGGCAGCGCCGACGCGGTCAAGGCACTGGGTGAGGCGGAGAAGGCGCTGGTCCAGGACGGTTCGTCGGTGATCTTCTACCCGGAGGGCACCTGCACCCGCGACCCCGAGCTGTGGCCGATGACCGCCAAGAACGGCGTGGCCCGGCTGGCCCTGACCACGGGTGTCCCGGTCGTCCCGGTCGCGCACTGGGGTGAGCAGGAGATCCTGCCCTACGGCGAGAAGAAGCCCCGTCTGCTGCCCCCGCGCAAGCGCATCCAGTTCAGCGCCGGTCCGCCGGTGGACCTGTCCGAGTTCCGGGACCAGCCGCTCACCGCGACCGTCCTCGACGGCGCCACCCGGGCGATCATGGCCGACATCACCGCCCTCCAGGCGGGCATCCGCGGTGAGCAGCCGCCCGCCGAGCCCTTCGACTACCGGAAGGCCCGCCAGCAGGAGGCCGAGGCCCGGCGCGCGGAGCGCGAGGAGGCCGGGAACGACACCGTGGGCGCCGAGGACGCGGGCGCCGACACCGACAACGGGAAGAACAGCACGGGGGCATGAGCGACCAGATGAGCGCTGAGAACGTGAAGGTCGCGGTTCTGGGCAGCGGGTCCTGGGGGACCACGTTCGCCAACATCGTCGCGGACGCGGCCGACCTGGCGCGCAAGAACGGCGAGGGCCCCGTGGCCGAGGTGGTCCTGTGGGGCCGCCGGGCCGAGGTGGTCGACGCGGTCAACGAGTCCTCGGAGAACCCGGACTACTTCCCGGGGGTCACGCTCAACGGGGGGCTGCGCGCCACCACGGACCCGGCCGAGGCGCTCACCGGCGCCCGGGTCGTGGTGCTGGCCGTCCCCTCGCAGACCCTGCGGGAGAACCTCGCCTCCTGGCGCGGGCACATCGCGGAGGACGCGGTGGTCGTCAGCCTCATGAAGGGCGTCGAGCTCGGCACCCTCATGCGGATGAGCCAGGTCGTCGGTGAGGTCCTGGGTCTGCCCCGGGAGCGGATCGCGGTCGTGTCCGGCCCCAACCTGGCCCGGGAGATCATCGAGCGCCAGCCCGCCACCGCCGTGGTGGCCTGCCCGCACGAGGAGACCGCCGTCCACCTCCAGGGGCTTTTCAAGTCCGCGTACTTCCGCCCCTACACCAGCACCGACCTGGTGGGCGTGGAGATCGGCGGCGCGATGAAGAACGTGATCGGCCTGGCGGTCGGCGTCGCGGAGGGCATGGGGTTCGGTGACAACACCAAGGCCTCGCTGATCACGCGGGGCCTGGCCGAGACCACCCGGCTCGCGGTCACGCTCGGCGCGGACGAGCACACCCTGTCCGGTCTGGCCGGGATGGGCGACCTGGTGGCGACATGCTCGTCCCCGCTGTCGCGGAACCGGACCTTCGGTGAGAAACTGGGCGCGGGCAAGACCCTCGAACAGGTCGTCGCGGAGACGAAGCAGACGGCGGAGGGGGTCAAGTCCTCCGAGTCCATCCTCGAACTCGGGTGGACCCACGGGGTCGACATGCCCATCACCGAGGCCGTCGTCAAGATGATGCACCACGACATGAGTCCGGCCCAGGCGCTGCTGGCGTTCATGTCACGCAGCACCAAGCCGGAGCGCTACGGGGTCTGAGAGCGAGCACGATGACACACACACCCGGTTCCGGGAGCGCGGGGGAGCACACGCGGGCGGTACGGGCCCCGGAGGCCCCCGTCCCCACCGAACGCCCCATGCGGATGCCCGTCCACCGCGCCACCACCTACGCGTTCGACACCTCGCAGGGGTTCGCGGACGTGCTGGCCGGTACGCGTGACGGCTACTCCTACGCCCGCATCGACAGCCCCACCGTGGACGCCTTCGCGGACGCGGTCGCGGCGCTGGAGGGCGCGGGGCTCCCGGACCGGGTGCGCGGCCAGGCCTTCGCCTCCGGCATGGCGGCCCTCAGCACCGTGCTGCTCGCCCTCACCGAGGCAGGGGCTCACGTGGTGGCCTCCCGCTCGATCTACGGCAACACCTACTCGCTGCTGGACCGGCTGATGCGCCGGTTCGGCGTGCGCACGGACTTCGTGGACGTCACCGACCTCGACGCCGTGGCCGCGGCGGTCACCCCCGAGACCCGGGTGGTGTTCACCGAGACCCTGTCCAACCCGGCCATGACCGTCTCCGACCTGCCCGGCCTGGCGCGGATCGCGCGTGCGGCGGGCGCCGCCCTGGTGGTGGACTCCACGTTCGCCTCCCCGGCGGTCTGCCGCCCGCTGGAGTTCGGCGCGGACGTCGTCGTGCACTCGGCCACCAAGTACCTGGGCGGGCACAGCGACACCACCGGCGGCGTGGCCGTGGCCGCCCCCGCCCTGATCGACCGCGTCCGCGCCGCCCGGATCGACCTCGGGCCGTGCCTGGCCCCGGACGAGGCCTACCTGCTGCACCGGGGGCTGGAGACCCTGCCGCTGCGGGTCGAGCGCCAGTGCGCGACCGCCGCGGCCTTCGCCCGGGCCCTGGAGGGGCACCCCCTGGTGGAGCGGGTCGACCACCCGTCGCTGCCCTCGCACCCCGGGCACGAGCTCGCGGGCAAGCTCTTCGACGAGGGCCGCCACGGGGCCGTGGTCACCGTGCACCCGCGCGGCGGCCGGGACGAGGGCATGGCCTTCGCGGACCGCCTGGAGCTGGCCACCATCGCGGCCTCGCTCGGCGGCACGCACACGCTGGCGGGGCACGTGGCGTCGACCTCGCACCGGAACATGAGCGAGGCCGAGCTGACCGCCGCCGGTGTCTCCCCGGGCGCGGTCCGGTTCTCCATCGGCCTGGAGGACCCCCGGGACCTCATCGAGGACGCCCTCGCGGCTCTCGACGGGGGAAAGTGACACACGGGCGCTTTTCACCCGTACCGGATTCATCAGCAGGCGAGATAGGGTCAGGCAGCATGTCGTCCGAGCAGCGCAAGATTCGGGTCGCCGTCGTCTTCGGCGGTCGTAGTTCCGAGCACGAGATCTCCTGCGTCACGGCGGGCAGCGTCCTGTCCGTGATCGACCAGGACCGATACGAGGTCGTCCCGGTGGGGATCACGCCCACCGGCAACTGGGTCCTGACCTCGGGCGATCCCGAGAGCCTGCGCATCGACGCGGCGACCAAGGCCCTGCCGACCGTCTCGGAGGAGGGCACGGACATCGCCCTGCCCTTCGACACGGCGGGCCAGCTCATGACCGTCAGCCCCGACCAGGGCACGCGGCGGCTGGCCGAGGTCGACGTGGTCCTGCCGCTGCTGCACGGCCCCTTCGGTGAGGACGGCACCATCCAGGGCCTCTTCGAGATGATGGGCGTGCGCTACGCGGGCGCCGGGGTGTTCTCCAGCGCCGCCGCCATGGACAAGGTCTTCATGAAGGCCCTGCTGGTCGGCAACTCCATCCCCACCAGCGACTACGTGGCGATCACCGAGCGCACCTGGCGGACCGAGCGCAAGAAGGTCCTGGACGACGTCGCGGAGCTGGGCCGGACGGTGTTCGTCAAGCCCGCCCGCGCCGGGAGCAGCGTCGGCATCAGCAAGGTGCGGGACTCCTCGGACACCGACGCCGTGGTCGCCGCCGTCGAGGCCGCCCGCGAGCACGACCCCAAGGTGCTGGTCGAGGCGCAGGTCATCGGCCGCGAGATCGAGTGCGGGGTGCTGGAGTCCGAGGACGGCGGCACCCCCGACGTCTCGTTCCCCGCCGAGGTGCACGTGGCCGAGGGTTTCGACTTCTACGACTTCGAGGCCAAGTACCTGTCCACGAGCGGCCTCACCATCCCCGCCGAGATCCCGGAGGAGGCCACCGCCCGCCTGCGCGCGATGGCCGCCGACGTCTTCGAGGCCATGGGCTGCGAGGGGCTGGCCCGGGTGGACTTCTTCTACACCGAGGACGGTCGGATCCTCGTGAACGAGCTCAACACGATGCCCGGTTTCACGCCGTCGTCGGCCTTCCCGCAGATGTGGGGCGCCACCGGCCTGGACTACGCCGCCCTCGTCGAGCGCATGATCACCACGGCGCTGCGCCGTGACCCCGGCCTGCGCTGACCGCACGGGAACGAGAGGAGGGGGCGGACGACCCGGAGTCGTCCGCCCCCTCGTGTGTCGAGGTCCCACAGAGGCCTGAGGTGGCTACTGGGGCTTCTGCGGTGTCTCGGGCGGGTTCGGGTCGGAGTCCGGCGACGTGCTCGGCTCCTGGGGCGTCTCGGGCAGCAGCTCGCGCGCGAGGATGGTCCCGCCGGCGGTCGCCGCCGGGAACACCGCCACGGCGACGAACGGGATCGCGAGCAGGAAGTAGGTGGGGACCGCGAAGCCCAGGGCGCGCCAGCGCCGGGTCCCCATGAAGCGGCGCCGGTCGCTTACGAGCAGCAGGCCACGGCGGTCGAAGGCGCTGGCCGTCAGTTCGATGCACAGGAGCCAGCCGCCCATCACGGCGGTCAGGACCGGTCCGATCAGCCAGCCGAGCAGCGGGATCAGCCCCAGCAGGAACGCGCAGACGGTCACCACGAGGGAGACCAGCACGATTCCCAGGGACTGCCGGATCGCCCGGGCCACCCCGGCGGCCAGGGACTCGTCCTGTGCCTCGGGCGCCCCGCCCAGCTCCTGTTCGACCAGCTCCGCGATCCGGTCGTAGACGGGCGCGCCCAGGGTCAGGGTGACGGTCGTGAACGCCACCACCATGATTAGGACCGCCCCGGCGAGCAGACCCACGGACAGGGCGCCGCGCAGCAGCCCCTGCCAGAGGGTGTCCCACTCACGGGCGAACGGCGTCGCCCACGCGACCAGGTCCGTCAGGTTCACCGCGAGCGTGATCAGCGCCGCCAGGAACAGCAGGGACGTCACGAGAGCGGGCAGCGCGCCCAACAGGAACAGGCGTGGTTTACGGAGCACGATCGCCAGACCGCGCAGCAGAACGCCGAAACCACCGAAGACCTCACGTACGGGATTCACGGGCGAACACTAGCGCCCCGGAAGGGCCGGTTCCACTCGTCGCCCGCCACCGCTCTCAACGGACGCCTACGGCGCGGTACCGCCCTCCCGTCGCCCGCCACCGCCCTCAACGGACGCCTACGGCGCGGTACCGCCCTCCCGTCGCCCGCCACCACCCTCAACGGACGCCTACGGCGCGGTACCAGCCCGCCCGTCGCCCGCCGCCACCCTCAACGGACGCCTACGGCGCGGTACCATCCCGGTTGCTCCATCAGTTCCGCGTGCGTTCCGGACTGGATCACCCGGCCGTCGCGGACCACGTGGACGCGGTCCACCCGGTCCAGCCCGGTGAGGTCGTGGGTGATGAGCAGGGTCGAGAACCCCTCGGCGGCGTCGAGCAGGTCGTCCACCACCGCGTCGCGGGTGTCCGGGTCCAGGTGCGCGGTCGGCTCGTCCAACACCAGCACGCGCGGCGCGGCCAGCACCGCGCGGGCCAGCGCCAGCCGCTGCCGCATCCCGCCGCTCAGGCCCATGCCGTGCGACCCCACCTGGGTGTCCAGGCCCTTGGGCATCGCCTCGACCTCACCTGCCAGCCGCACCCTGCGCAGCGCCGCCCACAACTCCTCGTCCCCGGCTCCCGGGCTCGCCAGGCGCAGGTTCTCCCGGAGCGTGGAGGCGAACACGTGCGGGTCCTGGGGGACCCCGCTCACCACCCGGCGGACCTCGTCGGCCGGGTAGTCGGTCACGTCCACCCCGCCGATCTCCACACGACCGCCGTCCGGGTCCCGGAAGCGCAGCAGCACCGAGGCGAGCGTGCTCTTGCCCGCGCCGCTCGGACCGACCACCGCAACCGTCTCCCCGGCGGGGATCTCCAGGTCCACCCCGTCCAGCGCCCACGGCTCCTCGGGGCCGTACCGCACGCGCAGGTCGCGGATCCGCACCGTGGCGTCGGCGTCAGGGTCGATCTCCAGGCCCTCCCTCGCGGGCGGCGCGACCGCGGGAGGCGTGTCCAGGACGCCGAACAGCCGCTCGCCACTGGCCCGGATCGCACCCAGCCGGGCCGCGACGGCGGGCAGCGGGGCGACGATCTCGAAGGCGGCCAGTGTCGTCAGCACCAGCACCGCCAGCGCGGTCGGGCCGATCGTCCCCTCCTCCACGGCGAGCACACCCAGGAAGAGCGCGCCCCACACGGTCAGCCCGGTGATGAGGGCGGTGGCCCCGGCACTCAGCCCCAGGGTGGCCGCGTCCCGTCGGGCCACGCGCGTGAGCTCGGCGTCCGCCTCGTTCACCCGGGCCACCTGACGCTCCATGGCCCCGTAGGCGACCAGGTCCGGAGCACCCTGGAGGGTGTCGACCAGGGTCGTGGAGAGTCGGCCCCGTGCGCGGGCCTCCCGCCGTCCGGGGCCGCGCCCCAGCGCAGCGGCGGCCAGCGGCACCGCGAGTCCGGCGAGCAGCAGGCCCGCGGCGAGCAGCAGGCCCCCGGGGACGTACACCACGGTCAGGAACAGCACCGTGGCCCCACCGGTGACCACCGACACCAACGGCGGGGTGAGGCCGCGCACCAGCAGGTCGAGGGTGGCCTCGGTGTCGTTGACCAGGCGCGACACCAGGTCGCCGGAGCGGAACCGGCCGAACGGTTCGGTGCGGGCCAACCGCTCGTACACCCGGACCCGCACCTCGGCCAGGGTCCGGAACGCCGCGTCGTGGGTGACCAGCCGTTCCAGGTAGCGGGTGACGCCCTTGCTCACCCCCAGCGCCCGGGTGGCGACCACGGCCACGCTCAGCGCGGTGATCGACGGGTGGTCGGCGGCGGTCGCCAGCATCCACGCGGCCACGCCCAGCAGGGCCACACCCGACCCGGTGGCGGCGGCGCCGAGCAGCACGCCCAGCGCGAACCGTGCGCTCCGGGGCCGGGCCAGACCGATCATCCGGCGCAGCGGGTCCCGGCGCCGTTCCCGCCCACCGACCTCCGGCGGGGCCGTCCCGGCGCTCATCGGCGGGCCTCCCGGGTGAGCAGGGGAAGCGCGGCGGTCCGGAGGCGGGCCCCGAGTGCGGACTCGGCCCATGCGGTGTCATGCGCGACGATCACGGCGGTGCGTCCCTCCAGCAGGCGGGCCACGGCGGTCCGTACCGCCCTGGCGTTCTCGGGGTCGAGGTGCGCGGTGGGCTCGTCCAGCAGGACCAGCGGCGCGTCCCGGCACAGCGCTCGGGCCAGGGCGATCCGCTGCCGCTGCCCGGCGGACAGACGTGCGCCCCGCTCGCCCAGTCGGGTCCCGTAGCCCTCGGGGAGCGCGGAGACGAACGTGTCGGCCTCGGCCAGCCGGGCCGCCTCCCGCACCCGCTCCATGTCGGCGTCGGGCGCGCCCAGCCGGATGTTGTCCGCGACGGACACGTCGAACAGGTAGGGGTGCTGGGGGACCCAGGCGACGCCGAGCCGCCAGTCGTCGGGGGGTACGTCGTCCATCGGGGTCCACTCGCCCCCGGGCGCCCGTACGCTGATCCGCCCCTCGGTGGGTTCCCCGAGCCGCAGCAGGAGGGACAGCAGGGTGGTCTTGCCGGACCCGCTGGGGCCGGTGAGCAGCAGGTGCTCCCCGGACCGGACGGTCAGGTCCAGCCCGGACAGGGCGGGCACCTCGCGCCCCGGGTACAGCAGCCCCACCCCCTCGAACCGGATGTCGCCCGAGGCGGCGGGGGAGGGGACGCCGGTTGGAGCTGGGGTCGGCCGCTCCTCGCCGCCCCCGTCCGGAGACCGCGACCCGCGCTTGCGATCCAGCTCGGTGAAGACCTGGTCGGCGGCGGCCACGCCCTCCATGCTCGCGTGGAAGCGGGCCCCCACCTCGCGCAGCGGCAGGTAGGCCTCGGGGGCGAGGATCAGGACCAGCAGGGCGGTCTGGTAGTCCATGTGCCCGCCCAGCAGGCGCAGCCCCACCTCGACGGCGACCAGCGCCACCGCGAGGGTCGCCAGGAGCTCCAGGGCGAAGGCCGAGAGGAACGCGATCCGCAGCGTGCCCATGGTCGCGGACCGGTGGTCCTCCCCGACCTTCCGGATGATCGCGGCCTGCGCCTTGGCGCGGCGGAACACCGCCAGGGTCGGCAGCCCCTCCACCACGTCGAGGAAGTGCCCGCCCAACCGGCTCAGCAGCCGCCACTGGCGTTCGGTGCGCTGCTGGGTGTGCATGCCGATCAGCGCCATGAAGATCGGGATGAGCGGCAGCGTCACCAGGATGACGATCCCGGAGATCCAGTCCGCCCAGAACACGACGGCCAGCACCGCGAACGGCACGATGCAGGCCAGGACGAGCTGGGGCAGGTAGCGGGAGAAGTACTCGTCGAGGGCGTCCAGGCCCCGGGTGGCCAGGGTGACGAGTTCCCCGGCCCGGGGCGACCCGTCCTCCCGGTCGCCGCCCTCCGCCAGCCACACCTTGCCCGAACCGGTCACGTGGGCGACCAGCCGCCGCCGCAGCTGTGACTTCGTGCGGGCGGCGCTGTGCAGGGCGGAGGCCTCCGCGAGGTAGGACAGCAGGGCGCGGACGACCGCGACGGCGGCCACCGAGGCGATCATCCAGCCCAGGGCGTCCAGCCCCTCTCCGGCCCAGACCCCGGTGATGACCCGGGCGAGCAGCCAGGCCTGGGCGAGGATGAGGCCCGTGATCAGCACCCCGCTGACGACGGTGACGGCCAGGTGGGTCCTGACCGCGTCCGCGGTGCGCACCAGTCGTGGATCGAGCGGTTTCATCTGCGAGGAACCTCGTGGCGTCGGAGCCCGGCCGGACCGGTGGGGCTGGTGGGGCGGATACGTCGTGTACGCGGGGGCAGGGTGCGGGGCCCGGTTCCAGTATCCGGGTCGGCCCCCGGTCGGGCCGTACCCTCCGCGACCCGGGGCGACGCGGGAGGCGGAGGGCACGGCGACACGGGACCGGCCCCGGTCAGGAGGCCTGGTCCGGTCCGCCTCCACCGGTGGTACCGGATGTGGCGGCGTGGGCGGCGGGGGCGTGGGCGGACAGGCTGACCTGTTCGCGGGTGACCCGCTTGCGGAAGACCCAGTAGCTCCAGGACTGGTAGCCGATCACCAGCGGCAGGAACACCAGCGCCACCCACGACATCACGGTGAGCGTGTAGTCGGCGGAGGAGGCGTTCTCGACGGTGAGGCTGAAGGCCGCGTCGGTGGTGGACGGGAGCACGTCGGGGAACAGCGCCCCGAACAGCGCGGTCACGGCGGCCAGGATGGTCACCGCCGTGGCCACGAACGACCATCCCTCGCGCCGGTACCAGGAGGCGACCACACCGGCCACCAGCGCCAGGGCTGCGATCAGCACGAGCGGCAGTGTCCACGGCTTGCCGTGGGCGAACTGGGTCCAGAGCAGGAACCCGGCGCCCGCGGGGACCGCGACGCAGGCGGCCACCAGCGTGGCCCGGCGGGCGCGGACCCGGACCGGCCCGTCGGTCTTGAGGGTCAGGAAGACGGCGCCGTGCAGGGTGAACAGCGACAGCGTCGTCACCCCGCCGAGCAGGGCGTACGGGTTGAGCAGGTCCAGCAGGGACGCGGTCACGATGTGGTCGGAGTCCATCGCCACGCCCCGGACGATGTTGGCGAAGGCGACGCCCCACAGGAAGGCGGGGACGGAGCTGCCGAAGAAGATCGCCCGGTCCCACCAGTCCTGCCAGCGGGGGTCGTCGCGCTTGCCCCGGTACTCGAAGGCCACGCCGCGCAGGATGAGCGCGATGAGGATGAGGAACAGCGGCACGTAGAACCCGCTGAACAGGGACGCGTACCAGGCGGGGAAGGCGGCGAACATGGCGCCGCCCGCCGTGAGCAGCCACACCTCGTTGGCGTCCCAGACCGGGCCGATGGAGTTGATGGTGACCCGTCGGTCCACGGAGTTGCGCCTGCCCATGAAGGGCAGCAGGGTGCCCACCCCGAAGTCGAATCCCTCCAGGACGAAGTACCCGATCCACAGGACCGCGATGGCGACGAACCAGATGACGGCCAGTTCCATGGTCGTTGGCTCCTAGTAGCTGAAGTGGGGGATCTGGGACTCGTCCTCGTCGTTCTCCAGATCCGGGACGAGGTGCGAGGGGCCCTTCTTGACGTACTTCCACAGCAGGCCGACCTCGATGACGAACAGCAGCCCGTACACGGCGGTGAAGATGCCCAGGCTCATGGCGACCGTCCCGAGGCTGACCCCGGGGGAGACGCTGTTCGCGGTGAGCAGTTCGCCGTGGACGGTCCAGGGCTGGCGTCCCATCTCGGTGAGCACCCACCCGAAGATGTTGGCGAGCAGGGCGGAGGGCAGCGCGGCGATCGCGGCGTAGTAGAACCACCGGCTCCTCGGCAGGCGCGTCCGTCCCCGGGTGAGCCACAGCCCCAGGGCGGCCACGGCCACCCCGAAGATCCCGAAGCCCATCATCAGGCGGAAGGCCCAGTACACGACGAACACGTTGGGGATGTAGTCCCCCGGCCCGTAGTACTCCTCGTAGGCCTCCTGGAGGTTGTTCATCCCGTGCACCTCGCCGTCGAAGTGCCCGGTGGCCAGGAAGCTCAGGATGTTGGGGACGCCGACGTCGATCGGGTTGTACCGGGCTTCGGTGTCGCCGACCGCGAAGGTGGAGAAGGGCGCGCCCTCCTCCGTCTCCCACAGGGCTTCGGCGGCGGCGAGCTTCATGGGTTCGTACTCGGCGGCGAGCTTGGCCTGGTGGTCGCCCGAGACGAACGTGAGCGCCCCGGCCAGCAGAGTGAAGACCAGGCCGACCTTCAGGGTGGAGCGGAAGAGCGCGAGGTCCCGCTTGGGCGGGGTGACGCCGACCTCGCCGGTGTCGTCGTGCCGGGTGTTGCGCCACAGCTTGAAGGCGCTGACCGCGACCACGAAGAGTCCGGCGGTGACGAAGGCGGCCGAGACGGTGTGCAGGTACGTGGACCAGGCCTGGTCGTTGCTGAGCACGGCCCAGATGTCGTTGAGTTCGGCGCGGCCGTTCTCCGGGTTGACCTCGTAGCCGACCGGGCGGCGCATCCAGGCGTTGGCGGCCAGGATGAAGTACGCCGACAGGTTGGTGCCGACCGCGACCACCCAGATGCAGGCCAGGTGGACGCCGCGCGGCAGGCGGTGCCACCCGAAGATCCACAGCCCGATGAACGTGGACTCCAGGAAGAAGGCGAGAAGGGCCTCCATCGCGAGGGGCGCCCCGAAGACGTCCCCGACGAAGCGCGAGTACTCGCTCCAGTTCATGCCGAACTGGAACTCCTGCACGATCCCGGTGACCACGCCCATGGCGAAGTTGATCAGGAACAGCTTGCCGAAGAACTGGGTGGCCTGGAGGTACTCGTGTCGTCCGGTGCGGTACCAGAAGGTCTGGAGCACGGCCACGATGAACGACAGCCCGATCGTCAGGGGGACGAAGAGGAAGTGGTAGATCGTGGTGACGCCGAACTGCCACCTCGCCAGGTCTAGTGCTTCCATGCCCGCCCTCTCAATTACCGACTGCCGGTAGTACTACGAACTGTAGTGCTACGGCTTGTCGTATGTGGGGGCACCCCCCTGAGAGACCGGACACGTCGGGGAGGGGGCGGTCGGGCGGGAGCCGGGAACGTCCCCGCGCGACCGGTGAGGACCCCGGTGGCACAGCCAACGCCTCGGACGACGGGAACGCCCCGGGACAGCACGACGGCGCGCCCCCGTCTCCGGGGACGCGCCGTGACACCGTGTCTCCTCGCCCGCCCGTCGTCCTCCCGAGGCAGGGCTCCCGCGCGGCGGCGGGACGTTACCGGCGCAGCTCCAGCAGCCGCTCCATGTTGTCCACCTCGGACTGCTGCGCGTCGACCATGCCCTGGGCGAAGGTCGTGACCAGGTCCTCGTTGCCGAGCTCCACCTCGGCCTCGGCCATGTCGATCCCGCCGAGGTGGTGGGCGATCATCAGCTCCAGGAAGAGGACCTCGGCCTCCTCGCCCTCGGCGTCGGTGAGCCGCACCATCTCCTCCTCGGTGGCCCAGCCCGGCATGGTCTCGGGCACCACGCCCTCACCGCCGCCGTGGTCGTGGGCGGCCATCCAGGTCATCGGGGGCTCGGAGGCGCGGGCGGTCAGACCCCACGAGCTCAGCCACCCCTGCATCATCCCGATCTGCGCCTGCTGGGTCCGCGCCATGTCCGTGGCGATCGTGTGCACCTCGACGTCGTCGGTCCTGTCCATGACGAGCAGCGCCATGTCCACGGCCTGGGCGTGGTGGGTGCTCATGTCACGCAGGAAACCGGCGTCGGCGCTGGTGTCCAGCGGGTACGACGGGCGGCCCAGGAGCAGCCCCCCGACCAGGGCGAGGGCGACCAACGTCACGGTCATCCAGAGCGGAACCGAACGTCCGGGCGAGGAGGGAGCGGAGGTGTCGCCCTCGTCCTCCGGGTTCGCGTCGGACTCGGCCGTTCCGTCCTCGTACGACTCCTCGTCGGCACGGTCGGTGTCGTCGGACGCCGCCCCGGTCACATGCCCCATCTGAACCACCCTGGTCAAATCGCACCACTCTGATGCCAAAGTAGAGGATAGGAAAGTCCCTTTCGACCACATCCAGCCCAGGAGAACCAGTGGCCAAGAAGACGAAGGCGGAGGAGCGTCGCGCTCGCGCCGCCGCCCTGCGGGAAGAGCAGCGCAAGAAGGAACGCCGCGCCAAGATCCTCAAGATCGCAGGGATCAGCGTAGCCTCCGCGGCGGTCCTGGGCCTCCTGGGAACCGCGGTCTTCATGGAGTTCCGCTCCCGCAACATCTCCGGCGTGCAGGAGTACGCCATCGACGAGTACAACCACGTTCCGGACGGCCAGCGCGTGGACTACGCGCAGTCCCCGCCGGTCGGCGGCCAGCACTGGAACAGGTGGCAGAACTGCGGCGTGTACACCGAGCCGCTGATGCCGGAGTTCGCCGTCCACTCCCTGGAGCACGGCGCGGTCTGGATCACCTACGAACCGGACATCGCGGAGGACCAGATCGAGGCGCTCCAGGGTTTCTACAACCCCGGCGACTACCTGGTCATCAGCCCCTACGAGGGTGAGATGGACGCGCCGATCGTCGCCTCCAGCTGGGGCCGCCAGATCACCGCCGACAGCGCGGACGACGAGGACCTCGCCCGCTACGTCCAGTACTACGAGCGCGGCCAGGACGTCCCCGAGCCCGGCGCCGCCTGCTCCGGCTCCATCTCGTTCACCGCCGCCGAGATCGAGGCCGAGATCGCGGAGGACGGCCCGGACGCCGAGTCCCTGGAAGGCGCGGACAGCGACGAGTCCGGCTCCGACGCCGACAACGAGGACACCGACTCCGAGACCACCGACGAGCCCAGCGCCGCTCCCGAAGAGGACACGGAGTAGGGCCGAGAGCCCGGAGACACCCCCGGAACGCGAACGTGGGGCCGCAGGCGATCCTCCCGCCTGCGGCCCCACACGTGTGTCGGGGGGTGGGCGCCGCCCCGAAGCGGTCACTGACCGCTGTCGGCGCGCTCTTCCAGGTGCTCGGAGATCAGGTCGCTCAGTTCGCTGAGCGCGGGGGCGGGTGCGCCGTAGGAGGGCGGAACCGTCAGCTCGACGTAGGCCTCGCGCTCGACCGCCGTGTACACGGTGGGGGCGTCCTCGGGCTGGGGCAGCCACGCCACACCGTTGACCTCCTCCAGGATCGAGTCCATCTCCAGGGAGGCGGGCCGGGGCACACCGCAGCGCAGTCCGATGGGCGGGTCGCCCCAGGCGGCCATGATCTCCGACTCGGGCTGAACGGTCGCGCGGTCGGCGCCGAGCAGCGTCTCCGGGAGGTCCGCGACCAGCGCGCCACATGCCTCCGCGGTCTGACCGTCCGTCTCGGGGGGCTGCATCTGCACGGTCTGGCCGCCGCAACCGGCCGTCACCAGGACGACGGCGAGGGCCGCTCCGAAGTAGCGCTTGTGCACGGGCAACCTCGCTCCGTCGACTCGGTCGACCTCAGATGTTGACGATGGGACAGGTAAGGGTACGGGCGATGCCGTCCAGACGCTGAATCCGGGCGACGACGAGGGAGCCCAGGGCGTCCATGTCCTCCGCCCGCGCCTGCACGATCACATCGTAGGGACCGGTGACATCGTTCGCCTGGTCGACCCCCGCGATCCCGCGCACGCGCTCCGCGACCTCGGCGGACTGGCCCACCTCGGTCTGGATCAGGATGTATGCCTGCACCATGTTGACTTCTCCTTCGTGCCGGGCCTGTGGGGTGGCGAGCGGACGTGGCCCCGGCCGGAGGGCACAGCCGATGACGAACGGATCACGAACGTGGGGCCTGACCACGGGGTCTAGACCTCTGCGCCGGAGCGTCACCGTACCCTGATCTGTGTGTTGAGCACCATTGGGGGTCTTGGTGAGTTCGCTCTGATCAAGCGCGTGACGAGCCAATTCCCCAGGACGGACGACGTAATCCTCGGACCCGGCGACGACGCCGCGGTCGTGGCCGCGCCCGACGGGCGCACGGTCGCGACCACGGACCTCCTCGTCGAGGGCCGCCACTTCCGGCGGGACTGGTCCACCGCCCGCGACGTCGGGCACCGCGCCGTGGCGCAGAACTACGCCGACGTCGCGGCCATGGGAGCGCGCCCCACGGGGCTGCTCATCGGCTTCGCCGCGCCCCCGGAACTCCCCCTGGCCTGGGCCGAGGAGTTCACCCTCGGCGTGCGCGACGAGTGCGCCAGGGCCGGGGGAGCGGTGGTGGGCGGCGACACGGTGGGATCGGACACCCTGACCATCGCCGTCACCGCCCTGGGCGACCTGGAGGGGCGCGCCCCGGTCCGCCGTGACGGCGCCCGCCCCGGGGACGTGGTCGCCTACACCGGTCACCTCGGCCTGTCCGCCGCCGGGCTGGCCCTCCTGGAGCGGGGCGTCGACGGACCGGCGGCGTGCCTGTCCGAGCACCGCAGGCCGAGCCCGCCCTATCTCGCGGGTCCCGAGGCGTCCCGGCTCGGCGCGACCGCCATGCTCGACGTGAGCGACGGTCTCGTCCAGGACCTCGGACACGTCTGCCGGGCCAGTGGCGTCAGCGTCCGCCTGGAGTCGGAGGGGTTGCGGCCCGAATCCGCACTCCTCGAAGCCGTCCGTGTACTCGGGGCTTCTGCGGGGAAGGCTGAGGAAGCCGCCCGTCGCCTGATGGTGGCCGGCGGCGAGGACCACGCGCTCGCGGCGGTCTTCCCCCCGGAGGTCGTGCTCCCGGAGCACTGGCACCGCGTGGGGACCGTGGGCGAGGCACCTGAGGAGGGCGGACGGCCCTCCGTCACGGTGGACGGAAACGTGGTCGAGCGCGGTGGGTGGGATCATTTCCGACGGGACTGAGCCCGTTTGGATTTGTCCTGTTTGGCTGGGGCGCTAGGCTTTGCCATCGCGGTCAGCGTTGGCCTACGGACAGTGGTCCGGCCTCGCGGGGCCCGAACCCGCGGCGATCCACCGAGGTGAGGACCCTGGTCCGCGTGGCCGTCGGCCCGGGGTGAGCAGGGCGAGCGGAACGACGTCGGAGGGCGGCACATGGGGCGGCATGGCTAGGCGGCACGGCCATCGTCGTGGAGCCCACCGCAGCGAACCGGAGAACGCCGGGGCGCTGCGGCGGTTCGGCGGACTCCTGGAGAGCACGGTGCCCAAACGGGTCGAACCGCCGAGGCTGCTCAACGTCCTCGTCGTCTCCGGGGTGATCCTCGGGCTGCTCCTGTTCGGCTACAGCACCACACAGATCTACCTTCAGTTCGGCGGCCCGCCCGGTGCGACGGAGGCCCCCGGCCCGCAGGACGGGGGGGCCGACCCCACCCAGGACGCCTCCCCGCGCCCGGACCGGGGCGGTGCCTCGTCCGGGGAGGGGAGCACCGGACCACAGACCCAGGCCGGGTCGGACCCCACGGCCGTCTCGTACCGGGTGCTGGAGGCGACGGCGGTCGGCTTCACCGGCCGGGTGACCGTCACCAACACCTCGCGGAGCCGGCTCGACGCGTGGGAGCTGGCCCTGGCCTTCGAGAGCGCCGACGTCACCGAGGTCCACGACGCGGACTGGGAGCCGTTGGAGGACGGCATCCTGGCCCGCCAGTCCGGGACCGAGGGACACCTGGAGCCTGGGGAGTCGGCCACGCTGACCTTCGACGCGATCGGTGCCTCCCAGAGCCCCGTGCGGTGCTCCCTCAACGGCCACGTGTGTGACCTGTAGCTCCGCTGGCTCCGATCGCCGCTCGCGTCACGCGCTTCACCCGGGCACCGGTTCCGGACAGCACGAAGGCCCCCCGACCGGAGTCGGAGGGCCCTTCGAGAACTACGGGTGGGAGGGACCCTAGCGGGTCACCTTGCCAGCCTTGATGCACGAGGTGCACGCGTTCACACGCTTGGGCGTGCCGCCCACGCGGGTGCGAACGGTCTGGATGTTGGGGTTCCAGCGGCGGCGGGTGCGACGGTGCGAGTGGGAAACACTGTTACCGAACCCTGGTCCCTTGCCGCAGACGTCGCAGACGGAAGCCACGGTAACTCCATTCAAGTGCTCGGGATCGCGCACGTCGCCGCACGCGAGAGGTCATCCGGCCAGAGGAGGCCGGGTGGGCAGGCTGGCGAGGACGCCAACCGGGGAAGAGTACACGAAGGACATGCCCGAAGGTGAAATCAGACCACTGGCGGGCGTCCGTACGCGCAACGGCGGGGAACGGCGCGGCCGAGGCCTCACACACCCACCGGAGCATCGAGATCAGCCACGCGGGCATGGCGAAAACGCGATGAACTCTGACGAGTATACCCCGGTTGGGACGGGCGGACGTCAAGCTTGGCTTGACCCCGGTCGTCACACCGGAGGTCTACGGTGACAGTGACGGGCGACCCCACGAGGCCAGGACGGGAACCACAGTGAGCACCTGGGACGAGCCGCTGCGCAAAGGACCGCTCGGCGGCAGGACGGCGAAGGCACTCGCCGACAAACTCGACCTCCACACCCTCGGTGACCTGCTGCGCTACTACCCGCGCAGGTACGACCGCCGGGGCGAACTCACCGACCTCGCGCTCCTGCGCGAGGGCGAGGACGTCACCGTGCAGGCCAAGGTCCTGGACGCCCGGCGGCGCACCATCCCCGCCCGCCAGGGCCGCCGCCGCATGGACATGATGGAGGCCACCGTCACCGACGGCACCGGCCGTCTGCACCTGACCTTCTTCAACCGGGGGTCCCACCACCAGAACACCCTGGTGCCCGGGCGGCTGGCCATGTTCTCCGGCCGGGTCTCCACCTTCAAGGGCCGACGCCAGCTCGACCACCCGGAGTACGTGCTCCTGGACGACGAGGGCCTGGAAGGCGAGGCCGCGCGGGCGTACGCCAACGAGCTCATCCCCGTCTACCCGGCGGTCAAGGGGCTGGACTCCGCCACCATCGCCCGGTCGGTCGGGGTCGCCCTCGACTACGCCGTGGACATCCCCGACCCCCTCCCGCCCGAACTGCGCGACCGCAAGGGGCTCCTCGGCGTCCACCGGGCGCTCGTCCAGATCCACCGGCCCGCCGAGTGGGCCGAGGTCGGGACCGCCCGGCGCCGCCTGAAGTGGGACGAGGCCTTCGTGCTCCAGCTGGCCCTCGCCCAGCGGCGCCAGCAGGCCGAGGAGCTGCCCGCCCGGCCCCGGCCCGGCACCGACGGCGGGATCCTCGACGCCTTCGACGCCCAGCTCCCGTTCACGCTGACCGAGGGCCAGGAGGAGGTCGGTGCACGGCTGGCCGAACGGTTGAACGCCACCCATCCCATGCACTGCCTCCTCCAGGGTGACGTCGGCGCGGGCAAGACCCTGGTGGCGCTGCGCGCGATGCTGCGGGTGGTGGACTCGGGCGGCCAGGCGGTCATGCTGGCCCCCACCGAGGTCCTGGCCCAGCAGCACCACCGCTCCATCAGCGCCATGCTCGGGGCGCTCGGCCGGGCCGGGCAGATCGACGGCGCCGACACCGCGACCCGCGTCGCCCTTCTCACCGGGTCCATGAACACCGCCGCCCGGCGCGAGGCCCTGCTGGAGGCGGCCTCGGGCCAGGCGGGGATCGTCGTCGGCACCCACGCCCTGCTCCAGGAGCACGTCTCCTTCGCCGACCTCGGCCTGGTGGTCGTGGACGAGCAGCACCGCTTCGGAGTGGAGCAGCGCGACGCCCTGCGTGAGAAGGCCACGGACGGTCGCCCGCACGTGCTGGTGATGACCGCCACGCCCATCCCGAGGACCGTCGCGATGACGGTCTACGGCGACCTGGACGTGGTGGCACTCACCCAGCTGCCCCGGGGACGCGCGCCGATCTCCACCCACGTGGTCCCCGCCCACGAGAAGCCGCACTTCCTCACCCGCGCCTGGGAACGCGTCCGCGAGGAGGTGGGCCAGGGGCGCCAGGCCTTCGTGGTCTGCCCCCGGATCGGCGACGGACCCGGCGGGGAGACCGGTGACGAGGTCGAGACCCCGCCCGGGGACGCGCCCCCGGGCGCCCGGCCCCCGCTGGCGGTGCTGGACGTGCTCGCCCGCCTCCGGGAGGGGCCGCTGGCGGACGTGCGGGTGGAGGCGCTGCACGGGCGGATGGCCCCGGACGACAAGGAGGCGGTGATGCGCCGCCTGACCTCCGGCCAGACCGACGTGGTCGTGTCCACCACCGTCATCGAGGTGGGCGTGGACGTGCCCAACGCCACGGTCATGGCGATCATGGACGCCGACCGGTTCGGGATCTCACAGCTGCACCAGCTGCGCGGCCGGGTCGGCCGTGGCCAGCTGCCCGGGCTGTGCCTGCTGGTCACCGAGGCGGAGGAGGGCAGCCCCGCGCGTGAACGACTGGCCGCCGTCGCCTCGACCACGGACGGGTTCGAGCTGTCCCGCGCCGACCTGGAGATGCGCCGGGAGGGCGACGTGCTCGGAGACGCCCAGTCCGGGGCGCGTTCGAGCCTGCGCATGCTCACACTGGTCAAGGACGAGGAGCTGATCGGGGAGGCCCGCGAGGAGGCCACCCGCCTGGTGGCCGAGGATCCGGGCCTGACCGGCCACCGGCCGTTGGCCGACGCCCTGGCGGCCCTGCTTCCCGAGGAACGCGCGGAGTACCTGGACAAGACCTGAGCCGTGGCGGCCCGCGTCCACCGACGACGGGCCCCGGTCCCCGGGCTCGGTGCGCAGGCGGGGTCTCCCGGCGCGGTTCTGCTGCGGATACCGGCCGTCCCCAGAGCGGGTCCGGTTTCCACAGGAGGTCGGTGGTCCCCGGTCGTCCACAGGACTGCGGAACGTGTTTGTCCACAGGCGGGGAGGCCACCACTGGCGTGCCTGCCCGCCCCGGTGTTGACTCGATGTCGGGGGAGCCTCCGCCTCCGCCCGCCTCGGCGTGCCCCGGGGCGCACTACCGTGGGGGCCATGACCCGCATCATCGCCGGGGCGGCGGGCGGACGGCGCATCTCCGCCCCCGACGGCCGCACCACCCGACCCACCAGTGACAGGGCCCGCGAGGCGCTGTTCTCCTCCGTCCAGTCCGACCTCGGCTCCCTCGACGGGCTCCGGGTGATGGACCTCTACGCGGGGTCCGGGGCGATCGGCCTGGAAGCCCTCTCCCGCGGTGCCGCGCACGCCCTGCTGGTGGAGGCCGACCACAAGGCGGCCCGGGTGGTGAGGGAGAACATCGCCACACTGCGGCTCCCCGGGGCGGAACTCGCCGCCGACCGGGTCGAGCGGGTGCTGGCGCGCGGCAACCTCGGCGCCCCCTACGACCTCGTGGTGGCCGACCCGCCCTACGCGGTCACCGACGACGAGGTCGCCTCGGTGCTGTCGGCCCTGGTGGAGCACGGGTGGCTGGCCCCGTCCGCGATGCTCGTGGTGGAGCGGTCCAAGCGCGGTGCCGAACCGGCCTGGCCAGGGGGGATCGAGCTGGACCGCAGCCGCAAGTACGGCGAGGCGATCCTCTGGTACGCCCGCACCACCGAGTAGATATCGGGCATACGCCACGTTTTCCGGCGTCACGCGGGGGAAGGTTCAGACGACCCGGTGGCGTCGGCCCTCACCGTGGCCGCGCCGGGTGTGAAAGCGGACACGGGGGACCGCTAAGTGGGAGTTGCCCGAAATGGGACGGGAGTGAGCCCCTACGATCGCTGTACCCGTGAGTAGTACCTGAGAGGGGCGATCCACCGTGCGCCGAGTCGTCTGTCCGGGCTCCTTCGACCCGGTCACCTACGGACACATCGACATCATCGGGCGAGCCGCCAAGCAGTACGACGAGGTCATCGCCGCCGTGCTCAACAACGTCAACAAGCGGGGGCTCTTCACCGTCCCCGAGAAGCTCGACATGCTCACCGAGGGCACCGCCGAGTTCGACAACGTCCGGGTCAGCGAGTTCGACGGGCTCCTCGTCGACTTCTGCCGCGACAACGGCATCGAGACCATCGTGCGCAGCCTCCGTTCGGTCAGTGACTTCGACTACGAACTCCAGATCGCGCAGATGAACTACCGGCTCTCCGGCGTGGAGACCGTCTTCATGACGGCCAACCCGCAGTACTCGTTCCTGTCGTCCAGCCTGGTCCGCGAGATCGCCCAGCACCGGGGCGACGTCTCCAGTCTGGTCACGCCCCACGTCCAGGAGCGCCTCAGGGAGAAGTACGCCGAACGCGCCCAGGGATGACCCCCGCGGGGGTGGCTTCGGGGGGCTGATTTGGGTGGTCGGGGACATGGTAGGTAGAATCTGGGTTCGACCATGGGCGTCGCCGGTCCTCGGCGTGCGCTCAGGCCGGTCAGCACCACCGCGACAGCCCGAATCAGCACCATGTCGGCGGCCGTGTGCCCGGCACCCGGAACTCTCCTGAAAGCGCGATCACCCTGTCTCGTCTAGATGCCCGCGACCCGTACGTGGTCGACACCCGCCAGCTGGGCCGCCAGCCGGGGTCGATGCGTACCGTCAACCGAATCGTGACCGTCCCCGACGCGTTCGAGACGGCGATGGCCAGCGTGCCCAAGGGCCAGGAGATCGAGCTGGACCTGCGCCTGGAGGCGGTGATGGAGGGCGTCCTCGTCACCGGGACCGTCAGCGGTCACCTCACGGCGGAGTGCTCCCGCTGCCTCGACCCCCTCTCCGAGGAGCTGGAGGCGGGCTTCCAGGAGATGTACCGGTACACCGGCGACGACGAAGTGAGCGTCCCCAGTGACGAGGACGCGGACGGCGATGATGAGGACTACTATCTAGAGGGCGATCTGCTCGACCTCGAACCAGTGATCCGAGACGCCGTCGTGCTCGCGCTCCCACTCTCACCGCTGTGCGGCCCGGACTGCCCCGGCCTGTGCGCCGAGTGCGGTGTCAAGCTCGCCGACGCCGGGCCGGACCACGGTCACGGCGACGGTGTCGACCCGCGTTGGGAAGCACTTCGCGACATCGCGGAGAAGCCCGACCAGCAGTGAGTCAGTGAACCGATCGCGCGCGGCCCCCACGGGGAACCGCCGACGACCGGAGCACACCCTCCCCGCCACAGCGCGCGGGGTGACCAGATAAGCGACCTCCCGCGACCGCGGGGGTGACCCAGGAGGATTGAAGTGGCCGTCCCGAAGCGGAAGATGTCGCGGAGCAACACCCGGACCCGCCGTTCCCAGTGGAAGGCGTCGCGCCCGGTGCTGGTCAACTGCCCGCGCTGCCGTGACCCGAAGCAGCCCCACATCGCGTGCCCGACCTGCGGCACCTACAACAACCGCCAGGTCACCAACCCGGCCTAACCCGGACGTGCCAGGCTTCGGGCAGCTGCCCGATCCCGTACTCCCGGACATCATCGGGGCGGAACCCTCTGAGGGATCCGCCCCGAAGTGCTGTCCGGGAACGGCCGTCCCGGGGGCCACCGTCCCCAGGGCTTTGTAGAGTGAAACCGACGGACCGTGGGAACACCATGATCCGTGGTGTCCGACACCGGTGATCCCGGTCCCACAGGGGCTCCCGAGATCGTGGTGGCCGCCGGGGGAGTGACCTCCCGCGACGATCACCTCGTTTTCGAGCGTCCTGGACGGCTCGGGGGACACCTCCACCTCCGCGCGCCGCCGCCCGGCGCGCCCAACAGGGAAGCGAACTCGCGTGGCAAGTCAACTCTCCGTCTCCGAGGCCAGGTCGTTCCACCGTGCGATCGGGGTGGAGGTGGACCCGAAGATCCTGCTCCGGGCACTGACCCACCGCTCCTACGCGTACGAGAAGGGTGGTCTGCCCACCAACGAGCGCCTGGAGTTCCTGGGGGACTCCGTGCTCGGCCTCGTGGTCACCGACACCCTCTTCCGCAAGCACCCGGACCTGCCCGAGGGCCAGCTGGCCAAGCTGCGCGCCGCCGTCGTCAACATGCGGGCCCTGGCGGACGTCGCGCGCGGTCTGGGCATCGGTGAGTACATCCGGCTGGGCCGGGGCGAGGAGGGCACCGGGGGGCGCGACAAGTCGTCGATCCTCGCGGACACCCTGGAGGCCATCATCGGCGCGGTCTACCTGGACCGCGGCCTGGACACCGCCTCGGAGTTCGTGCACCGCCTCTTCGACCCGCTGATCGCCACCGCCTCCGGGCTGGGCGCCGGACTGGACTGGAAGACCTCGCTCCAGGAGCTCACCGCCGCCGAGATGCTGGGTGTGCCCGAGTACCACGTGGACGAGAGCGGCCCCGACCACCAGAAGACCTTCCGCGCCACCGTGCGGGTCGCGGGCGAGAGCTACGGCCTGGGCGAGGGGCGCAGCAAGAAGGAGGCCGAGCAGCAGGCCGCCGAGTCCGCGTGGAAGGCCATCCGGGCCCGTGCGGACCGCGCCGCCGAGCAGGCCAGGGACGGCTCCAGCGGTAGCGGGCGGGGCTGAGGCGTGCCCGAACTCCCCGAGGTCGAGGTGGTCCGGCGCGGTCTGGCCGAGCACGCCGTGGGGCGCCGGATCGGCGCCGTCGAGGTGCTGCACACGCGCTCGGTCCGCCGTCACGTGCCCGGCCCCGCCGACTTCGCGGCGCGGCTCGGCGGGCAGACCCCCACGGCGGTGCGCCGTCGCGGAAAGTACATGTGGCTGGTGCTGGACAGCGGCGACATGCTCCTGGCCCACTTGGGCATGAGCGGGCAGATGCTGGTGCAGCCGCAGGGCAAGCCGGACGAGCGGCACCTGCGGGTGCGGATTCCGCTGGACGACGGGAACGAACTGCGCTTCGTCGACCAGCGCACCTTCGGGCACCTGCTGCTGGACCGTGAGGGCGAGCGCGCCGAGGTGCCGTCGTCGGTGGACCACATCGCCCTGGATCCGCTGGACGCCGCGTTCGTCCCCGAGGCGTTCGTCAGGGCGCTGCGGGCCAAGCGGACGGAGGTGAAGCGGGCACTGCTGGACCAGTCACTGATCAGCGGTGTGGGCAACATCTACGCCGACGAGGCGCTGTGGCGGGCCCGGCTGCACTGGGCCCGTTCCACGCGGGGGCTCTCCAACGCCCAGGCCCTGGAGCTGCTCGGACACGTCACCGACGTGATGACCGAGGCCCTGGCGGTCGGCGGCACCACGTTCGACGGGCTGTACGTGAACGTCAACGGTGAGAGCGGGTACTTCGAGCGGGGGCTCAACGCCTACGGGCGGCGGGACCGGCCGTGCGGCCGCTGCGGCACCCTGATCGTGCGTGAGGCCTTCATGAACCGCTCCTCGTTCAGCTGCCCGAGCTGTCAGCGGGCGCCGCGCGCCGCCCGCTCCTGAGCCGCGTTCGTCGCCGTCCGGGGGAGCGGAACGTAATATTTCGTCCCTTTTTTGATACGTCTGTGGTCTCACGTGGCGTGTCGGTGAGCAAAGTGTCTCCGTGAGGTAAGGGAGAGTTCGGGGCCGTGGGGCAAGAGGGAGAGCCGATCCGACTGACCGCCTGGGTGCGGGGGCGGGTCCAGGGCGTGGGTTTCCGCTGGTGGACGCGGGCTCGGGGGCTGGAACTCGGGCTCACCGGTGCCGCCACCAACCTGGACGACGGCCGGGTGGAGGTCGTCGCGGAGGGGTCACGGGAGAGCTGTGAGAGGCTGCTGGGACACCTGAGAAGCGGCGAAACCCCCGGAAGAGTGGACTCCGTGGTCGAACGCTGGGCTCCGCCCGGGGGTTCCTTCGACGGTTTCGTCGAGCGGTGAGTATGCTGGAACGGTAACGCGGTAGGAACATTGACCGTGGGGCGGCGCGACCGGGCGACAGACGGGCGCCGGGAGCCACGGGCGATCACCGCGCGAGCCGTTCGAGGGCCGCGCTACCGGCGTCACCGCCGGGGGGTGGATCACGTTCTGACCGTGCGGTGCCACGTGCCCGGGTGGTTTCGGCCCGGGGTGTGGTCGTTACGGACTGTTGTAATCCAATCTTGACCAGCGGCGCGCGGAGTGAGACTCTGGAAGGCACACCGCGCAACTTCCGACCGTGGCGTCGGCCCTGAGTAACCCGGGTCGAAGAGTACACACGGGGACACGTATGCGCGCATCCCAACTGGTCACTCAGTGTGGAGGACCCACATCATGGCGAAGGCTCTGTTTGGCCACGTCGGCGGCTCCGACCCTCGTATGGTCTCGGAGATGCGACGGCTTCAGAAGCGGGTACGCGACCTCGAGGACGAGATCAGCCGTCTTCAGGCGAAGAACGACCAGCTCAGCATGGCCGTCACCGACGTCGCCGCCAGCGCGACCGACCGCGAGCCCGCGCTCGCCTGACACCGTGACGTCGTGAGGGCCGTCCGCGACGGCCTGGAGGCGACACACGGAGGATGATCCACTGACGGGGACGCCGAAGCCACTTCCTGGCGTCCCTGGCCGGATCTCCACCGAACAGTCGAGGACTCGACACTCGGACTCGACACCCGATCGGCCCGTACCGCCTGCGTACCGGAGCCGGACGGGAACCCGAAACCGCCGCTCGCTTTCCCTTCCCTTGCGGTTTCCTTTACCGTTGTACCCGGCGGAATCGCACGCAACCCTCCGTGTTCGCGCGATCTCTCCGCCTCCGGCACCCCTCGGGCGTCGGCATCGCCGCAACGTCACGGTGTCGCAGCTCATCGCCCCCGAGTGGCCCCAACGCCGCACTTCGCGCCCTGCTTCATGGCACCCTTGAGGTCGGCCCCGTGGCGACCGCCCGTGGCGACAACGGTGACCGTCGTGGGAGGCGCGGGTGTACCTGAAGAATCTGACGCTGCGCGGCTTCAAGTCGTTCGCGTCGGCCACCACCTTGCGCTTCGAACCCGGCATCACCTGTGTGGTGGGACCCAACGGGTCCGGCAAGTCCAACGTCGTCGACGCCCTGTCCTGGGTGATGGGCGAGCAGGGCGCCAAGTCCCTGCGCGGCGGCAAGATGGAGGACGTGATCTTCGCGGGCACCTCCACCCGCCAGGCGCTGGGCCGCGCCGAGGTCAGCCTCACCATCGACAACAACGACGGCGCCCTGCCGATCGACTACACCGAGGTCACCATCAAGCGGACCATGTTCCGCAACGGCGGCTCGGAGTACGCGATCAACGGAGACACCTGCCGTCTGCTCGACATCCAGGACCTGCTCAGCGACTCCGGCATCGGCCGCGAGATGCACGTCATCGTCGGCCAGGGACAGCTGGACACCGTCCTGCACGCCGGCCCCGAGGAACGCCGCGCCCTCATCGAGGAGGCCGCGGGCATCCTCAAGCACCGCAAGCGCAAAGAGAAGGCGATCCGCAAGCTCAACGCGATGCAGGGCAACCTGGACCGCGTCACCGACCTCACGGCCGAGCTCCGCCGCCAGCTCAAGCCCCTGGGCCGCCAGGCCGAACTCGCCCGCAGGGCCGCCGTCATCCAGGCCGACCTGCGCGACGCCCGGCTGCGCCTGCTCGCGGACGACATCGTCACCCTCACTGAGCAGCTGTCCAAGGAGGAGGCGGACGAGAAGGAGGTCCGCACCCGCCGCGGGGCCGCCGAGACCGCCCTCAACCAGGCCCAGGAGCGCGAGGCCGAGCTGGAGGAGCGCTCCACCGCCGCCGCCCCCGCCCTGGCCCGGACCACCGAGACCTACCACGCCCTGTCCCGCCTGACCGAACGCCTCGACGCCGTCCGAGGGCTGGCCACCGAACGCCACCAGAACCTGGTCGCCGTCCAGGGCGAGGTCGTCCAGCGCCGCGACCCCGAGGAACTGGAGATGGAGGCCGAGGAGGCCGCCGCCCAGGAGGAGGAGCTCCAGACCCGCCTGGAGGAGGCCCGCGAGGTCCTGGAGACCAGCGTCACCGAGCGCGCCGCCGCCGAGGACGCCCTGCACCGCGAGGAGCGCCGCCTGGAGGCCGCCTCCCGCGCCTCCGCCGAGCGGCGCGAGGGCATCGTCCGGCTGGCCGCCCGCGTGGAGGGACTGCGCGGACGCCTGACCTCCCACGAGGCCGAGATCACCCGGCTGGAGGAGGCCGCCCAGCAGGCCGCCGAGCGGGCCGCCGCCGCCCAGTCCGAGTACGAGATGGCCGCCGAGGAGTCCGCCGGGCTGGACGAGGGGGACGCCGAACTCGACGAGACCCAGGAGCGGTTCGCCCGCCGACTGTCGGCCGTGGACGCCGAGCTCAACCATCTCCGTGACACCGAGCGCTCCGCCGAGGGGGAGCGTGCCGCGCTCGCCGCCCGCAAGGAGGCCCTCGAACTCGGCCTGGCGCACAAGGACGGCGCCGGAACCCTCCTGGAGGCCGGGCTGCCCGGCATGCTCGGCAGCCTCGCCGCCCTCGTCCAGGTCGACCCGGGCCACGAGACCGCAGTCGCTGCCGCCTTCGGGGTGGCCGCTGGGGCGGTCGCCGTCCGCGACGAGGCCAGCGCCGCCGCCGCCCTGGAACTCCTCAAGTCCGAGGACGCGGGCCGGGCCGGGATCGTCGTCGCCCGCGCCGTCCCCTCCGCCGACCGCGCCAGCTGGCCCTCCCTGCCCGGGGGCGTCCGCTACGCGGCGGACGCCGTCAACGCTCCCGAGCACCTGTCCGACGCGGTAGCAGCCCTCCTGGACCGGGTGGCCCTGGCCGACGACGCCCCGGCCGCCCGCGAGCTGGTCGCCGCCCTTCCGCAGGTGCGGGCGGTCACCCCGGACGGCGACGTGTTCGCCACCGCCATGGTCCACGGGGGGACCGCCGCCGCGCCCAGCCTCCTGGAGGTCCAGGCGGCGGTGGACGAGGCCGCCGAACGCCTGGAGGCCGCGACCGAGGCCGCCAAGCGCGTCGCCGTGGAGCTGGACGAGAAGAAGCGCGAGCGCGCCGAGATCGCGGAGGCCGCCGACGAGGTCACCGCGCGGCGCCGCCAGGGGGACCGCCGGCGCAACGAGTCCGCGCAGAGGCTGGGCAAGCTCGGTGGTCAGGCCCGTTCCGCCGAGGCCGAGTCCGAGCGCTATGCGGCCGCCGCCGCCAAGGCCGCCGCGTCGCGGGGCGAGGACGCGCAGAAGTTGGAGCGCCTGGAGGAGGAGCTCGCGGAGGCCGAGGAGATCGCCGCCGCCGTCGAGGAGGAGGCGCCCGACGCCGACCACCGCGACGAACTCTCCGCCCTGGCCTCACGTGCCCGCGCCACCGAGATGGAGCGGCGGCTGGCCGTGCGCACCGCCGAGGAGCGGGCCCGTTCCATCGCGGGCCGCGCCGACGCCCTGCTGGCCCAGGCCGCCGAGGAGCGCAGGGCGGTGGAGCGCGAGGCCGAACGGCGCCGCAGCCGCGCCGCCCAGGCGACCGTCGCCCAGGCCGTGTTGGAGAGCGCCCGGCTGGCCCTGGAGCGCATCGCCGTGTCCCTGGCCGCCGCTGAGGCCGAGCGCGTGGCCGCCGAGGCCGAGCGCGAGGCCCGCGACGGAGAGCTGAAGACCGTACGTGCCCGGGTCCGTGAGCTCTCGGTGGAGTTGGAGAAGCTGACCAGCTCCGCGCACAGCGGCGAGGTGGCCCGCGCCGAGCGCCGGATGCGTCTGGAGCAGCTGGAGACCAAGGCTCTGGAGGAGCTGGGCGTGGACGTGCCCACCCTCGTCGCCGAGTACGGTCCCCGCGTGCCGGTGCCCCCGGCGGCCGACGCCGACGAGACGGCGGTGCCGCTGCCCTACGTCCGCGAGGTGCAGGCCAAGCGGCTCAAGGTGGCCGAGCGCCAGCTCAACCAGCTCGGGAAGATCAACCCGCTGGCGCTGGAGGAGTTCGCGGCTCTGGAGGAGCGGCACGCCTTCCTCAACGCCCAGCTGGAGGACCTCAAGAAGACCCGCCGGGACCTGATGGACATCGTCGCGGAGGTGGACGCCCGGGTGCAGGAGGTGTTCTCCTCGGCCTACCTGGACGTGGAGCGGGAGTTCGCGGCGATCTTCGGCCGTCTGTTCCCCGGGGGTGAGGGCCGCTTGGTGCTGACCACCCCCGAGGACATGCTCACCACGGGTATCGAGGTCGAGGCCCGGCCGCCCGGCAAGAAGGTCAAGCGGCTGTCCCTGCTGTCCGGCGGTGAGCGCTCACTGACCGCCGTGGCCTTCCTCGCGGCGATCTTCAAGGCCCGGCCGTCGCCCTTCTACGTGATGGACGAGGTCGAGGCGGCCCTGGACGACACCAACCTCCAGCGTCTGCTGGTGATCTTCGAGGAGCTGCGGGAGTCGTCGCAGCTGATCGTGATCACCCACCAGAAGCGCACGATGGAGGCGGCGGACGCCCTGTACGGCGTCACCATGCAGGGTGACGGGATCTCCCAGGTCATCAGCCAGAAGCTCGACCGCCCCGCCTAGCGCCCGGACGCCCTCCGACGGTGTCCCGGGGTAGGCTCACGGTCGGCCTCCCGCGTTGGCGTGGGGCCGATCCCCCGCCTCCATCCCCTGTGAAGGTCTTCCTTGGACACCGCCGCTTCCGTTTTTCTGTTCGTCTTCGTCGCGCTGATCGTCGTTGCCATGGTCTACGCGGCCTATCGGAGCCGGGTCACGGCCACGGCCCTGGAGCGGGAGAGAACGGTGGGCCCGGGAGCGGTCGCCGTGGAGAGCGAGAAGGAGGAGGGAGAGCAGGGGACCGAGCACGGGGAGAGGGTGCCTCACAAGGACGATCCCCTGTTGCGGCTGGTCGTGTGGGTGGGTTACGGCCTGGCCGTCGCACTGCTGGTGACGGATCCCGCCCTCCTTCTCATGATCGCGGGGGGAGAGGAGGCGAGGTCTCCAGGGTGCATGCCGGTGATCGGTGCCTCCTTCTGGCAGGAGCGCCCCTCGCTCGGCCAAGGGACCTGCTCCCAGCTGGCCATCTCCCGACTGGGGTGGGCCCTGGTGCTGTCGGTTGCGGCGACGGTCAGCCTGTTCACCCTCGCCCGCGACGCCGACCGGGCGAAGTGAGGGTGGCGTAGGTCACTGCCTCTCCCCTCGGTTCGAGGGGGACCGCGGACCGGTCGGAGCCCTAGCCTGGCGGTTGTAGTGCCAGTACCAACCCCAACCTTCAGGTCGAAACGGACGCCGTGTTCTTCATCCCCCTCGTGCTGTGGGCCCGACAGCGGATGCGCCACTTCCCTGGTGTCGTCCGCGCCAGTGTGGCGGTCGGGGGTACCGGTGTCTTCGCCATGATGCTGCTCCTGGGTACGTCCTACCGTGTGCAGCCGCCGCCGGGTGAGGACGGGCGGGTGCGCTGCTCCCCGGTCGTGTGGGTGGGGCCCGCACTCTGGGACGACCGCCGTGACTGGGGCGAGGACATCGAGCAGATGATCCGCCAGGAGTGGGTGGACTCGTCCTGCTCGGAGCGGCAGAAGAGCCGCGCCATCCTGTCGTTGGCGCTGGCCCTGCCCTCCAGCCTGTGCTTCGGCTACGCCCTCGTGAAGCTCCCCAGGGCGAAGGACGGGGATTCCTGATCGGGCCTAGGATCGGGACGGGTGGCTGTACGCGTTGTACGGGCAGTGGAGAGGGCAGAGGGTCGTGGCGATTTTGGGTGAATTGTCTGTTTCTCAACAACTTGCAGATTTGGCGTCTTTCCGCTGACAAACGTCCAGGTCAGTGAGACTGCTCCCCGCGCACGCGGGGATGGACCCACGATGCGACGTACCTGCTGTCGCGTGTACCCCTGCTCCCCGCGCACGCGGGGATGGACCCGACAGCACGTGCAACAGGGTGAAGGGGTGGTACTGCTCCCCGCGCACGCGGGGATGGACCCGCACCCATTCGGCCTCGCTGTCGGCGGGCCGGCTGCTCCCCGCGCACGCGGGGATGGACCCGGGCGGCAGCGTCGATCTGGTGGGCGTATGGGCTGCTCCCCGCGCACGCGGGGATGGACCCCGCACCTGGGCGGGGAGGGTCTCCATGAAATCCTGCTCCCCGCGCACGCGGGGATGGACCGCTACCGCAAATGGCGAACGCAGGAATGCGGGGAACTGAGCTGTGCGGATCCTCCGCTTCCGTCAGGCGGATCGTGGCAGGTTGGAAGCTGACCACACCACGATTCCACGACTTCTCCACTGACCGCGCACAGCAAAGAAGGGGACCCGACGACGTGAGCGTGATCGAGTACGAGGCCAAGGTCTTGGACATCGACCCTGAACAGGTCGCCGGGCTCATCCTCGACAAGGGCGGTGCTGACCTGGGTGAGGTGCTTCAGCGGCGCTACGTGTACGACATCGAGCCGAGGGACACCTCCCGATGGGTGCGTCTGCGCGACACCGGGAGCCAGGTCACGCTCACGGTGAAGGAGATCGACTCCGACGCCATCGGCGGCACCCGGGAGACCGAGACGGAGGTCGGTGACTTCGAGACCGCCAACGCGTTGTTGGGCAAACTCGGTTACACGCCCAAGGCCTACCAGGAGAACCGACGGCACAGCTTCACGCTGGACGGGGCCCAGTTGGAGATCGACTCCTGGCCGCGGATCCCCGCGTATCTGGAGATCGAAGCAGACAGCCGCGCCGAGGTGGTGCGGGTGGCCGCGCTGCTCGGATTCGACGAGTCGTCTCTGACGGGTGAGAACACCACCAAGGTCTACGACCGTTACGGCATCGACCTGTCCGGCATCGCGGATCTGCGCTTCGATGCCTGAGGAAGGTTGATCGCTGCCTTTGGCCTTCGTTCTGACGCTTGTCGGCCCGGGGCACCTCTTCATCCCCTGTGGAGGCACGCCTGCTGCTGTGTCGGAGGCCTCCCCAGAGCCTGAACGCCTCAGTGAGGTCCCCTGCGGCGGGTAGTCCGTCGAGATCATCCACGGGGTGGAACGGCCGGGCGCTTGTGTTCGCGCGAAGCGACCAGGCTGGGACTGATTCCAGGACACCGGCAGGTCGCTGCGGCCCCGTGGAACGGTCCCCGGGAGCACAGGTGCACCTTTCGTCACCGAAAGCCCTGAATCCGCGTATACGTTCGACTACGGAAAGAAAGCCCGAACGTCGAACAACCCGCCGAGGAGCTTCCCCGGATGAGTGAGAACACCCGGTTCGAGCGCGGACGCCCCGTCGTCCTGCGCGGCGGAACGGTGCTGCCGATGGATGACGCCCGCACCATCCTGCCCGACACCGACGTGCTCGTGGTCGACGACCGCGTCGCGCGGGTCGGCCGCGACCTGGCCGTACCCGACGGCGCCGCGGTCGTCGACGCCACCGACGGCATCGTCATGCCGGGCATGGTCGACACCCACCGCCACATGTGGCAGACCGCGATGCGCGGTTACGGGGCCGACTGGACCCTGACCCAGTACTTCGTCTGGTACTACCTGGAGGGCGGCAAGCTGTTCCGCCCCGAGGACGTGCACGCGGGCAACGCACTGGCCGCGGCCGAGGCCCTCGAGGCCGGGGTGACCACGGTCGTGGACTGGTCGCACGGACTGAGCACGGTCGACCACGCCGACGCGGCCGTGGACGCCCTGAAGTCCGTTCCGGGCCGGTTTGTCCTGGCCTACGGCAACATCCAGGCCCAGCCTGGCGAGTGGGCCACCGACCCGGCCTTTCGTGACTTCGTGCGCCGCCGCTTCGACGGCGACCGCGACATGCTCGACGTGCAGATCGCCTTCGACGTCACCGGCGATCCGGACTTCCCCGAGAAGCGCGCGTTCGAGGTGGCCCGCGAACTGGGGTTGCCGGTGACCACGCACGCGGGTGTGTGGGGCGCCACCGGCGACGACTCCATCAGGCTCATGCACGACCACGGGTTCATGACACCGGAGACGGTGTACGTGCACGCCGCCTCGCTGTCCACCGACTCCTACCACCGCATCGCCGCGACCGGCGGCAGCGTCTCGGTCTCCACCGAGAGCGAGCAGAGCGCCGGGCAGGGCTATCCGCCCACCTGGAGGCTGCGCGAACACGGCATCCCGGTGTCGCTGTCGATGGATTCCAGTGCCTGGTGGAGCGGCGATCTGTTCTCGGCCATGCGCACCACCCTGGGCGCCGACCGTTCCCGCGAGCACCTGGAGGCGCACGCGCGCGGGGAGACGGTCACGCACGCGTCCCTGCGCGCGGACCAGGTCGTGGAGTGGGCGACTCGCGGTGGCGCCGACGCGCTGGGCCGCGCGGACCTGGGTCGGGTGCGCCCCGGGGCCAAGGCGGACCTGGTGCTGATCAAGAACGAGCACTCCCCGGTCTCGTTCCCGCTGCTCAACCCCTATGGCCACGTGGTCTTTCAAGCTCAGCGCGGGGACGTGCACACGGTCCTGGTCGATGGCAGGGTCGTCAAGCACGAGCACCGCCTGGTCGGTGTCGACCTGGGCATGATCCGCCGGAACGTGGAGTCGACCCTGGATCACCTGCGGGGCGCGCTCGGCGACGAGGAGTGGGTCAAGGGAATGAACCCCGACGTGCCCGAGCCCACCCTGCTCGACAACCCCTACTCCTACACCGACTACAAGAGCTCCTCCACGCACGGTGGCTGAGTTCGCGAGCCCGGAACGGGCAGCCCCTGTTGAAGGTCCCGGCGGTGGCTGCCCGGCTTATGAAGTCGCTGATTGCGGAACGAAGTAGCCGTGAGCGTCGAGTGGGAGGTAGAAAGAGCAAAGGAGATCGCCAGGAGGATGGGTGAAATGTCTGTTTCTCAACAACTTGCAGATTTGGCGTCTTTCCGCTGACAAACGTGCAGGTCAATGAGACTGCTCCCCGCGCACGCGGGGATGGACCCGAGCTCGTGCTCAGCGGGCGGGGCCGGGACAGCTGCTCCCCGCGCACGCGGGGATGGACCCCACATCCACGACCCCGAGGTCACGGGTGCGCTCTGCTCCCCGCGCACGCGGGGATGGACCCTCCGAGACGTCCTGTCACCTGACCACAGAGTCCTGCTCCCCGCGCACGCGGGGATGGACCCAGCGTGCCGTGCGGTCCCTGCCGCGTCGGTCTCTGCTCCCCGCGCACGCGGGGATGGACCCCGCCGAGCGGTGAAGCGCTGACCGAGGGCGAACTGCTCCCCGCGCACGCGGGGATGGACCCGTGAACACCGGCCACCCGGTGTCCCAAGTCAGCTGCTCCCCGCGCACGCGGGGATGGACCCAACACGCTCACGCTGGACGTGACAGGGGCGGACTGCTCCCCGCGCACGCGGGGATGGACCCGGGTACCGGTGCAGCATCGGGCTGGCCGCGCAGCTGCTCCCCGCGCACGCGGGGATGGACCCACCGTGGAGTCGATGCCGTACCGGGCGACGTCCTGCTCCCCGCGCACGCGGGGATGGACCCAGCTCGGCGTCCCCTCCTACGTCCCGTCGTGACTGCTCCCCGCGCACGCGGGGATGGACCCGACCTGGGCGGCGCCGCCTCCTTGGCCACGGTCTGCTCCCCGCGCACGCGGGGATGGACCCACCATGTCCACGCTCGTCGACGCCCTGATCGCCTGCTCCCCGCGCACGCGGGGATGGACCCGCGCCCCGGCTTTGGCCTCGCTCTCGCGCTGCCTGCTCCCCGCGCACGCGGGGATGGACCCTTGGTGCCACGGTTGGACTTGACCCACTCCTCCTGCTCCCCGCGCACGCGGGGATGGACCCCGGCCGACGCTGAACGGTGTGGGGGTGTTCGGCTGCTCCCCGCGCACGCGGGGATGGGTGGGGCCCGGTGGGCGCCGGGCCCCTTTCTCTTGGTGGTTCAGGCCGGGATGCCGATGTTGTGGCTGAGGGGCTGGCCCAGGATCTCTAGGGTGGTCAGGCCCAGGAGGAGCGTGGAGCTGATGGCGGTGGCGGGCCATCCCCACCACCGGCGGGGTGCTCGGTGGCGCCCCCGGAGAAGGACGCGTTCCGGCTCGGCCCTGGTCGTGGCGGCCTCCCGTGCCTTCCGTTCGCGCTGTTGGCGGGCGACGTGCACCCAGTGCGGGAGGGGTCCGTGCTCGAGCATGTAGGCCACTCGCGGATTGCCCTGCATCTGGCGCAGGAGGCGTTCCTGACGGTCCTGGTGTGACTCGGACCAGGGCAGCCCCGTGCGGGCCCACTCGGACTGGGGCGACTTCGCGCGGGGAGACGTTGCCGGAACGACTCGGGACGGCACGGTCCGCTGTGGGCGCGCCGGGCGGGGGAAGCGGTGGCCTCGGGGTGCGGCCAGGACGGACCGCACCCCCGGGCTGAGCTGGTGACTGGTCATCGGGCACACCTGCCAGCGACCAGGGTGGGGTGGGTGAACTCGGCCCAGATGACGGTGCCCAGCCCGGCGCAGAACGGGAAGTCCAGCACCGGCCGGAACCCCCACCGGGTGGCGAGGTGGCCGAGTAGGAGCAGGCCGCGTCCGCGTTCGGCGCGCTCCTGCTGCTGCCTGGTGCGCCTGCGCGGGACCTTCGGAACGGTGTCCGTGGTGGAGTTGGTGCGGGTGCCGTCATCGATGATCGAGATCCGCGCCGTCCCAGGCCGGGGCAGGTCCAGGGTGCGCACCACCCGTCCGTCGGGGTCTTCTCCGGAGCGGGAGTGTTCGCAGGCGTTGGCGAACATCTCGCTCACGCACAACACCATCTCCTCCTTCACCTCGGCGGTGGGGGAGAGCAGACGGTGGAGGTCGGCGTCCAGGTCCGCTCGGACCTGGCTGGTGTGGGAGAGCTGCCCGGGGTAGACGCGGCACTGCCACCGGGGCGCGTTGGTCGGGCTGTTCGTGTGGTTGAGAGCAGGGGTGTGCGGCACAATGGCCATGTCGGCAATCGCTTTCTCTTAGACGGTTGTGCTTGTCGGCCTGCTCTGGGGGTGTTGACGCACCCGCCAGAGCTTTTTCATGGACTGGCTTCGAGGCCTCTCAGGCAGCGGGCGGAGGTTCCGGGTCGCTCCGGTGAACACCGAGGTGGCGGTGGGCGAGCAGCCTGAGGAGCTCCGTGCGGGTGGGTGCGGTGATGCGCTCGTAGGGGTCCCCGGCACCGGTCCACCCGAGGGGACGCCGGGCCACGAAGGTCTCGTTGGGGACTTGTCCTTCGACGGTCATGTTCCAGTCCTTGTGCAGCAGGGTGCAGAGCACGTGTTCGGGGACCGGCAGCGACTCCGGATGGGGGTTGTTCTGCTTCGGAACCTTGCCCGCTACGGGCCGGTTGCCGGGTACCCGTGTGGGTGCGGGGTGGTCGTGGATCGCCTGGTCGATCAGCTGCATCGCCTGTTCGGCGTTGCTGTACTCGCGGGCGGTCCGTAGGGCTTCCAGGATCAGGGGGATGCGGTTGCGCAAGGTGTGGTTGTGCCACACGTCCACCTGCGCGGGAGTCAGATGAGTGGGGGCGGCCAACGCGTTCTCGGCGGTCGCGAGCAGGTCCCTGGTGTCGATGTCCAACATCACTGCTCTCCCTCGATCTGGGTCCACGGGTTGTGGGTGAGGTCGTAGGAGAGGTGGAACCAGACCTGCCGGAACTTCGGGTTGCCGTTGTCGCCCCATCGGTCCGCCAACGCGTTGACCAGACCGAGGCCTCGGCCGCTGCCCGGACCCGCGTCGGGGCCCAGGGTGGCGAGGTCGGTAGCGGTGAGGTGCCCAGGGGCCATGGGGTTCCGCGTGCCCTGGTCCTGGCAGGTCAACGTCATGCCGTTCGCGCCTCGGTCCACGGTGAGTGAGTAGGTGCTGCCGTGCTCACTCGACAGCGAGTGAGCGATCGCGTTGTTGGCCAGCTCCGAGCCGAGCAGCGTGAACAGGTATCGGTAGTCGGTGCTGCGTTCGGCGGCGCTGGTGTCCAGGAACGCCCGCACCAGGGGCATCAGGCTGGGGAGTCCGGCGAAGGCGTACTTGCGCTTACGGAACGGGGTGCCCACGGTCCGGGAGAAGTAGTGGGCGTGGAACGGCTTGATGAAGCTCGCCAAAGGGACTGTGGCCTCGCGGGAGGTCAGTTCGGGGGAGAACACGCTCACGTGGCCACCGCCAACCGTCGCAGCCCGGCCAGGACGGCTCCCAGGACCTGCAAGGGGATCGAGTCGATCGGCCTCCTGGGAGAGGGGATCAACGGACCTCGGGAACGAGCAGTGCTGCAGCGGGGGTTGGTGAGTACTCGGGTGAACCACCCAGGTCGAGGCGGCAGGCGGTCAGCGCTCATTTTCGTCCAGTTCTCTTGAGAGTGGTTGGTGATGCACGGGTGTGAAGGGTGGGCGTCCCACCGGGAAATGCGGTTCGGCTCCCGGGTGTGGCGGGAGGTGAGGGTGGTGGGTCAGCTGAGGTCGAGGACAACCTCGACCGTGGTCTGCTGGATGCGGTTGCCGTCCCAGGTCCAGGAGGGGTTCCAGGACAGGGCGAGGCGGTTGAGGACCGCCAGTCCGGAGGCGCTATCTCGGGGGTTGAGCTGCGGGTACTGCGGCTGGACGGTGTCTCGCGGTCCCTGATCCGTGACGTAGAGGTGGGGGAGTAGCGGTCGGGACTGGTCCAGGACCACGCGGACGGTTCCGCCGGGCAGGCCCGACCGGGAGTGCTGGTGGGAGTTGGTGACGAGGATCCGCGTGATGCGGGCCAGACGGGTCCCCTGAACGGGAAGCATGTTCCGACACCAGGCGGAAAGGGCTCGGTACTCGCGAGTGGGTCCGAGCAGGATTCCGTGACGTGCGGGCTCGGAGAATCGGAGGGCGCGGGGATAGCGCCCGACGTGGGTGTTTGGTGTCCTGGAGTGGTTCTTAATAGCCCGCATCTGTCTCACCTCGGGTGCTTCGGGGTGGGTCTTGAGCCCAGTCGACTGCTCTCGACATCGGCCACTGGGGTTTTCATGACCTGGGGATCGACCACTGGCCGTGTCTCCCCCAGTCAGGAATCCAGCCCAAAACCCCTATTTGGCCCGATAAGGGGCAGTGGGCTGAAGTCGTGCTCCAGTTGCGCCTCAAGCGGGTTCTGGCGTTCTGAAGCGACTGGCCATAACTTGACACATGTGCTGGTCAGGGCGCCATGGAAACAGGGCAACTGTTTTTTCCTGGTTCTGGGAGTGGCGAGTAGTTGCGATCTGTTGTTGACTGTTGCCATGTCGAAGGACGGACCGAAAGATCAGATTCGGAAGTGGGTTCCTTTTGGTGCGGCTGTGCGTAAACACCGCACTGACCGAGGATTGTCACTCCCTGACGTTGGAGCGCGCCTGGGTGTGAGTGGGGCGATGGTCGGGTCGATCGAACGCGCGACACGAGTAGCAAAACGCCACCATGTGGACAAAATGGAAGCGCTGTTCGCGACTGAAGGTGCTTTGCTGAGTTTTTGGAGGGACACCCACCTTGAGGGGGCCATTCCAGAACAGCTGAAGAGTGCGCTGTCACTCGAGCGGAAGGCCACCCAGCTCCGCGAGTACCAGTCCATCATCTTCCCTGGCGTCATCCAGACTGCCGACTATGCTCGCGCGTTGGTCAAGGCGCGGACGCCTGAAGCGACCGAAGACGAAGTTGACGAGATCGTACGCGCCAGGGTGGTTCGCCTGGAGGCCCTCCGGGAACGCGGCGTCAGGATGTGGTTCCTAGTAGACGAAGTGGTTCTTACTCGCCAGATCGGTTCGCGGGCAGTACTGATTGCGCAGTTGGCGTGGATTGATGCTCTGGTCAAAGCCGGTACGATCCGGTTCCAAGCGATCCCCCTCGACGGAGCTCCGGGGTTGTGCGCTCCGTACCGTGTTGTGGACCTAGGGCCACGTAGGCAGGCCCTCTATCTGGAGAACGCTATGGGGGGTGAGATCGTAGACACCGAGAAGACCGTGCGGGAGGCCTTCGACCTGTTCAGCGCGATGCAGGCCGAGGCCTTGTCGACGCGGGCGACTCTTGAGCTGATCAGCCAGATTAAGGAGCGTCGGGCCGCATGAACGAGTGGCACAAGTCGAGCTACAGCGACGGTGGCGGAGGTAACTGCGTGGAGGTGGCAGAAGGGCCAGTCACGTACATCCGCGATACCCAGAACCGCGAATTTGGCTATCTGGAAGCTCAAGCGGTGGAGTGGGCGGCCTTCTTGAAGGCCTCAATTTCCTAGCCACAGGCGCGACCGGCCCCCGCCAGGGTAATTGGCGGGGGCCGGTTTGAGTTGTGCCTGATCAGGATACCTGGAGAAGAACACATCTCCAGGGCCAAAGGCCTTAGGGGGGCCATTCGCAACACTGGCCCCAGGGTCCCCTCCGGATCGTGATGCTTGACGACCTGCGGAGAGCCCTCTTTCTGGATGGTGCCCGAAGGGGTGAGATCGTGGAGTGGCGTTCGAGGTCCCGACGCTGTTGGGGGAGATGTGGTCGGGAGGTCGATCTCGGGCGCAACGCCGATCCTGCTGAGGGAGAAAGCGGAGGAATACCGATGACGGACTGGCACAAGTCGTCGTACAGCAATGGCGAAGGTGGGAACTGCGTGGAGGCGCGTGTCACGCTGTTGGGTGCTGCGGTGCGTGACACCCAGTACCCCCACTTGGGTCGCCTGGACGCGTCCGTGCGTGAGTGGGAGGCGTTCATGGCCGCCGTGCGCCTCTAGTGCGAGGTGAACCGGCCCCCACCAGCTCTGGAGCCCAGTACCAAGTGGAAGGGATCGAGGCAGCATCACATGATGTTCGATGGCTGGAAGAAGTCCACCTATAGCAACGGCACGGGCGGCGACTGTGTGGAGGCTTGCGCCACGGGGCAGGGCGCTGCGGTGCGGGACACGCAGAACCGCCACCTCGGCCAGCTCGACGCGTCCGCCCGTGAGTGGGAGGCGTTCCTGGCCGTCGTGCGCCTCTAGGTCGCAGGACACCCGCGTCGGATCAGCCGGGCTCCACCCTCAGTGATCAGTACACCTAGCCCTGGTCGAGGCTTCCGATGAACCGGGACGCCTCGTCCTCGGTCATCCCGGTCTCCTGAGCCACCATCCGGACCGCGTCCGCCACACGGTCCTCCGCCACCAGCTCACGCACCCGGTCGGCCAGGCTCCCGTCCGGAGCGGGCGCCCACCGCCCCGCCTCGATGGCCTCGGAGAGGTTCTTGGCCTCCAGCAACCCCATGCCCGTGAGCTCCCGGATCCGCTTGATCGCCAGGATCTTGTTGTCGGTCCTCAGGAGACCCAGCACCTCCTCGTACCCCTCCCGGGTGAGCTCCGCGCGAACGGGCTCCGGCTCGGGACTACGGAAGCGGTCGAAGAATCCGGCCATGGGTGGGTGGGTCCTTTCAGAGCGGGAGGAACGGGGTGATCCGTCCGGGTCCGCAGTGTACGCCCGGCCGGTGGCGCGCACCCGCACCGCACCCGTACCGCACCCAGAACCACACCCGCACGCGGACGGGGCCGCCCCCCAGAGGAGGACGGCCCCGCGACTGCTCACCGGTGGGTACCGGGGTCAGCCCCGGTCGATGGTGATGACCGGGGACGTCCAGCTCTCCCAGTGGTCCGGGTTCTCCGGGTCACCGAGCGCCTTCAGCGCCTTGGCCCGCAGACGGTAGTCACCGTCACGGACGTCGGTCACGCGGTTGCGCGAGTCCACCACGGTGCCGTCCCAGACGTAACTGAAGAAGGCGGTACTCGTGGCACTGCGGTTGACGTGGTCGACGGCGACCGCCAGGTTCCGGTCCGGGTGGACCGGACGGCCGGTGCGCTCGTCCACGACGGTCATCTCCAACCGGGTGACGTGGTGGTCGAAGTGCGCGATCACGTACGGCACGTCCGGCAGGCCGTCCACCCAGTCCATCGAGAAGGCGGCACCGTCGGGCTGGTTCTGGAAAGTGCCGCCGTTGGTGTCGGCGCACTCCAGACCGGTGAAGACCTCGCACTGGGTGATGCGGGTCAGCCACGGCAGCTCGTGCACGTTCCCGTTGGCGTCGGTGATCGGGGTCATGGCCTCGATCTCCTGGTAGTCACCGTTGTAGGCGGCGTACGGGACGCGGACGGTACCGGTCTCCGCCGCACCCCCGACCTCGGTGACCTCGACGTACCCGCCGTACAGCATCTGCGCGTACTCACGGGCGGGCGGCGTGACGGTCACCTCGACCTCGGCGGACTCGCCGGGAGCCAGGGTCACCTTGTCCTCGCTGAGGTCGGCCTGAGCGTAGGAGTCGTTGAAGGACGGAGCGAACGTGTTGCCGTGCGTGCCCAGCGCGGGCGTGTGGCCGATCTCGTAGGTGGCCTCCTCGTCGCCGTGGTTGGTCACGGTGACGGTCTCGGTGACCGGCCCCTCGGTGGCACCCAGGGGCAGCTTCGCGGGGGACAGGCCGGTGGTGGTCAGGACCGACCCGGGGACGTCGAGCATCCCGGCGCCCTGACGGTGGACGTTGTCCAGGATCCCCAGGTCCGGGTTGCCCCACCAGGCCGTCGGGTCGGCGGTGTTCTGGAGGACGTCGCGCACGTCGTGCGCGGCCAGGTCCGGACGGGCCTCCAGCAGCAGGGCGACGCCGCCCGCGACGTGCGGGGACGACATCGAGGTGCCGCTGATGGTGGCGTAGCCGCCCTTGGCCATCGGGTACGTGGAGTTGATCAGCCCGCCGGGCGCGCCCAGGTCCGGCTTGATGTCCAGGTCGGCCGACATGCCGTAGGAGCTGAAGCTGCTGATCAGCCCGCCGGTCGGGTTGGGGATCGTGGTCTCCTCCCCGCTCCAGGTGAGGGTGACGGACTCGCCGCCCTCCAGGAGCTCGCGCAGGTGCGCCCCGGCCTCGTCGGAGACGCCCACCGCGAAAGCGCCCTGGTCGACGATGCCGCCGCCCGCGAACATGCCGGGCAGGTTGTTGTGGATGACGACACCGGTGGCACCGGCGGCCAGCGCGGCGTCGTACTTCTCACCGAAGGTGCACTCGCCGCGCACCATGAGCGCGGTCCGGCCCTCGGGGTCGCCCTCCAGTTCGTCGCCCGCGGCCAGGCAGCCCCGGCCGACGTAGACGAGTTCGTCGGTCTCGCCGGAGGCGGGCGGCGGCGTCGCGTCGTCCATCTCCATGTAGGCGATGGTCTCGCCGCTCGGGCTGACCTCGGCGGCGTCGGCGCGGATGTGCGTGTTGTCGTAGGCGGCGACACCGATGACGTCGGCACCGAGGCCGGGGGCTCCGGCGGAGTAGAGGCCGGAGGCGCCCTCGTTGCCGATGGAGGCCACGACGACCATGCCCTCGTCGACCAGGTTGTCCGAGGCGACGGCGGTCGGGTACTGCGGCCAGGAGTGGGCCGACCCCACGCTCATGTTGAGCACGTCCATGTCGTCGGCGAGCGCCTGCTCCATGGCGGCGATCATGACGTCGGAGGTCGTGGACCCCGCGCAGCCGAACACCTTGTAGGCGCCGAAGACGACGTCGGGCGCCACGCCGGTGACCTCTCCCTGGGCCCCGATGATGCCCGCGACGTGGGTGCCGTGGCCGTTGCAGTCCTGCGGGTCGCCGTCGGGGACCGGCGTGCTCTTCGCCGGGTCGCTGGCGTTGAAGTCGTCACCGACGAAGTCGTGTCCGGCGACCACGCGCTCGGACGGGAAGCCGCCCGGGCCGCCGAGGTCGGGGTGGGTGTAGTCGACGCCGGTGTCCATGACGGCCACGCGGAGGCCCTCACCGGTCAGTCCGAGCTCGCTCTGCGCGATGTCCGCCCCGGTCATGCCGAGGGCGGTGTCCATGTCGGGTGAGCTCTCGTCGTGGTCGGGGAGCTCGTGGCGGACGACCGGGTGGATCGCGGCGACGCCGGAGATCTCCCGGGCCGTGCTCACCTGGGCGTCGTCCATCTCCACGGACAGGCCGTTCCACAGTTCGTTGAAGGACAGCCGCTCGGTGTACTGGAGGCCGAGCTCGTCGGCCTCGTCGCGGAACTCGGCGTGCTCGTCCTCGACGCGCGCGGAGGCCGTGCCCTCGGAGGTGGGCGGGCTCTCCAGTTCGATGAACCACAGGTCCTGGACCTGGTGGGTCAGTTCGCCGTTCTCCGCGGTGGGCGCCGGGTGCAGTGGTGCGAGTTCCGCACCCTCGTCGGCGCCTGCCGGTGTGACCGCGACGAGTCCCGCGATCATTGTCAGCCCGGCGATCGAAGCCAGACGTGACAGGTTGCGTGCCACCTTGTCAACACATCCCTTCTCGTGCGCGCCTCAGGAAACAGGGGGAACGGCACCCCGCCGGGTGCGAGGGATCGCGCACGGGGGGATACGCCGCATGTCGTCCGTGATCGGATGTTCGGCGCGCATGGCAACGAGATCATTGCCTTGTGCGATAAAGGTGTCAATGTGCTGCGAGGATCAATATGGCCACACAATGGATTCGTGTGGTTCAAGTGCCCCTGGCGTCACATCTCCACATAAAGGGGACATAAAGCACCTTCGGGCTGAAAGGGCACCATACATTCTGCGGGTGAGGCGCGGTGCCGAGTTCCGCCTTCCGTGTATTCCCATGAAAAGCGCAGGTGAGGGCGGTGCCCGCACCCATCCGGGGGTCGGAGAGGTGCCCCCGGCCCGCGCGAGTACCGCCGAGTAGAGTGAGGGGGTCGTGCTGCCCTCCGGCGGTGCGACGGGTGTCGAACGAGCGAAGTCCGGTCCCGCGGCCACCACGGCCGCGCAACCCGGCGCTGCCCCGCAACTGTGATGCCCCGCGCGTGCGCGGGGACGAGCCAGGTCGCCTCCTCGGCACCGACGAACCCCGTCCTCGTGGGAAGGACCGGCCGTCCCCGACCGGGTCGTGCTCTTTCCCCTGTTCACCGAAGGAGCACCGCACCGTGCGGATCGCCCGCCAACTCCCCGTCGTACTCCTGGGCGCCACCCTCGCCCTCACCGCCTGTGGCACCACCGAACCCGATTCCGAGCCCGCGCAGGAGACCGGGACCGCCTCCGCCGAGTGCGGAGCCCCCGAGCCCGCGGCCGACCGCGCGACCGTCGGTGACGGGACCTTCCCCGTCACCGTGGACGACATGGTCGGAGAGGTCACCGTCGACGCCGCCCCCGAGCGCATCGTCTCGCTCTCGCCCAGCAACACCGAGATGCTCTTCGCCATCGGCGCCGGTGACCAGGTCGAGGCGGCCGACGACTACTCCGACTACCCCGCCGAGGCCCCCACCACGGACCTCAGCGGCTTCACACCCAACGTCGAGGCGATCAGCGAGTACGACCCCGACCTGGTGATCCTCGCCGACAGCGCCGTCGACACCGCCGACCAGCTCGGCGCCGTCGACATCCCCACCCTGGTGCTGCCCGGCGCCACCGGCCTGGAGGACGTCTACGCCCAGATCCGCCTGCTCGGGGACGTCACAGGGAAGACGGAGGAGGCCGACGCCGAGGCCGACCGGATCGAGGACGAGTTCAACGGGATCGTCGAGTCCGTCTGCGCCGAGATCGGTGACAGCGGGCTCACCTTCTACCAGGAACTCGACGACACCCTCTTCTCCGCCACCTCCGGCACCTTCGTCGGCCAGATCTACGACGCCTTCGGTCTGGTGAACATCGCGGACCAGGCGGACGACGGCGAGAGCGGCGGCTACCCGCAGCTGTCCCCGGAGTTCGTGGTGGAGGAGGACCCCGACCTCATCTTCCTCTCCTACGGTGACGAGTCCGCCGTCGAGGCCGTGGAGGAGCGCCCGGCCTACGACACCGTCTCCGCCGTCGAGACCGGCTCGGTGCACCTCCTGGACACCGACATCGCCTCCCGCTGGGGCCCGCGCGTGGTCGACTTCGCGCAGTCCGTGGGCGACGCGGTCGTCGAGACCGCCCAGAAGTAGGTCCGTGACCCCCGCCCGGGCCGCGCGGCCCGGGCGGAGAGGGACGAGAGCAAGGAGAGCAGGACGTGAAGGGCTTCGGGGTTCCCCTGGTCTGGGTGCTGGGCGGTGCGGTCGCCCTGTTCGCCGCCGGGGTCTTCGGTGTCGCGGCGGGGGCCGCCTCGATCTCCGCCGGCGACATCCTCCGCCACCTGCTCAGCCTCCTGCCGTTCGGGGTGGAGACGCCGCTCACCGAACGGCAGGAGGCGCTCCTCATGGAACTGCGCCTGCCGCGCGTGGTGATGGGCGCCGTCGTCGGTGCCCTGCTGGCCACGGCGGGCGGCGCGTACCAGGGCGTGTTCCGCAACCCGCTGGCCGACCCCTTCCTGCTCGGCGCCGCCGCCGGGGCCGGACTGGGCGCCACCATGGTCATGGTCTTCGGCCACGAGGTCCTGGCCGACCCTCGCGCCCTCGTCCCCGTGGCCGCCTTCGCCGGAGCGCTGGCCGGGGTGGCCGCCGCCTACCTCCTCGGCGCCACCGCCGGGGGAGGGGGCACCGCCGCGCTGGTCCTGGCCGGGGTGGCGGTCTCCTCGTTCCTGTCCGCGGCCCAGACCCTCGTCCAGCAGATGGGCGTGGACCAGCTCCAGCGCATCTACGCGTGGCTGCTGGGCGGGCTCGGTCGCGGCGGCTGGGACGACGTCCGCCTCGTCGCCCCGTACGCGGTCGTCGCGCTCGTCGTCCTGCTGCTCTGCGGCTACCTGCTGGACATGCTCGCCCTGGGCGACGACAAGGCGGTCAGCCTCGGCCTCAACCCCGCCGTCGTGCGGATGGTCGTGATCGCCGCCGCCTCCCTGGCCACCGCCGCCGCCGTCTCCGTGAGCGGGCTGATCGGGTTCGTCGGCATCGTCGTCCCGCACATCGTGCGCCGCCTCGTGGGCTCCAACTACCGGGCGATCCTGCCCGTCACCGTGCTCATGGGCGGCGCCTTCCTCGTCCTGGTGGACGTCGTGGCGCGGACCATCGTCGCCCCGGCCGAACTCCCCATCGGCGTGGTCACCGCCTTCCTCGGGGCCCCCTTCTTCGTCCTCATCCTGCGTACCACCCGCCACCGGGGCACCTGACCGGGCCACCGAGGCCCCGGAAGCCCCCACCGGCATCGTTCCCGGCACGCCACCGGGGCGTGACGCGAACGCGTCGGACACTCTGGGAGACTGGTGAACGCTATGGACATCACCTTGCTCGTAAGCATCATCGTCGTCGTCGCCCTCCTGGCGGTTGGTGGGTTCTTCCTGGTCAGGGCCGGACGCTCGGTCAAGCCGGGTGAGGAAGAAGCCAAGCCCGAGGTCACCGGGGAAACCGGGGCCACCGCCCTCGAAGAGGACCGTGAGAAGGACGGGGGAGCGGCCCAGACGCCCCCCGCCCACGCGCCTCCGGCCGAGGACGCCGCCGCCACGGCCCCGGCCGAACCCACCGCCCCCGAGATCGAGACCCCGCCCCCGTCCGCCGGGCGCATGGTCCGCCTGCGCGCCCGCCTGGCCCGCTCACAGAGCTCCTTCGGCCAGGGGCTGCTCAGCCTGCTCTCCTCGAAGAACCTGGACGAGGACACCTGGGAGGAGATCGAGGACACCCTCATCACCGCCGACATCGGTGTCGCCTCGGCCACCCAGATCGTCGAGAACCTGCGCACCCGCGTCAAGGTGCTCGGCACCCGCGAGACCGACGAGGTCCGCGCCCTGCTCCGCGAGGAACTCCTCAAGCAGATCACCACCGAGGCCGACCGCGCCGTGCGCACCGAACCCCACGGCGACCGTCCGGCGGTCATCATGATCGTGGGCGTCAACGGCACCGGCAAGACCACCACCACCGGCAAGCTCGCCCGCGTCCTGGTCGGTGACGGCCGCAGCGTCGTGCTCGGCGCCGCCGACACCTTCCGCGCCGCCGCCACCGAGCAGCTCCAGACCTGGGGCAGCCGGGTGGGCGCGCCGGTCGTGCGCAAGGAGGAGGGCGCCGACCCCGCGAGCGTGGCCTTCGACGCCGTCGCCCGGGGCATCGACGACGGCGCGGACACCGTGATCATCGACACCGCCGGACGCCTGCACACCAAGACCGGCCTGATGGACGAGCTGGGCAAGGTCAAGCGCGTGGTGGAGAAGAAGTCCCGGGTCGACGAGGTCCTGCTCGTCCTGGACGCCACCACCGGCCAGAACGGACTGCGCCAGGCGCGCGTGTTCGCGGAGGTCGTCAACGTCACCGGCATCGCCCTGACCAAGCTCGACGGCACCGCCAAGGGCGGCATCATCGTCCAGGTCCAGCGCGAGCTGGGCGTGCCCGTCAAGCTCGTCGGACTCGGGGAGGGTCCCGACGACCTCGCCCCCTTCGACCCCGAGGTGTTCGTGGACGCCATCCTCGGCTGACCCGGGGGCACCACCAGCACCAAGCGGCCGGACACCCGACACGGGGGTCCGGCCGTTCGTCGTTCGCCCCTTGAGCACGGTTCGTTCATGACGGCTTAACACTCCGAGCCGCCCTTTTACGCCTCCGCAACACGTCGGGTCCGGTCGGGAAACACCCGGGTCGGACAGTGGTCGCCGTGGCCAGCGCATCGGGCCCGAAGACGCGCTCGCTGACCGCCGCATCTCACGACCATCCCCCGTCCGTGCAACGGAGGCGACGAAATGATTGACTCAGGCAACACCGCGTGGCTGCTGATGAGCGCCGCGCTGGTGATGCTCATGACCCCGGGCCTGGCCTTCTTCTACGGAGGCATGTCGCGGGCCAAGAGCGTCCTCAACATGATGCTGATGAGCTTCGGCAGCATCGCCATCATCAGCGTCCTGTGGGTCCTGGTCGGCCACTCACTGACCTACGCGCCCGGCCACGGCGCCCTGGAGATGTTCGTCGGAGGCTTCGACTACGTCGGCCTCAGCAGCATCATGACCGAGGTCGAGCCGATGGACGGCACCGACGGCGGCTACCCGCTGCTCGTCGACGCGGGCTTCCAGCTGATGTTCGCGGTCATCACCGTGGCCCTGATCAGCGGCGCCATCGCCGACCGCGCCAAGTTCGGAGCCTGGCTGCTGTTCGCCCCGATCTGGGCGCTCCTCGTGTACTTCCCCGTCGCCCACTGGGTCTGGGGCGGCGGCTGGATCGCCAGCATGCACGAGTTCACCGGCCTGCCCGAGGTCATCGACTTCGCGGGCGGCACCGCGGTGCACATCAACGCCGGGGCCGCGGCCCTGGCCCTGGTCCTCGTCCTCGGCCGCCGCAAGGGCTTCGGCTCCGAGTCGATGCGCCCGCACAACCTGCCGTTCGTCCTGCTCGGCGCCGCCCTGCTGTGGTTCGGCTGGTTCGGCTTCAACGGCGGCTCCGCCTACGCGGCCAACGAGCAGGCCGCCCTGGCCCTGGTCAACACCCAGGTCGCCACCGCCGCCGCGACCGCCGCCTGGATGCTGGTCGAGCGCCTCCGTTACGGCAAGGTCAGCGCCCTGGGCTTCGCCTCCGGCGCCATCGCCGGGCTCGTCGCCATCACACCCTCCGCGGCCAACGTCACCCCGGTCGGCGCGATCATCGTCGGCGCCCTGTCCGGCGCGATCTGCGCCTACGCCATCAGCTGGAAGTTCCGCTTCAAGTACGACGACGCCCTGGACGTCGTGGGCATCCACATGGTCGGCGGCATCGTCGGCTGCCTCGCCCTCGGGTTCATCGCCTCCGCCGCCGTGCCCGGCGGCGGGGACGCGGGCCTGTTCTTCGGTGGTGGCCTCGGCCTCCTCGCGGCGCAGGCGATCTCCGTGATCGGCGTCATGGTCTACACCTTCATCGTCACGTGGGTCATCGCCAAGGTCATCGACCTGCTCATCGGCTTCCGTATCGCCGAGGAGGTCGAGACCAACGGCCTGGACCACGAGCTCCACGCGGAGTCGGCCTACGCCTTCGACGAGCTCGACGAACTGGAGGGAGCGACGGCCTCCTCACCGACGCCTCCGGGTGAGGAGGCCGCCCCACCGCGGATCGGGTCCTAGCACTCAACGTCGAGGCGACCGGTCCCGAACCACCGACACGGTGGGGCGGACACAGGGGCCGACGGGGGATTTCTCCCCCGTCGGCCCCGTTCGCGTTCTGGCTGTTCGCCCCGCCCACGCCTCTCGGATTCCACTGATTTGTGCGTGTTCATGGAGTGGTGATGGCAGTGGCGCGTGCTCGCGTTCGATACCCTTTCGGGGCGGTGCGGCGGCCAGCCCGGTTCCGGGGGAACGGCGAGGAGCGCCGGAGGGACCGACCCACGGGGGTCCACCGGACGCGACCGGCAGGTCCGCGCCCGCATCCCATGTCGCGGAGAGGCGGGGCGGTGACGACGCCCGGGACACCTCCCGACGACTTCCTTCACGCGCATTCGAATCAGCACCCCACAGGTCGGGGTCAGGAGGCAAGATGGCGCCGGTTACTCACAACAGGGGTCGCGGACGCGGACGGCTCGCCCTCGCCGCGGTGGGCACGATCACCGCACTGGGACTGGCCGGATGCGGCTTCGGCGGCGGTGACGAAGAACCCGCCCCCACCGAGGACGCGGCCGAACCGGTCGACGCGGCGCCCCTGCTGGAGAACGCCCTGGCGGACCTGGCCGAGTACCCGGCGCTCACCGCGAACGGGCAGGTCGCCCCCAGCGTGGGCGGGGACATCCAGGAGACCACCCTGACCGTCGCCGACGGCGGCGCGACCAGCGGCACCGTCCGCGCCAACGGCGTCGAGGCGGAGATGATCGCCGCCGACAGCAAGATCTTCCTGCGCGCCGGTGAGGAGTTCTGGCTCGACAAGAACGTCTTCGGACCGGACAGCGACCAGTTCGACGGCTCCTGGGTGCGCAGCTCCACCGCTCAGGCGGGCATCAACCCGCAGAACACACTGGCCCCGCCCGCGCTGGCGGCGATCCTGGAGGAGATCGGCCTGGAGGGCGACGAGGCCGTCGAGGAGACCCTCGACGACACCCGCGCCTACAAGGTCGACCTCAACGGCGAGCGCAACCAGCTGTGGATCGACGCGGAGACCGAGCAGATCCTCCGGGTCGAGGTCGAGGAACTGGTTCCCGAGGGCGGGGAGACGGGCCCCCAGGTGCGCCTGGACATCGCCCAGGCCGACGAGGCCGCCGCCGAGGAGCTCTACGACAACCTGACGACCGTCACCGAGGAGGAGCTGACCGGCTCCCGCGACGCCCGCATCGAGGTGAGCTGGGACGGTCAGCCCGCGATGGAGTGCGTCGACGGCCCGCACTGCACCTGGTCCGGCACCGTCCGCGACTCCGGGGCCTCGGGCAGCGGCACGGTCCTGGTGCGCATGGACGTCACCTTCACCCAGGAGCAGATCGGTGACGAGGAGTGCACCGACAGCGGCTCCCTGGAGGCGGGCGGCTCGCTCGACCTGTCCTGCGACGCCAACTACAACATCGTCACCACCGAGCCCAAGACCTACGAGGACATCCAGGGTGAGGCCCGCCTGTCCACCCGGGGTCTGAGCGGCGGCCAGCAGGAGGAGATGCTCGCGGCCCTGGCCGAGCAGCGCGAGGCCACCCTCGCCGGCGACACCGAGGAGTCCGAGGGCGCCGAGGAGACCGACGGCGCCGAGGCGGAGGGGACCGAGGGCGAGTAGCCCCCGGCTCCGCACACCCGACCAGCACCCGCGTGCGGGCTCGGGGACCCGAGAACGGGAACCGGGCGGGGGCGCGTCCCCCGCCCCTTCCGCGCCGGGAGACCCCGGCCGGACCTGGGCTTCGTGCCCGGTGACGGCGGGGCGGTAGGCTAGGAAGTCAAACCCGACGACGAAGGACTGGCCACACTCGTGTTCGAGACGCTTTCCGACCGGCTGACATCGGTCTTCTCCTCGCTGCGCGGCAAGGGGCGGCTGTCCGAGGAGGACATCAACGCGACCGCGCGCGAGATCCGTCTCGCGCTGCTCGAGGCGGACGTGGCGCTGCCCGTGGTCCGCGAGTTCATCTCGCGGATCAAGGAGCGCGCCCGCGGTGAGGAGGTCTCCAAGGCCCTCAACCCCGCCCAGCAGGTCATCAAGATCGTCAACGAGGAACTGGTCGAGATCCTCGGTGGCGAGACCCGGCAGATCCGCTTCGGCAAGACGCCGCCCACCGTGATCATGCTCGCCGGTCTCCAGGGCGCCGGTAAGACCACCCTCGCGGGCAAGCTCGCCAAGTGGCTGGCCGCCGACCGCAACACCCCGCTGCTGGTCGCCGCCGACCTCCAGCGTCCCAACGCCGTCACCCAGCTCCAGGTGGTCGGTGAGCGCGCGGGCACGCCCGTGTTCGCTCCCGAGCCCGGCAACGGCGTGGGCGACCCGGTCGACGTGGCCCGCGAGTCCATCGAGCACGCGAAGCGCAACAACCACAACGTCGTCATCATCGACACCGCCGGACGCCTCGGCGTGGACACCGAGATGATGCGGCAGGCCGCGGACATCCGCGACGCGGTCAACCCCGACGAGATCCTCTTCGTCGTCGACGCCATGATCGGTCAGGACGCGGTCAACACCGCCCAGGCCTTCCTGGACGGCGTCGGCTACGACGCGGTCGCGCTCACCAAGCTCGACGGTGACGCCCGCGGCGGCGCGGCCCTGTCCATCCGGCACATCACCGGCCGCCCGATCATGTTCGCCTCCACCGGCGAGAAGCTCGAGGACTTCGACCTCTTCCACCCGGACCGGATGGCCTCGCGCATCCTGGACATGGGTGACGTCCTCACCCTCATCGAACAGGCCCAGCGCACGTTCGACGAGGCCGAGGTCGAGAAGATGGCCTCGACCATGGCCTCGGACGACGACTTCACGCTGGACGACTTCCTCCAGCAGATGGCGATGGTCCGCAAGCTCGGCCCGATCGGCAACCTGCTCGGCATGATGCCCGGCATGGGGCAGATGCGCGAGCAGATCGACGGCATCGACGACAAGGACCTGGACCGCATCCAGGCCATCATCCAGTCGATGACCCCCGGCGAGCGCGCCAACCCGAAGATGATCAACGGCTCCCGCCGACTGCGCATCGCCAACGGTTCCGGTACGCAGGTCAGCGACGTCAACGGCCTGGTCACCCGCTTCTTCGAGGCGCAGAAGATGATGCGCAAGATGAAGAGCGGCGGCGGTATGCCGGGGATGCCCGGCATGCCGGGCGTGGGCGGCAACAAGAAGAAGGCCAAGGCCCAGGCCAAGAAGGCGAAGAAGGGCAAGCAGCGCAGCGGCAACCCGATGAAGGCCCGCCAGCAGGAGGCCGACCGCGAGGCCGAGCGCAAGCGGCGCCAGGAGGAGGGCGGCCAGGAGATGCCCCAGCTGCCCCCGGGCCTCGGCGGCGGTGGCGGCGGCCAGCCCACCCTCCCGCCCGGTTTCGGTGGCCCGAACATGCCGGACCTGTCCAACTTCAAGCTGCCGAAGAAGTAGCGGTTCGACACCGCGACGGTGACACCCACCACGGCCCGCCGGGGAGATTCCCGGCGGGCCGCGGTCGTTCCCGAACCGGGCCGCGCGCACCGTGGTGTCCTGTCCAAGGAACACGTCCGCGTCTGGCACAATGAGTAGTCGACTAACGGTGGCCGGGTCAGCCCTCTAACTAGCCCGCCGCCCACGTCATGCCTCGACGGGTTCCACAACCCCACGTGGGTCGCCCATCAGGCGCTAACACCGTTATACGGGAGAAGACCACTCCAGTGGCTGTCAAACTGAAGCTCAAGCGTATGGGCAAGATCCGTACGCCCCAGTACCGTGTCATCGTCGCCGACGCCCGCAACAAGCGTGACGGCAAGGCGATCGAGGAGATCGGCAAGTACCACCCCAAGGAGCACCCGAGCCTCATCGAGGTCGACTCCGAGCGGGCCCAGTACTGGCTGTCCGTCGGCGCCCAGCCGACCGACGCGGTGAAGGTCCTCCTGCGCAAGACCGGCGACTGGCAGAAGTTCAAGGGCCTCGCCGCCCCGGCTCCGCTCCAGGTCGCCGAGGCCAAGGACCCCGAGGCCCAGGAAGCCGCCTTCCAGGCCGCGCTGAAGGAGCTCGTCCTTCCCGGTCAGGAGAAGAAGACCAAGAAGGCCGAGAAGAAGACGGACAAGGCGGCCGACAAGCCCGCCGAGACCGCCGAGGCTGAGAAGAAGTCCGAGGGCGAGGCCTAATCGTGCTGGAAGAGGCGCTTGAGCACCTCGTGAAGGGGATCGTCTCGAACTCCGACGACGTCCAGGTGAGAGCCAAGCGGCTCCGCAAGGGCAAGGTCCTGGAGGTCCGGGTCCACCCGGACGACCTCGGCAAGGTCATCGGCCGCAACGGCCGGACCGCCAAGGCACTCCGGACGGTCGTCGGCTCCCTCGCAGGCGGCCGGTACGTCCGCGTGGACCTGTTGGACCTGAACGAAGTGCGCTGACGCGCCTCTGGGGGCGG